>JBGSWJ010000357.1:0-15450 GCA_041752495.1 Rhodobacterales bacterium
GGCGGCGGGCACGGGCGCGCGGGTCGCGCTGGCCGAAGATGACCGCATGGGTGGCACCTGCGTCATCCGGGGCTGTGTGCCGAAAAAGCTGATGGTTTTTGCCTCCGGCTTTCATGATCTGGCGGACGAGGCGCGGGCATATGGCTGGGACGTCACGTCTGGCGAGTTTTCATGGGAGAGGTTCCGTCCCCGGCTGTGGGCAGAGCTTGACCGGCTGGAAGGCGTCTATCGGAAGCTGCTGGATGGGTCGGGCGTGACCGTGTTCACGGCGAGGGCCACGCTGGATGATGCGCATACGGTGCGGCTGTCCACCGGGCAAGTGGTGACGGCGGCGCATATCCTGATTGCGACGGGCGGACGGCCGGACAGGCCCGACCTGCCCAATGCACATCTGGGGATGGTGTCGGACGACATTTTCCTGATGGACGCGCTGCCGAAATCCATCCTGATCGTGGGCGGTGGTTTCATCGCCTGCGAGATGGCCTGTATCCTGAACAACATGGGCGTGAAGGTGACGCAGTTCTATCGCGGGGCGCAAATCTTGCGGGGCTTTGATGACGAGGCGCGTGGTCTTGTGGCCGAAGGAATGCAGGCGCTGGGGATTGATCTGCGGCTGGGCACCAATATCGTGGCGATGGGTGCGGCTGATGCGGATATGGACATGCCCGCAGAGGAAATCCCGCAGGTTCAGGCAGGACGCGGCGGCCAAGTGCGTGTGAAGGCCACCAACGGCATGGAAGCCGTGTTTGACGCCGTGCTGTTTGCAACGGGGCGGACGGCCAATACTGCGGGTCTGGGTCTTGAGGCCTTAGGCGTGAAAATCGGGCGGCGGGGCGAGATTGTGGTGGATGCCTATTCGCAGACTTCGGTTCCTTCGATCTTTGCCCTTGGCGATGTCACAAACCGCGTCAACCTGACGCCGGTCGCGATCAAGGATGCGATGGCCTTTGTCGATACCATGTTCCGGGGCAAGCCCACCCCGGTGGATCACGACCTGATCGCGTCGGCCGTGTTCACGCAGCCGGAACTGGGCACCATTGGCCTGACCGAGGAAGAGGCGCGCGAACAAGAACCGATCGAGGTGTACAGCACATCCTTCCGGCCGATGCGGACGGCCTTTATCGGCAAACCCGATCGGGTGCTGATGAAGCTGATCGTGAGTAAGGCCACGCGTCGGGTTCTGGGTTGTCACATTGTCGCACCCGAGGCGGGCGAGATGATCCAGTTGGCCGCCATCGCGATCAAGATGGGCGCGACCAAAGAGGACTTTGACAGGACCGTCGCGGTGCATCCAACCATGTCGGAAGAGCTGGTTACGATGCGGACACCGGTCCGTAGTGCTTGAAATCGGCGCATCTGCGCACAATTAGGGACGAGACAGGCCGGCACGGCCGATTGGACTAACAGGGAAGCAGAGGCTTTATGGCGGGAAACAATGGTGGCCCCTGGGGCGGCGGCGGTGGAAATCGCGGCAACGGGGAAGATGACAAGCGGCCGGGCGATGACAGGCGTCCTCCGACGCGCAGGCCGGGTGACGGTCCGCAGATCCCCGAGATCGATGAGCTGATGAACAAGGGGCGCGAGCAGCTTCGCGTTCTGATGGGCGGCGGCAAGGGCGGGACGGGGCCGGGCGGCACCGGCGGCGGGCCGCGCATCACGCGCGGGACGATTGGTCTGGCCGGTCTGGCCGTCGTGGGCCTTTGGGCCTTCATGTCCTTTTACACAGTCAGGCCCGAAGAACAGTCGGTCGAACTGTTCCTTGGCCAGCGTTATTCCGTCGGCGAACCGGGCCTCAACTTTGCGCCTTGGCCGCTTGTTACCTACGACGTCGTCAATGTGACGTCTGAACGCACGGAATCGATTGGGACAGTGGCCGGTGCACCGTCCGATGCCGGGCTGATGCTGACCACCGATGCCAACATCGTGGATATCGGGTTTCAGGTTGTCTGGAACGTGAACAACCCGGAAAGCCTGTTGTTCAACATCAGCGATCCGCAACTGACGGTGCAGGCCGTGTCTGAATCGGTCATGCGCGAAATCATCGCGGCCTCGACCTTTTCGTCGATCCTGAACCGTGACCGGGGCGCGATTGCCGATACGGCGCAGGCCAATATTCAGGCGACGCTGGACGAATATGAAAGCGGCATCAGCATCGTGCGCATCAACCTTGAGAAGGCCGAACCGCCGCCCGAGGTGATCGACAGCTTCCGCGCCGTGCAGGCCGCCGCGCAGGAACGTGACAGGCTGCAACGTCAGGCTGACGCCTATTCCAACACCGTTCTGGCCGAAGCGCGCGGGCGCGCCGCGCAGATCGTGGAACAGGCCGAGGGTTACCGGGCGCAGACGATCAACGATGCGCTGGGTCAGGCAAGCCGGTTTGCCGCCGTGCAGACCGCTTATGAAGGGTCGCAAGACATCACCCGCCGCCGGATCTATCTTGAAACGATGGAACGTGTGCTGGGCGACGTGAACAAGATCATTCTTGATCCGTCCGTTGCGGGCGGAGAGGGTGGCAGCGGCGTCGTGCCGTTCCTGCCACTGAACGAGCTGATGCGGACGCCAACAGGCCCCGCTGCGGCCGCTACCGGAACGGGGAACTGAGCCATGAACCGACTTCTCATTGCTCTGGGCGTTGTTGGCCTTGCCATCGTGGCCTTTCTCTCGTCGGTCTTTGTGGTCGATGAACGGGAAAAGGCGCTTGTCCTTCAGTTCGGGTCCATCGCGCAGGTGCGCGAAGAACCCGGTATCGGTTTCAAGATCCCCCTGATCCAGGAGGTCGTGAAATACGATGACCGCATCCTGTCGCTTGACACCGATTCGTTCGAGGTCACGCCGTCGGATGACCGTCGTCTGGTCGTGGACGCGTTTGCGCGGTATCGCATCGCGGATGTGGTGCGGTTCCGTCAGGCCGTTGGCGTGGGCGGCATCCGCACCGCCGAAGACCGGCTTTCGGGCATCCTGAACTCGCAGATCCGCGAAGTTCTGGGTGCGGATCAGGTGACGTCGGACACGATCCTGTCGTCCGAACGTCGGGTGCTCATGAACCGCATCCGCGATCAGGCGCAGGTGAGTGCCGAAAGTCTTGGGATCGACATTGTCGACGTCCGGCTCAAGCAGACGAACCTGCCCGAACAGAACCTTGAAGCTACCTTTGCCCGGATGCGGGCCGAACGTGAGCGCGAGGCTGCGGATGAAATCGCCCGTGGTAATGAAGCGGCACAGCGCGTCCGCGCCCTGGCCGACCGGACCGTGGTGGAAACACTGTCGGAATCGGAGAAGGAAGCGCAGATCACGCGCGGTGAGGCGGATGCCGAGGCGAGCACGATCTTTGCAGATGCCTATGGGGCCGACCCGGAGTTCTTTGACTTCTACCGTTCCATGCAAGCCTACGAGGTGACGCTGCAGGGCGAAACCTCGACCATGGTGATGACGCCCACCAGCGACTTCTTCCGGTTCCTTTATGCACCGGACGGGGTGGGGCAGACGCCACCGGCGGCACCCGCGCCGTAATGGGTATCGCGCTTCTGGCCCTCGGGCTGGTGCTGATTGTGGAGGGGCTGGTCTATGCACTGGCCCCTTCGCTTGTCGAAGACATGCTGGCCGCGCTGCGGGCCATGACACTGGAACAGCGGCGGATCATCGGCCTTGTGGCCATCGCGGCGGGTCTGGGCCTTGTTGTCGGGGCCAAGGCACTGGGCGCGATCTGAAACATCCCGGCCCTGCTTACGCTGGGTCAGCCTGCCGGATGTTTCAAAACGCCACGCAATCGCGAGAAAACGCGCGCAAATCGCTCACGTCCACTTGACGGGCCGCGATGGGACTTTGCGTTGTGGCGGCCCTGTCCTAGATTTACTCCGGACACCAGCGGGCGGATGGCCCGCCTGACATTCTCAAGGGAGCTAGCCGTGAAGTCCAAGGCGTTCGCAGACAAATTTCCGGCCACCCCGGCCCGCGTCCTCGGGGCGCTGATGCTGGGCGCGGCCGTCGTGGCAACACAGGTGTTGCCCACCACCGCGCAGGAAACCACCACCGAAGACGCGACCGCGCCGCTGGTCGAAATGATGCCCGATGGATCGCGGCCGATGAGCTTTGCCGAACTGGCCGAAAAGGTCAGCCCGGCCGTGGTGAATATCACGACTTCGACCGTCATTGCTGCCAATACCGGCCCCGAAGGCATGGCCCCTCCGGGTTCGCCCTTCGAAGACTTCTTTGATGACTTCGGTGGCGAAAACGGCGCGCCGCAGCGTTCTGCCGCGCTGGGTTCCGGTTTCATCATCTCGGCTGACGGCTTTGTCGTGACGAACAACCACGTCATCGAAGGCGCAGACGAGATCATGGTTGAGCTTTATTCGGGCGAACAGCTTCCTGCGACGGTTATCGGAGTCGATAAGAACACTGACATCGCATTGCTGAAGGTGCAGGACGAAGAGGCAGACCTTCCGTTTGTCGCCTTCGGCGACAGCAATGGTGAAGGCGCCCGAGTCGGTGACTGGGTTATGGCCATTGGTAACCCGCTCGGTCAGGGCTTCTCGGTTTCGGCTGGTATCGTGTCGGCCCGTAACCGCGAACTTTCGGGCACATACGACGACTTCATCCAGACTGATGCTGCGATCAACCGGGGCAATTCGGGCGGGCCGCTGTTCAACATGGAAGGTCAGGTCATCGGGGTGAACACGGCGATCCTGTCGCCGTCGGGCGGGTCGATCGGGATCGGTTTCTCGATGTCGGCCGAGGTCGTGTCGAACGTCGTGGCGCAGTTGCAGGAATTCGGGGAAACCCGGCGCGGCTGGCTGGGCGTGCGGATCCAGGATGTGACGCCGGATATGGTGGACGCGATTGCCGGGCTTGAAGGGGCTGTTGGCGCGCTGGTGACGGATGTGCCCGAAGGGCCGGCCATGGCCGCCGGGATCACCTCGGGTGACGTGATCCTCAAGTTCAACGGCAATGACGTGGGCGATACGGGCGAGCTTGTCCGGATGGTGGCCGCCGCCGATATCGGCAAGGCCGTTCCGGTCGAGGTGCTGCGTAACGGCGAGATCGTGTCGCTGGAAGTGACGCTGGGCCGTCGGGAAGAGGCCGAAGCCGCGATCCCGGCATCGACCGAAGCGGCACCCGTGCCGCAGGAGACCGAAATGCTTGGGCTGATGCTGTCGCCGGTCACACCCGAGCTGGCCACGCAATTCGGTCTGGACGAAGCCGCCACCGGGCTGGTGGTGACCAAGGTTGACCAGATGGCCGATGCGGCACTGAAGGGCATCATGCCGGGTGATTTGATCACCGAAGCGGGCCAGCAGCCGCTGACGTCGATCGACGATTTCACCGCCCGGGTCACCGAGGCCGAGGATGCGGGCCGGTCGTCGATCCTTCTTCTGATCCGTCGGGATGGTGATCCGCGCTTTGTGGCGCTGTCGCTGGAAGACTGAGCGGAGATGTCGGTTTGACGGAAAGGGCGCCCTCAAAGGCGCCCTTTTTGTTTGGGTCTTGCGAGCCGCTTGTCCGCGCGACCTCGCTGGTGGCGACCCTGCGGGGGTCAGAGATTGTTGATCTGTTCCTGCGAGAGTTCCACGATGCCGAGGCTGCGTGCGGCCTCGATCGAGAGGAGGGGGCTGTCAGGACCTTCAGTGCGCTGGTAATCCTGAACGGCGCGACCGGTGGCAGTGTCCATCAGCCCGTTGATCGGGCCGGCATAGAGGCCACGGGTGGCTAGTGCCCGCTGAAGGGTTGCCACAAATTCCACAGTATAGGTGGGTGGACAGAGCGTTTCAAAGGTCACCTCGGCCCGTTCGCGGGTGATCTGTTGCCGGGTGACCGTTCGGTAGGTGGCGGGCGTCAGCACGCCGCCATCGGGGCCGATGACTGCGGGGGTTTCAACCTCCTGCGCGGTGATGGTTTCAATGACGGCAGGGGTGATGTCGCGGCCAAAGCAGCGCCCCTGGTCATCGGTTTCGATCTCGGCCGTCATGAAGGCGGGAATACCCCGGCCTGGGGCCGCCGTTTCCGGCGCTTCGCCCGGGCCGCAGGCGGCGAGGGACAAGCCCAAGAGGGCGGCTAGGGCAAGGGTGCGGGGGTTCACGGGTGACGCGGGTCTCTTGTTTTTCAAGAGCATAATGTGATGCGGCCCGTCGGGAAAGGCGGGCCGCCGTCAAGACGGGAAACTGTCGCCCTTGTCACACAGCCTACGGCGTCAAAGAGGCAGGGTCAGGCTGGTTTCGCGGGTGATGGTTTCGGACAGGACTTGATCGGTGGCCGAACGGCCGATCTGTATGCCATAGGTGCCGGGAGCGACGATCCAGGCCCGGTCGGCCGCCGAGAAGAAGGCAAAGTCGCGGGCGGTCAAGGACAGGGTCACTGTCGTGCTGGTCCCCGGTGCAAGGCGGACCTTGGCAAAGGCCTTGAGTTCTCGGGCCGGGCGTTTGACGGGCGCATCGGCGGGGGTGACGTAAAGCTGCACAACCTCGGACCCTTCACGGGCGCCGGTGTTGTTGACCGTGACGGTCGCGGTGAGCGTGCCATCGGCGGCAAATCCGGCGGGGTTCAGCACCAGATCGGACAGGGCAAAGGTCGTGTAGCCAAGGCCGTGGCCGAATGGGAACAGCGGCGGGGTGCCGGTCCGGTCATGGTGGCGGTAGCCGATGAAAACGCCTTCTTCGTAGCGGACCTTGCCGTTCAGGCCGGGGTAGATTTCCGGGTCCTGGCTGTGGGTCGCGTTATCGGCCCAGCGGCGCGGAAAGGTCTGCGGCAGGCGGCCCGAGGGTTCGGTATGACCCAGAAGGACATCGGCAATGGCATTCCCGGCCTCTTGCCCCGGATACCATGCTTGCAGGATCGCGGGCACGTCATCCGCCCAAGGCATTTCCACCGGGCCGCCGGTTTGCAGGACGACGATGGTCGCCGGATTGGCCTTGCGGACGGCGGCGATCAGATCGTTCTGGCGGCCGGGCAGGGTGATATCGGGCAGGTCTGCGCCTTCGCTGTCCCATGTCGCATCGCGGCCGACGAACAGCAGGGCGATCTGGGCGCTGCCTGCAACCTCGGCGGCCTCGGCAATCTCTGCGTCGCCCATGGGTTTGCTGATCCCGACGGCAAAGGCCGCGAACATCAGGATGTGGTTCTGGGTTGAGGCGAATTCGATGGTGACCGTGTGGGCGCGTCCTGCCTCGAGTGTCACAAGGCCCGTGACCTCATCACAGCCTTCTTCAAAGAAGGTGTGGCCCCGGGTCCAGTTGGTCCAGGCATCTACGATGACCTTGCCATCGACCAGCACACGGGCAAGGCCCGCGCTGCGGACGCCGATGCGGTGGGTGCCAGAACTTTCGGGGGTGATGGTGCCTGTCAGGCGGGCCGAGAAATGGGTGCTGTCGACCTTGCCATCCGCCAGCGGGCCGAACCAGAAGGCGGTCGCGTCCGTATGAGTGCCACGGGCGACAGGGGTGCCAGAGAGGGTGGTGTTGTCGAACCAATCGACGGCAAAGTCGCCTGTCAGGAGCGGTTCGAACTGTGCATTTGAGCAGCCGGGGGCATATGTCAGATGGCTTTCGCCCAAGGCGTTGACGAGGCCGCCCCACGGGCTGACGCGGTAATGGGCGTTCAACTGCGCCGACCCGCCGCCCATGATCTGCGCCGTTTTCGCGTTCGGGCCGATGACTGCGATCTTCTTGCCCGGCCGCAGCGGCAGGATACCGTCGTTCTTGAGAAGCACCGTCCCTTCGGCCCCGGCGCGGCGGATCAGGGCACGGTGGGCGGGGCGGTCGACGGCGGATTCAGCAAATGGGCGGTGGTCGTCAATCGCGCCCGTCCGGTCCATCAGGCGCAGGACATTCAGTGCGCGGGTTCGGACAGTGTCGGCGCTGACCTCGCCCGACGCGACGGCGGCCACGAGTTTTTCGCCACGGTCCCGCGTCGGCCCCGGCATTTCAATATCAAGCCCCGCATTGACCGTGGGCGCGGTGGAATGCGACCCGAACCAGTCCGACATGACCACGCCGTCATAGCCCCAGTCGCCGCGCAGCACCGTGTTCAGCAGCCAGCCGTTTTCCGAGGTATAGGTGCCGCCCAGCCGGTTGTAGCTTGACATGATAGCCCATGTCTTGGCCCGCTTTACCGCCGCCTCGAACGGGATCAGGTAAAGTTCGCGGAGCGTGCGTTCATCCACCTCGGACGAGATGGTGGTGCGTTCGATTTCGGATTCGTTGCCGACGAAGTGCTTGATCGTCGCGGCGATGTTCTGCGATTGCAGGCCGTTGATATAGGCGACGGCGAGTTCAGCGGTGAGCAACGGGTCTTCGGAATAACATTCAAAGTTGCGCCCGTTGGTGACGGACCGGTGCAGGTTCACCGTGGGGGCCAGCGAAACATGCGCCTGTTTCGACTTCACCTCTTCGGCCAGGGCCACGCCGATTTCGGTCAGCAGGGCAGGGTTCCATGTGGCCCCAAGGCAGATGCCCACGGGGAAAGCCGCCGACTTCACCCCGCCCAGAAGCGATCCGCCGCCGCGCGCGCCGTTCGGACCGTCCGTCATCCGCAAATGACCGATGCCCAGCCGCTCGATCGCGGGCAGAAACCAGAAACTCGCCCCGGAGAGGAGGCTGACCTGTTCGTCCAGCGTCATGGCATCGACAAGGGCGGTGATGCGGGCTTCGGTCATGGGTGCATCCTTGAGCTTGAGTTGTTTGCGCGGCAGTTACAGGAGTTCCGCTGCCACGGAAACAGGCAGCGGTTGAACGCACTATGAGACCTGCGGAATCGGACTGGCAGGCACCGCACCTTGGCCCTAGATAGAGGCCAAACAGATCAACGAGAGGGGTGCCACGGTGGCCCGGATTACTTATGTGGAACATGGCGGCAAAGAGCACGTGATCGACGTGCCCAACGGCCTTACCGTGATGGAAGGCGCGCGCGACAACGGGATTCCGGGGATCGAGGCGGATTGCGGCGGGGCCTGTGCCTGTTCGACCTGTCATGTCTATGTGGACCCGGACTGGGTCGCCAAGCTTCCCAAGAAGCAGGCGATGGAAGAGGATATGCTGGATTTCGCCTATGAGCCCGATCCGGTGCGGTCGCGGCTGACCTGTCAGCTTAAGGTATCGCCTGCACTGGAGGGGTTGCGGGTTCAGATGCCGGCAAAGCAGATCTGACACGGCTGCGGCCCGCGATCTTTTGCAGCCAGCGGCCCCGGATTTCGACGGTTTCGTGCAGGCGTTCGGAGGGGTCTGTGCCGACGATCCGGCGGCGGCGGGACAGGAACAGCTTGCCCCAGCCAAGCCACGAGCCCACAGCGGGGGCGGTGGCGTCCTGGGGGAAGCGGGCGGGCCAGTCGGGGGGAAGCGGCAGGCCGCAGGTTTCAAGGCGATTGAGCAGCCAGACCAGCGGGATATTGGCCAGAGGCCGGGCGGCGGTGACGCCGGAGAGCTGGCCGCCGATATCGCCATGGGTGCCACGAAACCAGACCTGTTCGACATGGCTTGGATTGCCGGGGTCGGTTGTCCACATCACGGGGGCAAAGGCTTCGCGGGTTTCGTTCAGGGCTAGGGCGTGAAAGCCGTTGCGGATGTGACGGCCAAGCCTGTGGTTGTGAAAGGAATGGGCGGCTTCGGCCCAGCGCCAGATGATCGGCAGGCGCAGGCCAAGGGCCTTGACCGTGTCCCAGACGCCAACCGCCTCGATCTCGACCTTGGGGTGGCAGAAAAGATCGCGGAACACGTTGACGGTTTTGCTGCGCGTGCCAAGGCGGTAGTGGCGGTAGGCGGTGCGGATGGTGCGGACGGTCGCCTCGTCGGCGCGGACGAGGCCCACGTGATCCACGACCCCGGCCAGCGACCGGACGGCATAGGCCCCGCGTGAATAGCCGATCAGGATGATCCGGTCACCGGGGCGGTAGCGCGAGGCCAGAACGCCATAGGCGCGTTCGATCTGGCGGTTGATGCCGCGCCCCATCATCACATCCAGCGTGCCTTTCCAGTCGCGCCACTGGATGCCAGCCTCGTAATAGAGGGTCAGGTTCGCGTTGGTGCGCATTTCGCGGAGGAGTTTGTAGGTCAGGCCCGCGATTGTTTCTGCCCCGGACGCCAGCGACGACATGGTGCCGTCAAGGATGATGACATGGGTCGCAGGCCCCCGGTGCCGCGCCCGCGTATCCTTGATCCGCGGGCGTCGGTCGATAAGGCCAAGGAGCCTGTCAACCTGCGGCATCGCCGCGCTGTTGCAGTAGTGCCCAGACGCGCTGCGGCGTGAAGGGCATGTCGATCTGCGTCAGGCCAAAGGGCCAGAGCGCATCCTGCACGGCGTTGGTGACGGCGGCCAGCGCGCCGACTGTTCCCGCCTCTCCACAGCCTTTCATGCCCATGGGGTTGTTGATCGACGGCGTGGGTTCGGAGGCAAAGGCGATCATGGGCATGTCATCGGCACGCGGCATGGCATAGTCCATGAACGTGGCGGTCAGAAGCTGGCCTTCGCTGTCATAGACGGTGCGTTCGGTGATCGCCTGACCCAGACCCTGTGCGATCCCGCCATGGACCTGACCCTGCGCCAGCATCGGGTTGATGAGATTGCCAAAATCATCGACGACCGAGTATTTCACGACCTTGACCACGCCCGTTTCAGGGTCGATTTCCACTTCGGCGACATGGGCGCCGTTGGGGAAGGAGCGTTCGACCAGTTCAATCTTGGCCGTGTGGCGGAGCAGATCAGTGCGGCCTGCGGCGCGGGCCATGTCGGCCACGTCGAGCATGGTGGGGGTCAAGTTCGATCCGGGGATGCGGAAGCGTTCGTCGTCAAAGCTGATCTTGGCGGCGTCGGCCCCTTCGGCATCGGCAAGGAAGGCGGTGAAGGCGGTGGTCATTTTCTCTACGGCGGCAAGAGTTGCGGTGTTCTGCACGGTGACAGACCGTGACCCGCCCGTGCCGCCGCCCGTGGGGATCAGGTCGCTGTCGCCCTGCATGACGACGATCCGGTTGGCGGGGATGCCGGTCTGATCGGCCAGGAACTGGGCAAAGACGGTTTCGTGGCCCTGACCGTTCGATTGCGTTCCGACATGGATCTGCACAGTGCCATCCTCGGCATAGACGACGGTTGCGACCTCGTCCTTATCGCCCAGGATGCTTTCGATATAGTAACACAGCCCCAGCCCCCGCAGCAGGCCCTTGCGTTCTGACGCGGCACGGCGGGCGGCAAAGCCCGCGCGGTCGGACAGGCTTTCGGCGCGGGTCAGCACCTTGTTGAAATCGCCCACGTCGTAAGGCACGCCCGTGGCGCTGACATAAGGAAACTGGTCGGGACGGATAAAGTTGATGCGGCGCAGTTCCCACGGGTCAACGCCCATCTTGCGGGCAGCAAAATCCATCATGCGTTCAAGGGCAAAGATCGCCTCGGGGCGGCCCGCGCCGCGATAGGCATCGACGGGGGTGGTGTTGGTGAACACGCCCTTGCAGCCCAGCCAGACGGTGCGGACGTCATAGGTGCCGGGCATCACCTTGGAAAACAGGGTCGTCTGGATTTCCTGGGCGTATTGGGAATTGTAGGCGCCCATGTTGGCCACGGATTCGATGCCATAGGCAATCAGGCGGAGGTTGGCGTCAAAGCCCATGACGGCATCGGACCACAGATCGCGGCCCGCATTGTCGGACAGCATCGCCTCGGTCCGCTCGGACATCCAGCGGACGGGTTTGCCAAGGGTGCGGGCGGCGTGGGCCACGCAAATCATTTCGGGATAGCACATACCCTTCATCCCGAACCCGCCGCCCACATCGGGTGTCGTCACGCGAATATCGGCGGCGTCCATCTTGAGATGGCGGGCGAGGTCTTTCTTGGGGCCCCACACACCCTGACCGTTGACGGCGACGTGAAGCCGACCGTTCTCGATCTGGGCAAAGACACCGCGCGGTTCCATCGAGTTCACGATGACGCGGTTGTCGGGGATATGCAGGCGGATGACATGGGCGGCCTTGGCAAGGGCCGCGTCCACGGCGGCCTTGTCACCCATGCCCCAGTCGTAGGCGAGGTTATCGGGTGCCTCGGCATGGATTTGCGGGCCGCCCGTCGCGATGGCGACATGGGCGGGCAGCATGTCGATATCGACACCGATCATTTCGGCGGCGTCCTTGGCCGCCGTCAGGCTGTCGGCCACGATCAGGGCGATACATTCGCCTACAAAACGCACCTTTGGCCCGGCGAGGAGCGGGCGTTCGGGGTGGATACCACGCGATCCGTCAAGGTTCTTTACCCGCTCGGCCTTCATCCCCATGTGGACACCCTGCGCGCGGAGGTCGTCGGCGGTCAGGATCAGGTGGACGCCCGGGGCTTCGCGGGCGGTGCCGAGGTCGATGTCCAGAATCTCGCCATGCGCGACATTGGACCGGAGGAAGAAGGCGTGCAGCGCATCGGCGGGGGCGATGTCGTCCACATAGCGGCCCTTGCCGGTCAGGAACCGCTGATCCTCGACCCGGGTAACCGATTGGCCTTTGCCGAACTTTTCCATGCTGCGCTCCGATCTGATGGGTTGGGGAAAGAGTAGTGCGGAAAGGGGGGGCAGGGAAGCGGGGTGGGGGAGGAATTGTGGGGGCCGCTCGTTCCTCGGGGCGCGCGGCTTCGCTTGGGGGTGGGTTGCACCCACCCTACGGGACGCCTTTCCCTTTTGTGGGCCTTTGGGTATCTGGGTCCGCGATAGCAAGGGGTGATGACATGGCGATGGACAAGACCTTCAACCCGGCCGAGGCGGAAGCGCGGATTTCGGCGCTTTGGAACAAGGCAGGGGCGTTCCGGGCGGGGGCCAATGCTAGCCGGGCCGAGACGTTTACCATCATGATCCCGCCGCCCAACGTGACCGGATCGCTTCATGTGGGCCATGCGTTCAACAACACCTTGCAGGATATCCTGATCCGCTGGCACCGGATGCGAGGTTTCGACACGCTTTGGCAGCCGGGGCAGGACCATGCGGGGATCGCCACGCAGCTTGTCGTTGAACGCAAGCTTGCCGCCGAAGGCAATATCCGCCGTCAGGACATGGGCCGTGCCGCATTCCTGAACAAGGTCTGGGAATGGAAGGCCGAATCCGGCGGCACCATCGTCAACCAGTTGAAACGGCTGGGCGCCTCCTGCGACTGGGACCGCAATGCATTCACCATGTCGGGCGCGCCGGGGGCGCCTGCGGGCGAAGAAGGCAACTTCCACGACGCTGTGATCCGCGTCTTTGTGGATATGTACGACAAGGGCCTGATCTATCGCGGCAAACGCCTTGTGAACTGGGACCCGCACTTCGAAACCGCGATTTCCGACCTTGAGGTCGAGAATACCGAGGTCGCGGGCCACATGTGGCATTTCAAATACCCGCTCGCTGGGGGCGCGACCTATACTTATGAGGAGCGGGACGAGGAGGATAATGTCGTCTTCTCGGAAGAACGCGACTATATCTCGATCGCTACGACCCGGCCCGAAACGATGCTGGGCGATGGTGCCGTTGCCGTGCATCCGTCGGACAAGCGCTATGCGCCCATCGTGGGGATGCTCTGCGAGATTCCGGTCGGACCCAAAGAACACCGCCGCCTGATCCCGATCATCACCGACGAATATCCCGATCCCGATTTCGGATCGGGCGCGGTCAAGATCACCGGGGCGCATGATTTCAACGATTATGGCGTGGCCAAGCGGAACGGGATTCCCTGCTATCGGCTGATGGATACGCGGGGCGCGTTGCGGGCCGATGGCCTGCCCTATGCCGAGGCGGCGGCGCGGGCGCAGGAGATTGCGCGGGGTGCGGTGGCGGGTGAGGCCGAGATTGACGCGCTGAACCTTGTCCCCGAAGCCTATCGCGGACTGGACCGCTTTGCGGCGCGCAAGGCCGTCGTGGCCGATATCGACGCCGAGGGGCTGATGATCATGGTCGAGGACAAGCCGATCATGCAGCCCTTTGGCGACCGGTCCAAGGTCGTGATCGAACCGATGCTGACCGACCAGTGGTTTGTCGATACGGCCAAGATTGTCGGCCCCGCGCTGGACGCCGTGCGCGAGGGACGGACAAAGATCATCCCCGAGTCGGGCGAAAAGACCTATTACCATTGGCTTGAGAATATCGAACCGTGGTGCATTTCGCGCCAGCTGTGGTGGGGCCATCAGATCCCGGTCTGGTATGGGCTGAACCTGCATCCGGGCGGGTTTGCCGATGACGAGGGTGACGGGGCGCTGGATATCGTCGAGATCATGACGTTGTTGAGCGAGCCGGGATTTGTGGACCGGGAGCCTGTGTTGAAATGCGGCGCCTCGTTCGAGGCGGTGCAGGATGGGTTTGCCGCGGGCAATGCGGGCCTGCCGTCGCCGCTGCATGCGGCGCGGATCGTTGAAGTGGCCGACAAGCAGGAGGCGATGGACCGTTTTGCCCAAAGTCTGGCTGACTATGGGGTCAACGGCGATCCGACCCATCTGGTCTATCCGGTCTGGCGTGATGCCGATGTGCTCGACACGTGGTTCTCCTCGGGTCTCTGGCCCATCGGGACGCTGGGCTGGCCCGATAATACGCCGGAACTGAAGAAGTATTTCCCGACCGATGTCCTCGTGACCGGGTCGGACATCCTGTTCTTCTGGGTCGCCCGGATGATGATGATGGGTCTGGAGTTCATGGGCGACGTGCCTTTCCGCGACGTGATCCTGCACGGTCTCGTCCGCGACGAGAAAGGCAAGAAAATGTCGAAGACGACCGGCAACGTCATCGACCCGCTCACCGTCATCGACCAGTACGGGGCTGATGCCATGCGGTTCACACTGGCCGCGATGGCGACCGGCGGGCGCGATATCCGGCTCAGCCTTGCGCGCGTCGAGGGCTACCGCAATTTTGCGACCAAGATCTGGAATGCGGCCCGCTTTGCCGAACTGAACGGCTGTGGCCGCACGGCGGATTTCGATCCGGCAAGCGTCGAGGAAACGCTGAACCGCTGGGTACTGGGGGAGGCGGCCCGCGCCGCGCGCGAGGTTGGTGAGGCCATCGAGGGCTATCGCTTCAGCGAGGCCGCCGACGCGGCCTATCGCTTTGTCTGGGGTACCTTCTGCGACTGGTATGTCGAATTGTCCAAGCCCGTGCTTCAGGCCGAGGCAGACAGCCCGGCCCGCGACGAGACCCGCGCCACGGTGGCCTATGTCATTGATCTGATCGCGGCGCTGCTGCACCCCTTCATGCCGTTCCTCACCGAGGAACTCTGGGCGGTGAAGGGCGAGGTTGGCCCCGCGCGCGAGGGCCTGCTTTGCCACGCCAGCTGGCCCGATCTGGTGGGTCTCGAAAATCCCGCCGCGGAGGCCGAGATCGGTCTGGTGATCGACCTGATTTCCGAAATCCGCTCGGTGCGGGCGGAGAGCAGTGTTCCCGGCTCGGCCCAGGTCACGCTGGTGTTCGCCTCGGCCAGCAGCGCGACACGCGCCATTGTCGGGCGCTGGGAGGCGATGGTTGCGCGGCAGGTGAGGGCGTCTGCC
>JBGSWJ010000358.1:0-10316 GCA_041752495.1 Rhodobacterales bacterium
GCCGCCGATGTCGAGGAAGTTGGCCGGTTCGCCGCCGGCGAGGTGGATCATGTCCATCGTGGCCATCGCGAGGCCCGCGCCGTTGATGATACAGCCGATATCGCCATCAAGGCCGACATAGGACAGGCCATGGTCGCCTGCGGTGGATTCGCGGGGGTCTTCCTGACTGCGGTCGCGGAGTTCGGCGATCATCGGGCGGCGGAAGAGGGCGTTGGTGTCGAATGACATCTTGGCGTCGAGCGCGACGAGGTCGCCATTGCCGGTGATGACCAGCGGGTTGATTTCCACCATCATCGCGTCGAGGTCGCGGTAGGCGCGGTAGCAGGCCTTGAGAATTGTGACCATCTGGGCGATCTGGCCGCCCTTGAGACCTAGGGCAAAGGCCAGTTCGCGGGCCTGATATTCGGTCAGGCCGACGGCGGGGTCGATGGTCATGCGGCGGAGCGAGTCCGGATCGTCATGGGCCAGATCCTCGATCTCCATCCCGCCATGGGCCGAGGCCACGATCATGATGCGTTCGGATTTCCGGTCGAGTACGAAGCCGAGGTAGAGTTCCTTGGCGATGTCGGAGGCACCTTCGACCCAGAGGCGATAGACGCCCTTGCCGTTGGCGTCGGTCTGTTTGGTCACCAGTTGCTTGCCGAAGAGGGAGGCGGCGAAGTTCTGCACCTCGTCCACAGTCTTGCAAACTTTGACGCCGCCCGCGGCACCGCGGCCCCCGGCATGGACCTGCGCCTTGACGACCCAGGCGTTGCCGCCGAGTTCGCGGGCGCGGTAAGCCGCCTGTTCCGGGCTGTAGGCCAGACCGCCACGCGGGACGGGGACGCCAAAGCGGGCAAGGATTTCCTTGGCCTGGTATTCGTGGATGTCCATCTTGTCCTCCTCTGGGGACAGAATTCTCATCGAGAATTCTGGTGAGAATTTTCTGCGAAAATTCTTGGGGTGGGCGTCACTTGCCTGCGATGGCCTCGGCCAGCACGAGGACGTTGCGGGCCATCTTTTCCGACGCGGCGTCGATCATCTTGCCGTCAAGGGCCGCAGCACCACGCCCTTCGGCCTCGGCCTTGCGCAGTTCTTCGATGATGCGGCGGGCCTTGGTGACTTCGGTGTCGAGGGGCGAGAAAACCTCGTTGGCCAAAGTCACCTGCGACGGATGGATGGCCCATTTGCCTTCGCAGCCCAATGCGGCGGCACGGCGGGCGCCTTCCTTGTAGCCCTCGGGGTCGCTGAAATCGCCGAACGGCCCGTCGATGGCGCGCAGGCCGTAGGCGCGGCAGGCGATGACCATGCGGGAGATCGCGGCATGCCACTGGTCGCCGGGGTAATGGGGGTTCAGGCCGCCGATATTCGTCGTCCGGGCGCGCATGGAGGCGGAATAGTCGGCCACGCCGAAATGCATCGCCTCGAGCCTGCCGCCGAACTGGGCGATGGCTTCGACATTGGCCATGCCAAGGGCGGTTTCGATCAGCGCCTCGAGCCCCACGCGGGTGGCGTAGCCTTTGGCCTGTTCGATCTGGTTCACCATAGCTTCGACCATATAGAGGTCGGACGGCACGCCTACTTTCGGCACAAGGATGGTGTGCAGACGGTCGCCCGCCTGTTCCATCACATCCACCACGTCGCGGTACATGTAATGGGTGTCGAGCCCGTTGATGCGCACGGACACGGTCTTGCCCTTGGCGGCCCAGTCGATGTCATTCAGGGCCTGGATGCAGTTCTTGCGGGCCTGTTCCTTTTCGGGCGGGGCCACCGCATCCTCAAGGTCGAGAAAGACATAGTCGGCGGGGCCTGCGGCGGCCTTGTCGATCATCGTCGGGTTGGACGAGGGGACAGCGAGTTCGGACCGCTGAAGGCGCTGGCGGCGCAGCGGGTGAAGTGTGTGGCTCATGGTCGTTTTCCTTATTCGGCGGCGAGTTTGGCCACAGTGGTATTCGCTTCGGCATACCAGGCCTGGGCCGCAGCCACGCCAGAGCCGAAGGTGATCTTGGCGCCAGCCTCGGCCAGCGAGAGTTCGGCGATGGCAAGTGCTGTCAGCGTCATGCCTTCGTTCAGGTCGCCCAGATGGCCGATGCGGAACGCCTTGCCAGCGAGTCGGGAAAGGCCCGAGCCGAAGGAGGTGTTGTAGCGGTCATAGCCGATGCGGATGACTTCACGGGCGTCGATGCTGTCGGGGACGCGGATCGCGGTCACGGTGTTGGAGTAGATCGACGGGTGGTCGGCGCAGACCGACAGGCCCCAGGCGGCCACACCGCGGCGGACGCCTTCGGCAAGACGGGCGTGGCGGGCATAGACCATGTCGAGCCCTTCGGCATGGATGCGGTCCAGCGCGCGGCGCAAGCCGTGCAGGATCTGCGTCGGCGGGGTGTAGGGGAAGTAGCCGCCTTCGGACATCTTGAGCATGTCGCCAAAGTCGAAATAGCAGCGGCGCGAGGTGTTGGCATTGGAGGCGGCAATCGCACGTTCCGACGCGGCGAGGATACCAAGGCCCGCCGGGCACATCAGGCCCTTCTGGCTGCCGGTGATGGCGAGGTCGACGCGCCATGTGTCCATCTCGAAGGGAATGGAGCCGATGGAGGAAACGCCGTCCACGAAGAGAAGTGCGTCGTGGCCGACCACATCCATCACACGGCGCACATCGGCCACGTCTGACGTCACGCCGGTAGCGGTTTCGTTGTGGGTGACGAAGACGGCCTTGTAGGCGTGGGCCTTATCGGCGGCGAGTTTCTCGGCAAAGGCCACGACGGGCACGCCCTGACCCCATTCGACATCGACGACATCAACATCAAGGCCAAGCCGCTGCGCCATGTCGACCCAAAGGGTCGAGAACTGGCCGTGGCGGGCCATCAGAACCTTGTCGCCGGGCGACAGCGTGTTGGTGATCGCCGCTTCCCATGCGCCGGTGCCCGAGCCGGGGAAGAGCATTACGCGGCCTTTGGTCGTGCCGAAGATCGGCATCAGATCCTTGATGATCCCGATCGTGAGCCCGCCGAAATCGGGGGCGCGCTGGTCCTGCATGGGCACGTTCATCGCCATGCGGACGACATCGGGAACATTGGTGGGGCCGGGGATGTAGAGGTGGTTCAGACCGGTTTTCATGGCATGCGTCCTTCCGCTGTGCGTTGCCGGTCAGATGCCACCTGCGCGGGAATATGCAAAATGAAAGCGGGTTGTGCTGTGAACGCGAAAGTTTACAGATCGTGTAATTTGTAATATTGTAAAGATGACAATACAGGATACTGTTGTATGCAAAAGACCTTCATCGGGCCGCATCTGCGGCGGTTGCGGCTGGAACGCGGTGAAACGCAGGGGCAGATGGCCAAGGCGCTCGGCATCTCTCCGTCCTATGTCAACCTGCTGGAAAACAACGAAAGATCGGTCTCCGTCTCGGTCCTCATGCGGATGTTCGAGGTCTATGGCGTGGACTGGCGCGACATTGCCGAGGATGACGGGGCGAGCCAGTTGGCCGATCTGCGGGCTGTGATGCAGGACCCGCTGTTTACAAATGCGCAGACCGATCTGTCACAGATGCGGGCGGCTTTGGTCCATTCCCCGGGGCTGGTGCAGTCGTTTCTGACGCTCCACCGCGCCTATCAGGCGGCGACGGATCAGCTTCTGAGTCTGGCCGAAGGGGATACGCCTCTCATCACCGCCTCGCCCGAGGCGGCGGTGCACAACTATTTCCGGCGGCAGCGGAACCACTTCAAGGAGCTTGAGGAGGCGGCCGAAGGGTTCTGGGGCGGGGTGCCGGTTGAACGGGACGAGGTCTATGGCGCGATCAAGCGGCGACTGCGCGAGCGGAACGGGATTTCGGTGCGTCTTGTCAGGGTCGAGGACCTGCCGGGGACGCTCCGCCGTTATGATGAGGAGGCGCGTGAGATCCTGTTGTCCGAGGCGTTGGACCACACGAACCGGATTTTCCAGCTGGTCCATATGGCGGGGCTGGTGGAGCAGCGCGGCCTGCTGGACGGCCTGATTGACAAGGCCGACATTGCCGAGGCGCGGGGCAGGGCGCGGCTGCGGGTGGAACTCGCCAACTACTTCGCCGCCGCCGTGCTGATGCCCTATGACGCCTATCTGGCCGAGGCTCGGGCGACGAAATACGACCTAGACCATATCGCGACACGGTTCGGTGTCAGCTTTGAACAGGCCTGCCATCGGGCCACGACCCTGCAGCGCGACGGGGCGCAAGGGGTGCCGTTCTTCTTCCTGCGGATCGACAAGGGCGGGAACGTAACCAAGCGGTTCAACGCGACGGGGTTCCACCTTGCCGAACATGGCGGTGCCTGTCCCCGGCTTGACGTGCATACATCCTTCCGCACGCCGGGGCGCATCGTGCCGCAGTTCGTGGAAATGCCGGACCGGTCGCAGTTCTTCGTCTTCTCCCGCACCGTGGACCGCCCGACCTGGGCGCGGCATGCGCAGGACAATCGTCTGGCTGTTGCGATGGGCTGCGGGATCGAGTTCGCCGGCGAGATTGGTTACGCCGAGGCATTTTCCGTGGCAGGTGCCCGGATGACCCCGGTCGGGATCAACTGCCGCATCTGCCCGCGCGCCAATTGCGATCAGCGGGCACATCACGCGGCGATCCTGACGCAGCCGGTCGATGAACGGCGGCGGGGGGTGACGCGGTATGATGTTTGAAGTTTGTATCGAGGGTTGGGGAACGCGGTCTCGCTAAAGCTCAGACCTTGCCCTGCGACCACAGCCACCAGATCACCAACCCGCCCAAAAGGAGGATGTTGAACATGATCACCGCAAGGATGTTCAGCGCCCTTGTCCAGCGGCGTTCCGATGGATCAATGGTCTTGAGCCATGTCGTCACCGCAAGATGGGCGCGGTCCACCTTGGGCAGGTCGATCATCCGCATGAGCTTGGGATTTTCGGCCAAGGACGCCGCATGGGCCAGATAGGTCGCCTCGGCCCGCACCTTGCGGGGCAGCATCCGGCCCGCCTTTTTCACCTGACGGTCAAGCGTGGCCCCGTGGACCTTGAGCCTATCGGACAAGAGCGTGCTGACCTCGGAAATCTGTGCGGCGAATTGATCGTTATCCATGGCGCGAACCTACCGGGGCCGCGGGGCGGCCTCAATGGCTCTGGAACAGGGGCGGGCGGGGCGGTTAGGGTAGATGCATGTTGAACACGATCCTCCATGGCCAGCCCACCGACCGGCCCCCCTTGCTGATCGCCCACGGCCTGTTCGGGTCGGGGCGGAACTGGGGTATCATCGCGAAACGGCTGTCGGATACGCGGGCCGTGATCGCGGTCGACATGCGCAACCATGCGGGCAGTTTCTGGTCCGACAGCCACAGTTATGCCGATCTGGCGGGCGATCTGGCGGGGGTGCTGGAGACGCTTCCAGGGCCCGCCGATGTGTTGGGTCATTCGATGGGTGGCAAGGCGTCGATGATGCTCGCGCTCACCCGGCCCGATCTCGTCCGGCGGCTCGTCGTGGCCGATATCGCACCGGTCACCTACACCCACACCCAACAGCCCCAGATTGACGCGATGCGGCGCGTGGACCTTGCCCATGTGCGCAACCGGGCCGAGGCGGGGGCGCAACTGGGGCTTGAGGATCAAGGCGTCGCCGCGTTCCTTCTGCAAAGCCTAGATCTTGAGACGCGGCGCTGGCGGCTGAACCTTGATGTGCTGGAGCGCGAGATGCCGGGGATCGTCGGTTTCCCCGATGTGCAGGGGCACTTTGACGGATCAGTCATGTTCCTGTCGGGGGCTTTGTCGCATTACGTCCGGCCCGAACACCGGGCGCGGATAAAGGAACTTTTCCCTCGTGCCCGGTTCGCCAGGATCCCCGAGGCGGGCCACTGGCTTCACGCCGAACGCCCGCGCGAGTTTGAAGGGGCAGTCCGCGCCTTTCTGGACGCGCCTGCGCCCTGATACCGGTCCCTGGAATAGAAAGTGGCCGCGATGGCGCGGCCAAAATTGCTTTCTAGAATGAGGCACTTTGAATGATCAGCTTGCGTTCCGGGGAGGAGGGGCTGGGCTGATGAATTGACCTTACGGGAGATGACGCGACGAAAAACGGGGAAAAATCACGGGAAGACGTCATTTTCGGCAAAATGTGTGACCAAACGGTCAACATCATTGACCGAGTCGCCACTGAAACGGGCAGTATTGGGATGCCTTTGGCGGACCGGAAGAACCAAATCGCCATCTGCAGGCGATCGGGCAGAGCAACCTGACCGGATCTTTATGGAAAGCTGGCCTTGGCGATTCCGTCTGGGCCCCGAAAATGCGGCACCAGACCCCCTGTCCCCACACCCGTCCTGCCGCGAAACCCCTTGCCAAACGGCCCCCCTTGGGCCATGTCGCAGGCTGTTTCCCCGACAGGCCGTACCCTCATGACCGACCTCGCCCATATCCGCAATTTCTCGATCGTGGCCCATATCGACCACGGCAAATCCACGCTGGCCGACCGGTTGATCCAGTCGACCGGGACTGTCGCCGACCGGGACATGAAGGAACAGATGCTCGACTCGATGGATATCGAACGCGAGCGGGGGATCACGATCAAGGCGAACACGGTGCGCCTGGAATACAAGGCCAAGGACGGGCAGGACTATATCCTGAACCTGATCGACACGCCGGGGCATGTGGACTTTGCCTATGAGGTGTCACGCTCTATGCGGGCGGTCGAAGGCTCGCTTCTGGTTGTGGACGCGTCCCAGGGGGTCGAGGCGCAGACGCTGGCCAACGTCTATCAGGCGCTCGATGCGGGCCACGAGATCGTGCCGGTGCTGAACAAGATCGACCTGCCAGCGGCGGAACCTGACCGGGTCAAGGAACAGATCGAGGATGTGATCGGGCTGGACGCGTCAGACGCCGTGCTGATTTCGGCCAAGTCGGGGATCGGGATTCCCGATGTGCTCGAAGCCATCGTGACGCGCCTGCCCGCGCCAAAGGGGGACCGGAATGCGCCCTTGAAGGCGATGCTCGTGGATTCGTGGTATGACAGTTATCTGGGCGTCGTCGTCATGATCCGGGTCATGGACGGGGTCATCAAGAAGGGCGACTCGATCCGCATGATGCAGACCAATGCGGTCTATGGGATCGACACCTTGGCCGTGCTGAAACCCCAGATGGTGCCGATTGCCGAACTGGGGCCCGGAGAGATCGGGGTGCTGACGGCGTCGATCAAGCAGGTGCGCGATACGCGCGTGGGCGATACGATCACCAGCGAACGGAAAGGGTGCGAGGTGGCGCTGCCGGGCTTCAAACCCGCGCAGCCGGTCGTGTTCTGCGGCCTGTTCCCGGTGGACGCGGCGCAGTTCGAAGACCTGCGGGATTCCATCGAAAAGCTGGCGCTGAACGACGCCTCCTTCTCTTACGAAATGGAAACCTCGGCCGCGCTTGGCTTTGGCTTCCGCTGCGGGTTCCTTGGCCTTCTGCACCTTGAGGTGATCCGCGACCGGATCGAACGCGAATATGACATCGACCTGATCACGACCGCGCCTTCGGTGGTCTATCACCTCTACATGAAGGACGGGACGATGCGCGATCTGCACAACCCCGCCGACATGCCCGACCTGACCCTGGTCGACCATATCGAAGAACCCCGGATCAAGGCCACGATCCTTGTTCCCGATGATTACCTTGGCGATATCCTTAAGCTTTGTCAGGACCGGCGCGGGGTGCAGATGGACCTGACCTATGCCGGGTCGCGGGCGATGGTCGTCTATGACCTGCCGCTGAACGAGGTGGTGTTCGATTTCTACGACCGGCTGAAATCGGTGACCAAGGGCTACGCGTCGTTCGACTATAACCTGTCGGGCTATCAGGAGGACGCGCTGGTCAAGATGTCGATCCTAGTGAACGACGAACCGGTCGACGCGCTGTCAATGATGGTCCACCGCGACCGGGCCGAGATGCGGGGCCGGGCGATGGTCGAAAAGCTCAAAGACCTGATCCCCCGCCACATGTTCAAGATCCCCATTCAGGCGGCCATTGGCGGCAAGGTCATCGCACGCGAGACCCTGTCGGCGCTGCGCAAGGACGTGACGGCCAAATGTTACGGTGGGGATGCGACGCGGAAGCGGAAACTGCTGGACAAGCAGAAGGCGGGGAAGAAGCGGATGCGGCAGTTCGGGAAGGTTGAGATTCCGCAGGAGGCGTTTATAAGTGCGTTGAAGATGGATGGGTGAGGGCTGTTACAATGTCTCGTCGTAAGGGGTCCAAAGGACACCCAAAGGTACCTAATGGTATTGAAAATGAGGAGATCTATCTCGCTGCGCTCGAAGTATTGTCTGCCAGCAACGAGTTTAACCCAAAGAGCACCAGTGAAACTGTAAATGAGATAGCAGGAAAAATTGGTCATGAAGGACCTGTTTATCCCGTTTATCATGAGTTGATTCGAGCCACAAAAGTTGATGGAAGTTGCATTGGAAGCAGAAAAGGTCGGAATGGCGGGTATTTCCTTAGGTCTGATTTAGAATCTTCAGAAAAGTCGCTGGAGCAAGATCGACAGACCCAATCAGAAAAAACACTTGAAAAGCATCTTTGGCCAATTGCTGCGGAGTGGCTTCGGGTTTCAAAGAACGTAAGTAGGGTTTCATCCGTTGTGGCCAATCTGAAGGGCGGCGGCATTTGGTCGAATCCTGACGTTGTAGGTATCAATGTATTTGAAGAACTTGGCTTCTTTGACGTAGAAATCACAACGCTTGAAGTGAAGCCATCTTTGAAAGGGTGGAAGTATTTCTTCTTTGAGGCAGTTTCGCACAAGCGGTTTTCGGAGAGAGTCTACTTTGTTTTTAGAAGCAACGGCGATACTGACAGCGAGGTAAGGCTTGAGATGTTGAAGTACGCGGAGAAATTTGGCGTAGGCGTCGTTGAAATGCAACTTGATCAGGATTCAGATAACGATCTGAAAAACTGGGCTAAGCTAAATGACGAAAAGAAGGTAGAGTTAATAGACTCTTTCCTAGAGATCGTGCCGGCTTCATTCGAGGCTATCTCGGCCCGCGACAAAATTGCTTTTCTTCGGCAAATAGGCATTGAAAGCCGAGAGCAGCTTTATGGCTATGGAACTTACTGAACACTAAATGATCTGGATCATCTGACGGGTTTCCCGACTTTGGGTGATTGGCGTAAATGTCGCAACATTGCCGATGACATAGAAGATACAGGCATTTCGGTGAAAGTGAACCCCACCGAAGCAAGCCGACCGAGGATGAGGAGGGGTGCGTGCGAATACCCACCCCTCACCTTAAATGGTGGTGTGAGTCTCGCCTCACATCCCCGTCTGGGCCTCCTGGCTTTCTTCGGTGATGGCTTCACCGGCGGCCTGGATGTCCTGGCCGGCGCCTTCCATCGTTTCGCAGGCGGCGGCGAGGAGAAGGAGGGTCATGGTGATGAGGATGCGCGGCATTGTCGTTCTCCCTTGCCTGTTCCGGGGGCCAACGGTGCGCGGGCGGTTATGTTCCCGCTTGGCGGGGGTCAGGCCGCCGGCGGTTCCCGCTTGCGGCCGTTGCCCAGTGGTTCGCGCACCACCAGCGTCACCGTCACAAAGGCCACATAAAGCAGCAGATACCAGCTTCCCAGCTTGGAAAAGCTGACGATCTGCCCCGGGATCTGGCCGGTATAGACCCAGGTGCCGGTGGCCGTCCCGATATTCTCGGCCACCCAGAGCATGAGCGCCGACAGGAACGCGGCGAGGGGGAGGGGCATCCACCAGTCGTGCGCGTGGATGGTGAACCAGATGCGGGTGCGGCCGAAGATCAGCACCGTGGCGGCAAAGAGCGCCCAGCGGATATCGGGCAGGAAATGGTGGGCGAAGAAATTGACATAGATCGCCAGCGCCAGCACGACCGTCACCCAGAACGGCGGGTAGGGGGCAAAGCGCATGTCAAAGATGCGGATCACGCGGGCCATGTAGCTGCCGACGCTCGCATACATGAAGCCGGAGAACAGGGGCACGTTGAGGACGGTGAACACCCCCGGCTCAGGGTAGGTCCATGATCCGGCGCTGACCTTGAACCATTCCATCGCGGTGCCGGTGAGGTGGAAGAGGAGGATGACGCGGGCTTCCTCCCATGTCTCGAGCCGGAACCAGAGGAAGGCGGCCTGTGTCGCCACGGCAAAGAGGAAGAGCGCGTCATAGCGTTGGACGGGCCAGTCGGGTTGCCAGATGGCTTTGGTCACAAGAATCGCGATGAGGAGGAGGCCGCCGAAAAGGCAGGCCCAGCCCTGTTTCAGCACGAACATCACGAATTCCGCGATGCCCGGCGGCAGCGTCGCCCGCGCCCAATCGCCAAGGGCGCGTTCGAGGGTGCGGGTGCCTTTTTCCTGCGGGCCGGTCACCGGGC
>JBGSWJ010000359.1:0-2374 GCA_041752495.1 Rhodobacterales bacterium
GCGTCGATCATGATCTGGTCCGCCACCTTGAGAAAGGTGTCGATCCGGGCCAGATCCTCTTCCCCGGCCACCCCGACCACCTTCATCACCGGGAGGCCATAGCGCGCCTTGACCGCCATCACCCGCGCCGGGCTTTCAGCCCCATGCAGCTGCAGCATGTCCACCGGAACCTCCGCCGTCAGCGCGTCCAGCAGGGCATCGTCGGCATCTACCGTCAGCGCCACCTTGGCGATCCCCGGCGGCACCAGCGCGGTCAGCGCAGCGGCCTCGGCAAAGGTCACATAACGCGGCGATTTGGGAAAGAAGTTCAGCCCCACATAGGCCGCCCCGGCCGCAACAGCCGCAGCCATCGCCTGCGCGTCCCGCAGGCCGCAGATCTTGACCCTGACCGGACCCGCCATGACCTCAGCGCTTCTTGACCGTGGCGTCCAGCAGCGCCAGAACCTCGTCCTTGCCCACCGTCGTCTCGACCTTGAGCTTGCCCAATTCCCTTTGCAGCCGCGCGATCTCGGCCTCCATGGCCCGCGCCTCGGCCCGCTGGCCGAACTCGCGCAACCATTCCCAGACAAAGCCCACCAGCAGCCCGATCGCGAAGCCGGCAAAGATCACGACATAAAGGGGCAGCGTAATGTCGGGCGATATCGTGAACAACTGCGCCAGAACCTCGGGCATGGCCCGCACTGTCACGGCCCCCCGATTGGCAAGACCGACCGTAATCAGGCAGACGGCAACGACCGCCCAGAAGGCATAACGCAGTGTTTTCATGCAGCCTGTCTACTTGCCGTTCAGCCTGTCGCGCAACAGCTTTCCGGTCTTGAAGAACGGTACGTGCTTTTCATCCACGTCAACGGACTCGCCCGTGCGCGGGTTCCGGCCCAAGCGCTGGTCGCGCTTCTTGACCGAAAACGCCCCGAACCCCCGCAACTCGACCCGATGGCCCGCCGCCATCGCATTGGTGATCTCGTCAAAGATGGTGTTCACAATCTTTTCGACATCACGCTGATACAGGTGCGGATTGTCATCTGCGATCTTCTGGATCAGTTCAGAGCGGATCATTGTCGTGTCATCCCCCAGTTTCGGTCATCCGTCGGTCGCAGGTTGATCCCGCTTGTTCTGACTGAATATAGGCCAGATCTTTCAGCCACGAAATAGTGCCGTTAGGGTCCAAATGGCTGAAAAGAGACAATCTTTGACCCTTGTGTTAGCGCAACCGGCCACTGGCAGGCCCGGTCGCGGCCGTTCCGGCCCGGTGCATCCGTCCAGAGCAGATAGACTCGTGAAGAATTGACCACCCGGGGGGACCGCTGATTCGCTCCATATTGGTCCGATTGGTCCGTTCGTTTCGGCCGGTGCTTCACATCATCCTGCGCCCGTGTCACCACCATCCGGCGCAGGAGAAATCATCATGCCAGCCCCCTCAGCAACCAAAGCCACATCCGCCCCTCCCCGTCCCGGCCCACGCTGGGGCGTGACTATGGTGCTTCTGTTGCTTGCAGGCCTTGGTGCGGGCATCGCGCTGGCGCTCGGCGATGCCGACCGTGCTCTTCTCGTCATCTTTCCGTTGATCCTGACCGTCGCGGGATCGCACCTTGCCGGCTTGCGTGCCGGGGCGATCGTGGGGCTCACGGCGGCGCTGATCGTTCTTGCCGCGGCCTTTTCGGCGACCACCCCGTTCCTCGCGGCAGGTATTCTTGCCGGGCTGATCCTCTGGACAGCCTGGCCCGGTGCGGCTTTCGCCCCTCCGGCTGCAGCGGCCACCCCGCTCCTGCTTTGCTACTTGATCCCCACCGCCTTCGGTGCCGCCGCAATAGGGCTGCAAGGCGCGCTCCCCTTCACGTTCGCCGGGCTTGCCGCAGGTCTGACCTGTTCAACACTTCTGACCCTGATCCGCACACGCCCCGATGACAGCGAATCCCCCAATGACTCCGCGCCACCCTCACCCCACCCCACCGCCGTCCTCCTTGGTGCGGCGATTGCGGCGGGGCTCCTCTGGTATGCCCTTACCCATGCCAGTATTCCGGCCGCGTGGATTTTGATGACCTTCATCGTCGTGGCCGAACCGGAACACCCCAACACCGTCAACCGCTCGCTCCGCCGGATCGGTGGCACCCTGATCGGCACGGCCATCGTGGTCATCCTCACCCTGCTCCCCGCTCGGCTCGAAACCCTCGCCGGCATGGCTGCCATCGCGCCTGCCATCGCCTACAACCGCGTCCACTATCTCGTCTCGGTCGCCGCCACGACCGTGATGATCGTCACCCTCTACGGCGCCCCCGAAGGCGATTTCCTGTCCTGGGGGATCGAGCGTATCGTGGACACCGCCATCGGCGCGGCCCTCGCCATCGCCGTCAGCGCCCTTGCCTCCCTCGGCCGC
>JBGSWJ010000360.1:0-4071 GCA_041752495.1 Rhodobacterales bacterium
GCGACAAGGGATTCGTCGCAGAACCAGAGGCTGCGGCCTTCGGGCCAGCGGTCAAGGAGGGTGGAGAGGCGCTGCACTTCTTCGACGGCGGGGACGAAGGTTGCGCCGCATTGTTCGGCGGCTTCGATGGCGTGGGCCGTCATCTTGTCGCCGCGCACGCGGTCGGCGTTGGTGAAATCGGTCTGGACGGGAAAGATGCGGGAAACGCCGAGTTCGACGGCCTTTTCGACGGTGAAATCGGTGCGGGCCTTTTTCAGCGGCGCAAAGAGAAGCCAGAGGTCAGGCGGGGGTTGCAGGGCGCGGGTCTGCGCCGTGACGGTCAGCGATCCGGCGTGTTTTCCGGCATGGGCGACAGCGGCGTCCCATTCACCGTCGCGGCCGTTGAAAAGGGACAGGATAGTGCCGGGCGTCAGGCGCATGACGTTGAAGAGGTAATTTGCCTGGTCCCGGTCAAGGGGAACGGTTTGCCCTTGGGACAGGGGGTGGTCTACATACAGGCGGACTTTGGATGGCATGGGGCAAGACATATGCAGGGATCAGACCGGATGCCAGAGCCTGCGGGCGTGGTTGCCGATGCACCGCGCGGCAACTGGGTGGACGTTTACGCGCCTGCCTGGACGCGGCCATGGCTGCGGCTGTCGCGGGCAGACCGGCCGATCGGGACATGGCTGCTCTTGCTGCCGTGTTGGTGGGGGCTGGCGCTGGGGATTATCCATACGGGGAATGCCGCGTGGTTTGACCTGTGGATCGCGGGGGGCTGTGCGATTGGCGCGTTCCTGATGCGGGGGGCGGGGTGCACGTGGAACGACATAACGGACAGGGAGATTGATGCGCAGGTGGCGCGGACGCGGTCACGGCCGATTCCGTCGGGGCAGGTGACGGCCAAAGGGGCGCTGGTCTGGGCAGTGGTGCAAAGCCTGCTGGCGTTTGGCATCCTGATCACCTTCAACGGGGCGGCGATTGCGCTGGGCGTGATCGCGCTGGTGCCGGTGGCGGTTTATCCTTTTGCCAAGCGGTTTACGTGGTGGCCGCAGGTCTTCCTGGGGATCGCGTTCAACTGGGGGGCTTTGCTCGCCTGGACGGCGCATACGGGGTCGCTGGGTTGGCCTGCGGTGGCGCTGTATCTGGGCGGAATCGCGTGGACGCTGTTTTATGACACGATCTATGCCCATCAGGATGCCGAAGATGACGCGCTGATCGGGGTCAAATCCACCGCCCGGCTGTTTGGCGACAATTCGGCGCGCTGGCTGCGGCGGTTCATCGTGGCCACAGTCCTTTTGACGGCGCTGGCGGTGTTGCTGGCGGCGTTGCCGGATGCGTCGGCCTTGGTGCTGGCCGTAGCGCTGGCCGGTCCTTGGGCGATGGGGTGGCATCTGACATGGCAGTTGCGGGCCTTTGACCCGGAAAACGGGGCGGGATTGCTGCGGCTTTTCCGGTCGAACCGGGAAGCGGGGCTGATCCTCGCGCTGTTTTTCGCCACCGCCGGGTTCCTTTGATTGAACACCGGCGGTCAGGGGCCTAGAGAGTGCGCGGTGAAACTGCCTGACGGACCCTGATGCGCCCTTCCTCGAATCTGATCGCTGCTGCCGTTTTCGTGCTGGCGGGCCTCTTGTCGGTGCTGGGCGCGCGGGCCGCGGTGACCGTGATCGAGGAACGGTCGGGCGCGGCAGTCGTGGCGGCGCTGCATGACAACGGGCAAGACTGGGCGCGGGTTGTGACCGACGGTTTGCAGCTGGTCCTTGAAGGGCAGGCCCCGAACGAGGCCGCGCGGTTCAGCGCCATGTCGATTGCGGGCAGCATCGTGGATGCGGCGCGGGTGATCGACGACATGACCGTGGTCGATACGGCGGGCATCGCGGCGCCCGAATTCGCCATCGAAATCCTGCGCAATGACAGTGGTGTATCGCTGATCGGGCTGATCCCGGCATCGACCGACCGCGAGGCGCTGAACGCCCAGATCGTGCGGATCGCGGGCGGGCAATCGGTGACGGACCTGTTGCAGACTGCGGATTATGCGGTGCCGGCCAACTGGCAGCCGTCGCTTGACTATGCGCTGCGGGCGTTGGGGCGGTTGCCCCGGTCCAAGATTTCCGTGGGCGAGGGGCGGGTGACGGTGAACGCCATTTCCGACAGCCCGACGCAGAAGCGCCAGCTTGAGGCGGAGCTTTCGCGCAATGTGCCGTCCAATGTGCGGCTGGGCCTGACGATCACGGCGCCCCGGCCTGTGGTCAGCCCGTTCACGGTGCGTTTTGTCAAGGATGCGCAGGGGGCGCGGTTTGATGCCTGCGCCGCCGATACTGAAGAGACGCGGGACAAGATCGTGCTGGCCGCGACGGCGGCGGGGGTGGAAGGGCAGATTGATTGCCGCCTTGCGCTGGGCGTGCCATCGCTGAGCTGGGGCAATGCCGTGGCTCTTGGCATCGGGGCGGTGGCCGATCTGGGCGGCGGCACGGTGACGTTTTCGGATGCCGATGTGGTGCTGTCGGCGGCAGAGGGCACGGATCAGGCGACGTTTGACCGGGTTGTGGGTGAATTGTCCAACGCGCTGCCGCAGGTCTATTCGCTGACGGCCGATCTTCCGCTTGCGCCCGAGGCGACCGAGGAAGGGCCGCCCGAGTTTACCGCGACACGCAGCCCCGAGGGGGATGTGCAGCTGCGCGGGCGGGTGCCCGATGACCTGATCAACGTGACGGTCGAGAACTTTGCCGCGGCCCGGTTCGGCAGGGATGCCGTGACGATGGGCACGCGGATCACCGGAGAGGGGCTGCCTGCGGGCTGGTCGATCAGGGTGCTGGCGGGGCTTGAGGCGCTGGACCTTCTCGAGAACGGATCGGTTCTGGTGCAGCCCGGTCTGGTGACGGTCCGGGGGAACACGGGGAACGTGGATGCGCGGGATGCGATTTCGCGGCTGTTGATTGCGCGGCTGGGGCAGGCGGCCAAGTTTCAGATCGACGTGACCTATGTCGAGGCGCTGGACCCGATTGCGGCGCTGCCCACGCCCGAGGAATGCGTGGCGCAGATTGACCTTGTCACCTCGACCCGCAAGATCACGTTCGAGCCGGGGTCGGCGACGCTGAGCGCGGATGCGATTCCGCTGGTGGATGACATTGCGGAAATCCTGCAGAAATGTTCGGACCTCAAGATCCGGATCGCGGGCTATACCGACAGCCAGGGCCGGGACCAGATGAACCTGGAGCTGAGCCAGGACCGGGCCGAGGCGGTGCTGGATGCGCTGCGGTCGCGCCGGGTGCCGGTGGGCGGGTTCGAGGCCGTGGGCTATGGCGAGGCGGACCCGATTGCCGACAATGAAACCGAAGAGGGCCGCGAGGCCAACCGGCGGATCGCGTTCTCTCTGATTGTTCCCGAAGGGGCGGTTGAGGAGCCGACGACGCTGGAAGGGCTTGAGGGGCAGGTTGCGCCATCGCCCGAAGGTGACGGATCGGCGGCCGGAGAGGCCCCGGAGGACGGCAGCGATGTGCCGCCTGTCGTGCCGGTGGACGAAGCGGGTGCCGAGAGTGGCGGGGACGAAGGATCGGGCGACTGATCTGATGGAAAGCGGGGGCGTCAGGTGACGCCCTTTGAGGGGGACGGACGTGAACAGGACCGAGTTCATCATTGCGACCGCGATCATCCTGTTCGTGGCCTTTGCGCTGGGATGGTTTGCAAGCTGGCTGGTCAACCGGTTCACCCGGGTGACTCAGGCCGATATCGGCGAGCTGGACCGGATGGCGCAGTCCCTGCACGAGGCCGAAGAGACGCGGGATCAGGCGATCACCTATCTGCAGCAGCGCGAGGCCGACATCAGCAACCAGCTGAGCCAGACCGAGGCCGAATTGCGGGCCGCGATGGACGGGCTGCGCGATGCGCGGCGCGAGGCCGAGGAATTGCGGGCCTATATCGAAAGGCAGGGCGGGCGGGGGTAGTCTTCAGCCCGGGGATGGCGGGGTGAACCCCGCCCTACGCCAGTCCCGACGCCTGGTTTCTTTGTCTTCCAAATACCTCGGGGGGCTCCGCAGGAGCGGGGGCAGCGCCCCCTCCGGACCCCGGGCGCAGGGAACGGTGCGCTGAAGC
>JBGSWJ010000361.1:0-6218 GCA_041752495.1 Rhodobacterales bacterium
GACCTTCGAGGCCCGCCCGCCGCGTGATCCGGCCAAGGACAAGAAGATCGACCCCGACAATCCCTTCGCCGCAGCCTTGGCGGCCTTCAAGCCCAAGTGACCGACCTCGCGCCCCCGCGCGAGACGATCCGGCTGGACAAATGGCTTTGGCACGCGCGCTTTTTCAAAGCGCGCGTGGGGGCCACGGCGGAGGTGTCAGAAGGGCATGTGCGCGTGAATTCCGAACGCGTGACGAAACCGGCCCGGGCCGTAGGGGCAGGCGATGTGCTGACCTTTGCGCAGGGTGAGGCGATCCGCGTCGTCCGCATCCTTGCCATCGGCACAAGACGCGGCCCCGCGCCCGAGGCGCAGGCGCTTTACGAGGATCTGACGCCCGAGAAACCCCGGGATGAAAGCCCGGAAAATCCGCGCTTTGACGGAAAGGGCCGCCCCGGCAAGGCGGAACGGCGCAACATGCTGGCGCAGGGCTTTCCGGGCCGGTCATCGCCGCTTGAATGATCCCGCTCCCTGCTCTAGCTAGTCACCCGACAGCTTCGGGACAGACCTCATGACCTATATCGTCAACGACAACTGCATCGCCTGCAAATACACCGACTGCGTGGAAGTATGCCCGGTGGACTGCTTCTATGAGGGCGAGAACATGCTCGTCATTCATCCGGATGAATGCATTGACTGCGGCGTTTGCGAACCCGAATGCCCTGCGGATGCGATCCGGCCCGACACTGAACCGAACATGGAAAAGTGGGTCGAGTTCAACCGCAAATATGCGCAGATGTGGCCTGTTATCGTGACCAAGAAAGACCCGCTGCCCGAGGCCGAAGAGATGGACGGCAAGTCCGGCAAGATCGAGCTTTTCTCGGAAAAGGCGGGCGCGGGCGGCTGACCGATTCGGGCGAGTCACCACCGATTCGGTCCTCATTCCCATCCGGAACGCAGCGTCAGGGCGTGTTAATGCCCTGTTAAGGCTTGGTTTTCAGTAAGTGGGTCAGCGTCGCGCTTTCTTTGGCACTATTTTTGTGCTATGTTCATGACAAATGCTGCTGCTCAACCCCTGAACTGACCGGATTGCCCAGACCTGACGGAACCAGTCGTTTCGTCGGGTTTCTTGTCGCCGCTAGGTTCAACCTGCGCCCTGGAAGGATGTCATGACCAAGACGAAAAAGAACGAGTTCCGCCCGAATGACTTTGTTGTCTATCCGGCGCATGGCGTGGGCAAGATCATTTCGATCGAAGAACAGGAAGTTGCGGGCTTCAAGCTGGAGCTTTTCGTGATCTCGTTCGAGAAGGACAAGATGACTCTGCGCGTGCCGACCCACAAGGCAACCGAAGTCGGGATGCGGTCGCTGTCCTCGCCCGATGTGGTGGCGCATGCGATGAAGACGCTCAAGGGTAAGGCAAAGGTGAAAAAGGCCATGTGGTCGCGCCGGGCGCAGGAATATGAACAGAAGATTAACTCGGGCGATCTTATTGCCATCGCCGAAGTGGTGCGCGACCTGCACCGTGCGGATGACCAGCGCGAGCAGAGCTATTCCGAGCGTCAGCTGTATGAAGCCGCGCTGGAGCGGCTGACCCGCGAGTTTGCAGCGGTCGCCGGCCATGACGAGATCGCAGCGGCCAAGGAAATCGGGTCGGTTCTGGTCGGCCGCGCGGCTTAATGCGGCTGCGGAACGTTTGGCGTTGTCTTGGGGCCGTGCCGCAGGGTGCGGCCCTTTGGTTTCGTGGTGGGGCAAAATCGTTGGAACGATTTTGCCAAAATCCTTCGAAGGATTTTGGCGCAGGCGGCTGAGGTTTGGCCTGCACGGCTGCTGCCGACACCGGGACGCCAAGGGTTCAGGCCAGATGTTCGGAGTTCGATTTGCAAGGGGAGATCGGAAGTGTCGGCCCCCTTGGGAATGGGACTCGGAAGATCTGCGGTCACGTGAGCCGATTTCTATCCGGCAGCAAATGCAATGCGGTGCGAGGCTTGACGGGCTGGACCCGAAAGGTTAGCCGCCTTACCCAAGGTCAGGGTTCATCGCCAGTGCGTGGTCCGGACAGGGTTCAGCGTGCCTGATCGCCGTCGAACCGAGAGTTGCCAGATGTGGCGCAGGGGGAATGAAGATGGCGGAAAACCTGGCAGAGTTGGTGGCACTGTGCCGGTCAAACCGGGTTGACGACCTGCCGCAGGAAACCCGGGACATCCTGGAAAGGACGATGGCGCGCAGCAGTCTGGCCGCCCATGATGCCGCCGTCTTGTCCGCCTTTGTGAGCCGGGTTCACCCGACCCGCGCACTTGAGGTCGGGTTTGCAACGGGCAGTTCGGCGGCGACACTGGTAACAGCGGCGCGGCAGAGCCTGCGCAGCTACGATGTTATCGACCCGTTTCAGATCACCAATTTCCGCAGCAAGGGCTTGAACCTGATCAAGGAGATCAAGGACGAGACGCTGGTCGACTTCCGGTTTCACGAGGATTCGTCTCATGTCGCCTTGCCCCGGCTTCTTGCCGAGGGGCGGCGCTATGACTATGCGCTGATCGACGCATCCCACAAGTTCGACCTGACCTTGATCGAGGTCTTCTATGCCGATCAGATGCTCGATGTCGGCGGCTACATGGTGCTGGACGACCGGCCCTGGCCGATGGTGGGCGGCGTCGTGGCGTTCCTTGAGAAGAATTACCTGCACTATCAGATCGATACCAGCCACCCGCGGCTGACCTTCATGCACAAGACCGGCGAAGACGCACGGTCGTGGTTCGACTACTGGCATTTTGACATGCCGCGAAGTCCTTCGATGGAGAAGAAGATTGACTCCTACCGGGCGGAACGTGACCAGGCCAAGACCTGAGGCGACAAGCGGCGTCAGCAGTTCGGCACGTTGACAGCCAGCCCGCCGAGTGCGGTTTCCTTGTATTTCTCGCTCATGTCGGCGCCGGTCTGGCGCATGGTCTCGATCGCGGCATCCAGCGGCACAAGATGCGTGCCGTCGCCGCGCAGCGACAGGGACGCAGCCGAGACGGCCTTGATCGCGCCCAGCCCATTCCGTTCGATACAGGGCACCTGGACCAGACCCCGGATCGGGTCGCAGGTCATGCCGAGGTGATGTTCGAGCGCAATTTCAGCAGCGTTTTCCACCTGCTCGGGCGTTCCGCCCAGAACCGCCGCGAGCCCTGCGGCCGCCATCGCGGCGGCAGACCCGACTTCGGCCTGACAGCCGCATTCCGCGCCTGAGATCGACGCATTGGCCTTGATCAGCCCGCCGATGGCCGCAGCCGTCAGCAGGAAATCCGGCAGGCGCGAGATGGAAGCCCCCGGCACATGATCAAGCCAATAGCGGATCGTGGCCGGAACAACGCCCGCCGCGCCGTTAGTAGGGGCCGTTACGACCTGTCCGCCTGCGGCGTTTTCCTCGTTCACCGCCATCGCATATGTCGACATCCAGTCGTTGATCGTATGCGGGGCAGACAGATTCATGCCGCGTTCGGCCATCAGCGACTCGTAGATCCCCTTGGCCCGCCGTTTCACCTTGAGCCCGCCGGGCAGGATGCCGTCCTGCCGCAGACCCCGGTCGATACAGGCGTTCATGACCTCCCATATCCGGGTCAGTCCCTTGTCGAAATCGGCCTTGGACATGCGGGTCAGTTCGTTGGCGCGCTTCATCTGCGCGATGGAGAGGCCGCTTTCGGCGGCCATGTCGAGCATCTGAACGGCGTTCGCAAAGGGGAAGGGGACAGACGGGCCCTTATCGGCCTGCTTGCCCTTGGCGTGTTCCTCGTCAGTCACGACAAAGCCGCCGCCGATGGAATAGTAGGTGATCTGCGTGATCACGTCGCCCTGCGCGTCAGTGCCGCGAAAGATCAGGCCGTTGGCATGGCCGGGCAGGGCTGGGCCGTAGTCGAAGATCAGGTCCTGGGCAGGGTCAAAGGCCAGTTGTTTCAGGCCCTTGGGCGTCACGTGCTTTTCTGCCCTGATGCGGATCAGTTCGGTTTCGGCCTTTTCGGCGTCGTAGTCGTCGGCGCGGAAGCCTGCGAGGCCGAGGATGACGGCGCGGTCAGTCGCATGGCCGACCCCGGTGAAGGCAAGCGAGCCGTGGAGCGAGGCCCGCAGGCCCGAGACGGCGAAGGGCAGCGCGCGCAGGTGGTCAAGGAAGCGGGCGGCCGCAACCATCGGGCCGATGGTGTGCGAAGAGGAGGGGCCGATGCCCACCTTGAACATGTCGAACACGGAGAGAAACATCTAGGTGGCACTTCCTTCCGGAGGGACTGGATGGACGGGTCGGCTGAAAGGTGTCGGCCCCAGACCTTCGGCCAGAATGGCGGCCTGTGTCGAGGGGCGTGATTCCATCTTCTGTGCGATGGCCAGAAGGCCGGGCCAACGGTCGATGGCGAACCAGCCGGTTTCGCCCGTCGGGTAAAGTTTCAGCCAGCGGAGCATCGGGCACAGATAACAATCAAGAACCGAGGGCTGCGCCGCGCCGATCCAGCCGGACAGGCGGGGCAGGGCGGCCTGAAGGATGTCGAGGCTGTCGGCCGTGCGTTCGCGCGTCCGGACGTTCAGGGCCGGGATATGCGGCGCCGCGATGTGCTTGTCGGGGTAGAAGATCAGGCGCAATTGCGGGTGCAGCGTGTTCGACAACCAGAACAGCCATGTCAGGAAGGTGCCCCGAGCCGGATCACCGCCAGATGGTGTCAGAAGGGGGCCGTCCCGGTAACTGTCGCCCAGCCAGAGCAGGATGGCCGCCGTTTCAAACAGTGGTCCGTCCGGGGTTTCAAGAGTCGGGATCAGGCCGTTCGGGTTGAGCGAGAGGTAGGCGGGATGGCGCTGCCCGCCGTCGCGGCGCGAGACGAGCAGAGAGTCGAAGGGCAGCCCCAGTTCCAGCAGTGCCAGCCTCACGCAGAGCGAGGCGTTGTCGGGGGCGTAGTGGAGGGTCAGGGCGGAGGTCATGCAAGCCAAGCTAGGTCGTTTCCGCGTCTATGCCCGGTCGAAAGCGACCATTGCCGGGGAAAACGCGCTCGGCCGGTGGCCCAGCCAGAGCCGGGGCGATCTTTCATGCGGGCTCAAGTCCCGCGGGGCCGCTCCGGGGCATGGTGCCCAAATGGCGTTTCCATGGTGCGGGCGGGGCGAGGGGCGCTGCCCCTCGGCTCCTGCGGAGCCTCACCCCGGGATATTTGGGACCAGAAGAAGCAGGGGACGGGCCGACGTGCCGGATTTTGCCCTCTCGCGCCCGGAGTGTGATTTGCGTATGATCATCTGGGCAAACCACTTCCCGGCGCGAGGCTGATCATGAGCTTTGAACTTTCACCGATCGACAAGGCCAAGTTTGCCGCCGCAAAGCGGGCGACGGCCTATGTCAAATCGGGGATGCGGGTGGGCCTTGGTACGGGGTCCACGGCAGCCTGGCTTGTCAAATGTCTGGGCGAGATGGTGCGCGAGGAAGGGCTGCGGATCACCGGTGTGCCGACGTCGAGCCGGACGGCGCAGCTGGCCCGTGACGTGGGGATTCCCGTCATGTCGCTGGACGAGGCGCGCTGGCTGGATGTGACCATCGACGGGGCGGATGAGTTTGACATCAACCTGAACCTGATCAAGGGCGGCGGCGGCGCGCTGTTGCAGGAAAAGATCGTGGCTACGGCGAGTGACCAGATGGTCGTGATTGCCGATATCTCGAAACAGGTAGAGACTTTGGGCGCCTTTCCCCTGCCGGTGGAGGTCATCCCCTTTGGCTGGCGCACGACCAAGGTTCTGATCGAGGAGACGCTGATCGGGCTTGATGTGCTGGGGCGGTCCACGTCGCTGCGGATGAACGGGGATGTGCCCTATGTCACGGACGAAGGGAATTACATTGTCGATCTGCATCTGAACCGGATCGGTCATGCGCGGTCCTTGTCACTCGTCATCAACCAGATCCCGGGCGTGGTGGAAAACGGTCTGTTCATCGACATCTGCGATGTGGTGGTCGCGGGTTTTGGCGATGGCCGGGTCGAGGTGCGGGATATCAATGACGGGTCGGTCGAACGGGGCCGGGTCGATTTCATGGAACCCGACAACATTTTTACCGATATCGCGGACTGAGCGGGCCTGGCCCGCGGCCTTGTTACCCTGCTGGCTGGTATCCATCTGCATCCTGTGGGATAGCAGGACAAGTCAGCGCGGGCAGGACAGATGAGCAGCTTTGATTTTGATCTTTTCGTGATCGGCGGCGGCTCGGGCGGGGTCCGGGCGGCGCGGATGGCGGCGGGCACG
>JBGSWJ010000362.1:0-2515 GCA_041752495.1 Rhodobacterales bacterium
CCGACCAGACGCAGGACCAGCACAACCACCCGCTGGATCACAGCCACCAGCCCCATCAGGATATTCACCGGCGCCCGTAGCAGATCGAGTCCCAGCGCCTTCCGGTGCAGCCTGAACGTGCCCCGCAGCCCGAACATGTCCCACGCAAACCCGTCCGCCCGCGCCCGCCGTTCCGCAAAATAGGCCCGCCCCGCCACGATAAGCGGATCATCTTCAGGGGGCAGGGGACCAGTCTCGCTCATGCCCCATAGGTCGGCATCCCCCGGCCCCGGCTCAAGTCCCCCGCCTCACGCCTCGCGCGATTTTGCCCGGCTCTGGATCAGCACCATCCCCGCAAGGATCAGCACGACCCCCAGGCTCCGCGCCCACAGCGCCCCCGGCACCCCCTGCCACAGGTCCACCACCACGCCCGACACCATCTGCCCGCCGATCACCAGCAACGCCGTGCTTACCGCCCCGATCCGCGCGATCAGCCAGCTTCCCGCCGCCACAAAGATCACCCCGATCGGCCCGCCGATATACGCATGCCACGGCGCATCCTTCAGCCCCTCGGGCCACAGCCCGCCCACCGCCAGCCCCACGGCCAGCAGCGCCACGAACCCCACAAGATGGTTCCAGAACGACGCCTGCAAAGGCGAGGTCGACAGGCTCAGCCGCCCGTTGATCTGCCGCGACAGGCTGATCAGGAGCCCGGCTGACAGCGCCAACCCGATATACAGGATCATTCCGGCCCCCCGCCCAGAAAGATGATCAGAATGCTGCCCGCCACGATCAGCCCAAGCGCGGCCATATCCCGCGCGGATGGCATCCGTCGCGGCATCCCGAACAGTCCCCAGCGGTCTGCCGCCAGCCCGAACAAGACCTGACCCACCAGCCCCAGCGCCAGCGTCCCTGACAGTGCCAACGCCGTGTTCACCGTGACCCCCGACATCATCACCGTCACCGCGCCGCAGATTCCGCCCAGATAGGCCCAAAGAGGCGCCCTGCCGCCTGCCGCAACCGTCCCGCCCCGCCGCAACAGCAGCAGGAACACCACCGCCGCCACCGTCCCCGTCCCATGCGCCGTCAGTGACGAAAACAGCGGCGTCGTATACCGCGCCATCTCGCCGTTGAAACTGATCATCAGCGTCATCAGCCCGCCGGTCGCAAAGGCCGCCAGATAGTCAACCGGTCGCCCCGCCGGGGTCACAGCCTCGTCCGCCATCATCGATCCTCTCGCCCTGAACCCGCGTTATGGGCCCGATTCCCGCTCGCCCGCAACCCGTTGTGGCCCTGCCGCCATAGTCCTGCGCTCCAAACCCGCAGGGGCAGGGCAGGGCGCCCCAACCGCTATCCCGTCTGCGCTATACTTTGACACAACGCCCCCAACCCCGGCACCGCCATGCGCATCCTCGCCACGTTTCTCACCCTCATCCTTGCCACCCCGGCCATGGCACAGGACCGCACGACCCTCGGTGTCGGCAGCCTCTTCAACAACGACGCCATCGGAGACGGCCACGACCGCTGGCGGACCGGGTCCTACGTCGTCTCGGTCATCTCCGGCACCGGCTGGGACGGCACATGGCCCGGCCGTTTCGGTGACCTCATCGAACTCCGCTTCCGGACCGAAATCATCGCCCCTTATGCCGTCGGTACCGACGGCTATCGCCCCTACGTCGGCGCGCTCAGCTACGGCATCCACACCCATTCCGCCATCGGCCCCGGTCAGCTTTCTGCCGGGATCGACATCACCGCCATCGGCCCCCAGACCGGTATTTCCGGCTTTCAGGACTGGTTTCACGACAATTTCGGCCTGATCCCCGCCTCGGGCGACGAAGACCAGCTTCCCGACGCCGTCCATGCCTCGGTCATGGCCGAATACGGCTATCCCCTGCACCTTGCCCCCACCGTCACCTTCCGCCCCTATGTCGAAGGGCAGGCAGGCGTCGAAAACATCGTCCGCATCGGCGGCGACGTGATCTGGGGCCGCGTCCTGCAATCCGACCTCCTCCTCCGCGACATCCCCACCGGCCAGCTTTACCGTGCCATCCGGGGCGACCAGGCGGGCCTCGCCCTTGTCGCAGGGGCCGACTGGGCCAGCGTCGGTTCCTCGGTCTACCTGCCGCCCGATCGCGGCGTCACCCCCACAGACAGCCGCACCCGCGCCCGCATCGGCCTCCACTGGCAACCGCGCCCCTCGGCCTCGGTCTTCTACGGCCTCACATGGCTCTCCCCCGAATACGAAGGCCAGCCCGAAGGGCAAGTCCTCGGCTCGCTCAACGTCCGCTTCACCTTCTGAAGCCCCAGATTCATCCCTGTTGCCCGCCCCGGCCTGCCTCTGATACCCTCACCGAAAGCCGCGCACAGACGCGGGAGCAGCGACGCAGGGCAGGCACAACCCCCGATGGAATCAGGCTTTCGCGGCACATTCGTGATCCCGTGGTCCGCCACGACCCTCGATTTCGAGCCCGCCGTCCCCGTCTCGTCCCTCCGCCCCGGCCAATGCTGGCGCTGGTCGGGCGAGCCTCTCCGCATC
>JBGSWJ010000363.1:0-2570 GCA_041752495.1 Rhodobacterales bacterium
GCCCATCTGCAGGTTGCCGAAGTTGACGCCGGGCTTGCCAAGGCCCTGCATCGCCATCAGCAGGATCATGTTGCGCGCCCATTGCGACCCCGAGGCGCTGCGCACTGCGCCGCCGAGGCCATGGCCAAGCCCGCCGGCGGAAAGATAGGTTTTCTTCTTGCCCCAGGCGCGGGCCAAAGCGCGGCAGACATGCGCGGGCACGCCGGTTTCCGCCTCTTGCCACTCGGGCGCCTTGTCCACGCCGTCTGACTGGCCCAGCAGATAGGCCTTCCAGGCGTCGAAATCGGTCGTGCGGGTGGCGACGTATTCGGCGTCGTAGAGGTTCTCTTTCACCCAGACGTTCATGATCGCATGGGCCAGCGCCGAGTCCGTGCCCGGCTTGATCGGGATCCAGCGCCCGCCGTACAGCTGCGCGGTCGGGTTCAGGTTGGGGTCGATATGGACGAATTCGATCCCGGCATCCTTTGCCCAGAACCGGCGCTGGGTGCCGTCGAAGCCGGCGGCATAGCCGTTTGTGGATTCCGGGTCTGACGACCAAAACACCATCATCTCGGCATTCTGCAGCGCATCCTCGACCGTGGAATAGAAGGACGGGATGCCGACGCGCATGGAACTTCCGTAGTGATGCGTTGCCCCCCAATACCAGCCTTCCCAGCTGTCCGGGTTGTGATGCACCCGGGTAAATCCCAGCAAGTTGGCGAACCGCAGCATCGAAGACAGATAGTAGCCGACATTGCCCCATTGGTGGTGCGAGCAATGCCACAGCGCCATGGACCCCGGCCCGTGGGTGCGGTTCTGCCGCTCGATTTCCGTGGCGACGAGGCTATAGGCTTCGTCCCAGGAAATGCGGACGTAACCCGACTTGCCGCGGTTCTGCGGATTGCGCGCGCCGTTCGGGTCCCAGTCCACCCGCTTCATCGGATACATGAGGCGCTTGTCGGAATAGATCTGGCTTTTGGCGTTCAGCGTGTGGGGATTGCCGATGGCGCGGCGGCGGGGGGAATAGGTCTTGCCGCGCGCCTTGATCGTGAAAGAGGCCGCATCCGAGGCGTCAAGGTCGATCGGCGTGATGCGGACGATCTTGCCGTCCTTCACATAGACGAAGGTCACGCCGCCGTTGTCGTTGTGGGTAAGCCGTGTGGTTCCGTCCGGCATCTTGGTGCCGAACTCGGTCGGCAACATGCCCATGTTGTTGACCATCTCGTGGAACCACTGGACGAGGTGATCCGGCCCGATCTGCAGCACGGCGAAGTTCTTGGCGGCATGGATCACCGCATGACGGTCGACGGGCATCTTCAGCAGTTTCAAGGCGGTAGCGACGTCCTTGAACAGCACGCGCACATCGACCTGGGGCAGGATTTCCGCCTTGGTGGTGATCTTGCCATTCTCGAACCGGTACCAGCGCCCCACGACACCATCCATGGTCTGGATCTGGATCAGCGCGTTGTGCCGACCCAGCGCCTCGGCCTGGGCGGGGTATTTCTTGCCCGACCGCTTCAGAAGGATCGGCAGCATGTACAACATGGTCCGAAGCATCATCTCGTTCATGACCTGTGTCCTTCTGTCAGGTGGCGGCCGGCCCGGCATCGCGGACCGGCAGGGAGTCAGGCCGTCTTGCCTTCGAACTGGTCGGCTTCGTAATTGTGCAGGAAGTCCTTGGGCAGGTCGGGGCCCCAGACATAGATCCCGTCCTCGGGCGGCTGATCCTGGGCCTGCCAGTCATGGTCAAGGCTGATGTAATCGATGTCGGCGGAGTATTCCGACCAACTGCCCCAGGGGTCCTGCATGTAGTGGAAATAGTTGGACCCAAGGACGTGCCGCCCCAGTCCCCAGCCCTTGGAATAGCCACGTTCGGCCATCTGCATCGCGCCAAGGCCGATGCCGTTGATCGACCCCATGTCCCAGGACAGATGGTGCAACCCCGGCGGGCGGCCTCCGGACGTGACGAAGGCGATCATGTGGTGGTCGGACCCGTGGATGCCATGCATGAAGGCGATGATGTCGCCGGTGCGGTCGGACAGGCGCATGCCAAGAACACGCGCATAAAACTCGATGGCGGCGGGAACCGAGGGCACAAACAACAGCAGATGGGCAAAGCGCAGGGGGCGCACCTCGGGCTTTACCCGCCGCCCGAAAGATCCGACGACATTGCCGGGCTTGGAGGCATCCATCGCCCCGAAATCGACCTTGGCATTGGGCGAGGTCTTTTCGGTCACGGTGATTTCGACCAGGAACCCATGCGGGTCGATGAACCAGATGCCGTTGGATTCGTAGCCCGCGGGCGCATCCAGCAGGCGGATGCCCTGGGCTTCGATCCGCTTCTTCATCGGCTCGAAATCCTCTTCGAAGACGCCGAAGGCCAGCACATTCATCTTCTTTTGCAGGCCCTCGGACAGAATGCCCCAACGATGGGCATTGCCATGGGTGTAAAGGCCAAGCGTGTTGCCTTCCTCGCGCACATCCAGGCCGAAGGCGGTATAGAAGTTCTCGGCCTTGTTCAGGTCGGGCACCACCATCTTGAACGTGGTCAGCGAATGCACGCCCAATTCGCCCGGGCGCTTGTTGATGCC
>JBGSWJ010000364.1:0-1654 GCA_041752495.1 Rhodobacterales bacterium
GCGCCGCCGACCGCCTCATCAGCCGCCGCGCGGGCGAGGCTGAACTGGTCCAGGACGCCCCCACCTATCTCGCCCTGTTTGCCCTGCCGAACCTCTGGTTCCACCTGTCGATGGCATACGCCATCCTGCGCAGCCGGGGCCTCCCGGTCGGCAAGGCTGATTTCGACGGCTGGCACGGCTATCCCCGCTGACCGGCCACGCATGGGGCGGGGCGACATTCCACCGCATCCATCCGGCCCCTCTCATTTCGCCGCAGGATCACCTATATCCTTGTGACAACCTGACCGCGGGACCAGACCTTGCCCTTTGACCCTGCCCTTTGCGCGATCCGCTTCGGCACCGGCCTTTCGCCCGTCCTGCCCCCGCCGCTGTCATTGGCCGAAGTGTTGGCGCTACTCGCCGGTCCCGATCTTGCCGCCGAAACCTGGGTCATCCCGCCCTACGCCTCCGCCACCCCGTCGCTCGAAACCCTCCGGGCCGCCAACCGCGCGCGCCGCGAAGCGGCCGGCACCGCCGGCGAAGCAGAGGCAGAGGCCGCCTATGACGCCCTCACACAGGACTATCTCAAGGCGCTGGCCCACAACCTGCAGGCCACGATGGCCCGCAAGATCGGCAGTCCCGATGGCCTGCGCGAACGCCTTGTCATGTTCTGGGCCGATCATTTCACCGCCCGGGCCAAGATGGGATTTCTCCGCCACCTTGTGACCCCCTACATCGAAGAGGCCGTCCGACCCCATGTCAACGGCCGCTTTTCCGACATGCTGAAAGCGGTCGAAACCCATCCCGTCATGCTGGCCTATCTTGACCAGACCAATTCGATGGGCCCGAACAGCCCAAGGGCACAGCGCCGTGATCGCGGACTGAACGAAAACCTCGCGCGGGAAATCCTTGAACTCCATACCATCGGCGTCGACGGCCCCTATGACCAGAACGACGTGCGCCAACTGGCCGAGCTTCTCACCGGTCTCGGGCTCGACAGCGACGGCATGGTCTACCGCCCGGATCACGCCGAACCGGGCAGCGAAACCGTCCTTGGCGTCACCTACAGCGCCGAAGCCGACCTCTCCACGGTCGAGGCCGCCCTTGACGGTCTGGCCGATCACGCAGCAACGGCCCGCCATATCGCACACAAACTCGCCGTCCACTTTGTTGCCCAAGACCCCGAACCGGCGCTGGTTGACACGCTTTCCGAAACCTATCTGGCCACGGATGGCGACCTGTTTCAGGTTACAACGGCATTGCTTGACCATCCTGCCGCCTGGGCGCCCGAACGGCAAAAGGTCAAATGGCCTGTCGAATTCTTGGCCTCCTCGCTTCGCGCCCTTGGTATCCCCCCTGATACCATCATGGCCCTCGAACCCCGTCAGGTGCGCCAGATGCTCCAGGGCCCGCTTGCCGTCATGGGCCAGCCTTGGGAATCCGCCCCCGGCCCCGATGGCTGGTCGGAACGGGCCGAAGCCTGGATCACCCCGCAGGGTCTCGCCGCCCGGATCGACTGGGCGATGAAGATCCCCCGCCGGATGACCGATGCCATGCCCGACCCGCGCGACCCACCCTCTCCATGGTCGAAGGAAGGACCCAGATTGACGACTTCTGGGCTCTCCATCCCGCGCTCGCGCCCCTCCTGCCGCTCTGGCAGGCCGGTCAGATGGGC
>JBGSWJ010000365.1:0-3545 GCA_041752495.1 Rhodobacterales bacterium
GCCAGTCCTTGGCCCCGCCGGTCCAGCACCGATAGCGTGCTCACCTCGGCCCCCTCGACCTCGATCCGCCCCGCCGCCGCCAGCCGCAGACCCGCAATCGCCTCCAGCAGTTCTGCCTGCCCATTCCCCTCGACCCCCACCAGCCCGAGAATCTCCCCGCCATGCACACTCAGCGACAGGTCTTCGGCGAGCGTCACGCCATTCTCGGCCACCAGCTTCAGCCCTTGTACCGTACAGCGCAGCGGGCCGTCGGTCTGGCTCCGGTCCACCCGCAGCGCGACCTCCCGGCCCACCATCAGGTTGGCAAGGCTTTGTTCCGTCACCTCTTTCGCGGCGACCTCGCCCACCGTCTTTCCGCCCCGCATCACCGTGATCCGGTCGGAAATGGCCAAGACTTCGGGCAGCTTGTGCGCAATGAAGATCACCGTCCTACCCTGCGCGACCAGCGCACGGACGGCCACGAACAACTCCTCGACCTCCTGCGGGGCCAGCACGGCGGTCGGCTCGTCCAGAATCAGGACCCGCGCATCGCGGTACAGCGCCTTGAGAATTTCGACCCGCTGCTGCTGCCCCACCGGGATCGACCCGACCGGGGGCAGGGGGTCCACCTTCAGCCGAAACTTTTCGGACAAGGCCCGCACATCAGCAATCGCCTTCTCGCGGTCAAACCTTATCCCGGCCCGGGGTTCCGCCCCCAGCACGACATTCTCATAAACCGAAAACGTGGGGACAAGTGAAAAGTGCTGGAACACCATCCCGATCCCGGCATCAATCGCGGCCCGAGGTCCGGAAAATGCAATTTCCTTCCCCTCCATCCGCAGCGTTCCGGCCGTCGGCTGTTCCATCCCGAACAGGATCTTCATCAGCGTGGACTTGCCCGCGCCATTTTCGCCCACGACGGCATGCACCTCGCCGGGCATCACCGTCAGGTTCACGCCATCATTGGCCACCGTCCCGCCGGGATAGATCTTGCCGATGCCGCTGGCCTGAATGATCGGGGTCATGGTCGTCCCTATGGGATCGGCCCCGCGCCTCATCGGGCGCGGGGCCGGTTCGCCTTACTGCATCACCGTTTCAACAGTGATCTCACCCGCGATGATCTGCGCTTCGATGGCATCCACCTCGGCGCGCACTTCGGCCGGAACGATCTGCTCATAGAGCTTGTTCTTGGAAATCCCGACCGCCCCGTCAGCCAGACCCAAAAGCAGCGCCGTGCCATAGGGCGCGGTCCCGTCGATTGTCTGGCTGATCGCGGTGAACAGAGAATCGCCGACCCGCTTTTCGACCGAAGTAAAGATGACCGCCGCCTGCGCCGGATCTGTCGGTTCAAAGATGAGCGCCTGATCGCTGTCGACCCCTACCGCCAGTTTGCCTTCATCCCGTGCCGCCTGCAGCGACCCGATCCCCGTGCCGCCCGCGATGGGGAATACGATGTCCACGCCCTGCGCAAACTGCGCCAACGCAAGCTCTTTGCCCTTGGCCGGGTCGCCAAAGCCGCCGGCCACGGCACGCAGCACTTCGACCGCAGGATTGGCGGCCTTGGCCCCCTGTTCGAACCCGACCGCGAATTCCACGACGGTGGCACCTTCAACACCAAGGATCGTGCCAAGCTTGCCTGTGGTAGACAGGCGCGCGGCCGCGAAACCTGCCAGATAGGCCGCAGTGGACGTACGATAGGTGATGGCGAGCATGTTGGGCAGCGGCGTCGCCGCGAAATCGGGCGCGTCATCGAACACGATGAACTTGGTATCGGGGTATTCCGGGGCGAGTGCCGCCATGAACCCGGTCATTTCCCATGTGCCCGCGATCACGATATCAAAGCCCTGATCCGTTGCATCAGCCAGTGCGGGTTCCCAGCGGCCCCGGTCCAGCCCAGCTTCGATGATCTGCACATCGCAGCCCAGCTCGGCAGTCGCCCGCGCCATCCCGGCCGCAGCAGAGTCGAAAAAGCTCTTGTCGCCCAGGTTGCCGTGGACGACCAGCGCCACTTTCAGCGGCTCTTGCGCGCCCGCCATCCGGACGGCGGCAAAGGACATCAGGGTCGTGCCGAGGATGAGTTGCGTCACCCGGCGGCGGTTGATCATCAAAGTCATGGCAGTCACTCCGTTTGGTTGGTGTTCAGGTTCAAGGACGGTAAGCAATTGATCTGGAATACATTTCGATGAGCCGGGGCAGGGGGGCCTCTTCGACCAGCGTCACCATCGGCGTGCCAAGACGCCCCGACGGATCGACCAGCGTCATCCCCCGCGTGATGCCGGGGGCCAGCGCCACATCGACCGAGGCGCGGACGGATTTCGTGACAATCGACGGATCGATGACAACCGCCGCGGCGAAAGGATCGACAAACCGCATGTTGTCGCCCCCGCCATAGCCCGCCACGGTCTGACGCGCCAAAGCCTGCGAGAATGTCTTGGACAGCCCCGCCGGAATATCGGCAAACAGCGCGTCCAGTTGCTCTCCGGTCAGCGAATGCGTCACGCAGGGCTCCCACGGGACGACCACGGTGTCGATATCCGACTGAAACACGACGGCTGCCGCCTCGGGGTCGGCATAGATGTTGAACTCTGCCGCAGGGGTCGTGTTTCCACGCCCATAGACCGTCGCCCCCATGATCGTCAGCGTGCCGATCCCGGCAATGATCCCCGGCTCCATCCGCAGGGCAAGCGCAAGGTTCGTCAAAGGCCCGATCATCAGGATATCGACCTTCTCGCCCTTCTGGGCCGCCGCCGCAAAGGTCCGCCGCAGGAACCCCACGCCGTCATGGCTGGCCACCTCGGCCTGCTTCTCGGGCCGTGGCGCATTGCCCAGCCCGTCCTCGCCATGGATATGCTTGGCATCAATCACCGGCTGCACCAGCGGCCTGTCCGTCCCGGCATGGACGGGCACATCCGCCCCCACCACCGCCAGCGTGGCAAGGATATTCCGCGTCGCGGCCTCAAGCCCCACATTGCCGAACACGGTCGTGACCGCCATCGGCACTACCCCGTGCGCAACCAGAAGGATCAGCGCCTGCGCATCATCCACCCCGCCGTCCGTATCCAGTATCAACGGGTTCCGCGTCATTCAGGCCACTTTCCTTGCTGTGGCCACGCGGGACCAGAAATCCGCATAGGTGGCCGAGTATTCCGTTCTGATCTCGTCAAAAGGTCGCCGCACCAGCACCCGGTCCCGGACCAGTTGCTCCCCCGCGACCCAGACATGCCGCACATCCCGCCCCGACCCGGAATATATCAGCGCCGTCTCTGCATCCGGCGTTTCCGACCACCCCGGCCCGCGCATGTCGAATGCCACGATATCGGCGGCCTTCCCCGGCTCCAGCGACCCCGTCTCATGCCCGATCCCCAGCGCGGTGGCGCCGTCGATCGTCGCCATCCGGATCAAATCGCGGCTCGACAGCGGCTGCGCCCGCCCCTCGCGGTGCGACGCGATCAAACCCGCCACCCGCATTTCGGATACCATGTCATAAGAATTGTTGGCGGCCACATTGTCGGTCCCCAATGCCACCTTCACCCCCGCTGCCCGCAGGTCCACGACCGGACAGATCC
>JBGSWJ010000366.1:0-6959 GCA_041752495.1 Rhodobacterales bacterium
GGCCGGGGGCCAGCGAGGACACGATCCAGCTGTCGACGACCGAACCCACGGCCGAGCCGATGAACCCGCCGATCGTGGCGGCACCGACGCCAAGGATCGTGCCGCCGATGCTACCGCCAATGGCAGTGCCGACAGCACCGAGGACAAGCGTGGCCATGGATGCAGCTCCGGATGATGGTCAATGGGCGGAAAGCTTGCCCACGGAAACCTGAGTGATGTGTCGCAGTCCGCGAGGCGAAAGTGCGGTTCGCCGACGACGACGAAGCGATGAAGACATCGCTTCGTCAGGATTCATCTTGATCGTATGGAAGGTCTGTCGCTGGCGTCCGGATCGATTCAAGCGGGGGACCCACGCAGAATCACTTCTTACTCCCTCCGGTCGCGTCCAGAGTATTGCCAGTCGCGGGAGTCAGAAGATGGTTCAGGTAGGTCCGACGCTGCAGTACAGGATGCCGGAAACGGTGTTCACGGCAACCGTGACCCGGCGGATGCAAATCGTCCGTGACGACAATGGCAGCCTTCTCTTCCCGGTCGTTGATGTCGCGCTTTCTCACGCGCCTGGCCCCGACCTCACAAACGGTCGTCTCTTGGCCATCGACGCCGGCTTGTTGGAGAAACTGGCTCTCACAGTCGCGCTCGATGGCAACGGCCTCATTACGGCGGTCAATTCCGAAACCAGCCGCGACTTCTCGCCCGTTATCAGCCTCGTCGGCAAGGCGGTGGGCCTCGCTGCCTCTCTCCTGTTGCGCGATCCAGAGGCGGAAACCAGGAGCCTCGAGCAACAATGGGCGGACACACATGCGGGGCTTGCAGGTCATCTCGAGGCCCTTCTGACACAGGTCGACCGCTTGTTGGCCACGATGAGTGATGCGGCAGGCAGTCCGCACAGCATTGCAACGGCCGGGCGTGCCCTGGACGCAGTTCAGTCGCAGGTGGCCAGTATCAGCCAGGTCCGACGCGACTGGATCGTTGGAAAGGCAGGCGTGGTCGATACGGCGAGCGTTACACTGCGACCCTTCGAGTTGCTGCGCCTTCACGAGGTCGAAATGCCCGATGTTCTTGACGCGCCGGACATCCCCTCGATGCAGTCCAGATTGGCCGACGACTTCAGTTGCCTGGTCGCGGTGATCGATCCGGACCGCGGCACAGAGGCCACTTCCCATGTCGGCTGGGCCATGGATCAAGACGTGCTCTGCCTGCGCCGCAGTCGCCCGGTCACTGTGGGCATCTATTTGAAGGGCGAGGATGCCTGGTCATTGGATCAGGAATCAGTACAGCGTCTGAATGTTGTCGATCGATTCAGCGAAGACAATCTCATCTCGCTTGATGGCAGCTGGTTCCGAACAAAGAGTTTCGAGCTTGCCTACAACCCTGACATGTCCGTCAAGACCTTTGGCGTTAAGTCGGTATCGTCTGTCTCGGCGGTTGCGACATCTTTGGGGGAAGTGTTCGACGCTGCCGCCGCTGCGCGCGATAAGGCTGCCAAACGACCGTCTGCGGCAGCGCAAGAGTTGGCAGCAGCGCGGGCGAGGCTTGACCTGCTGAACGCCGCAACGGAGTACGAGGTCCTTTCGGCAACCCGGGAGCGTGCAGCCGCAGTCGCCATTGCCGAGCAGCTCGCAAAGTTGCGGTGATCATGACTGATCGGCGCTGAATCATTTCAACCTTTGGTCGTCCACAGGCACCGTTTGCTGGTCAGGTCTCGACATTTCGGTGTGGGAACTGAAAGGCGAAAGCGATACGACGTGACCAAGTCGGGGTCAGCGGTTCCTCGATCACGCCCAGCCGCTCATAGGCATGGATGAAGGTTTCGGGTTCCGTCAGGATGCCTACATGCTTGGCAATGGCGCCCGGCCTCATGCGGAAGAGGATGAGCGCGCCGGGAACAAGCAACTCAGACGGGCCATACCCCAGCGCAACCTCAACCATCATGCGCCGCGCCCCCTCTGCCAGAACTTCGCGCGGCCCGGTCTCGCCCCAATCCCGGCTGTAGGGCGGGATCGGAATGGGTTCTGGCCCGACCACGTCGCGCCAAACACCACGCGCAAGGCCGAGGCAATCGCAGCCTACACCCTTTACGCTCGCTTGATCGTGGTAGGGCGTGCCGAGCCAGGACCGCGTAACAGCGATGACAAAAGCCGGATCGGCGACTCCTGTCTCCGCGCCCGTCACAGCACCGCCCCCTGATGCCCGCCATCCTTGGTGGCGTATCGCAGGACGGCATCCTGCCCCGGGATCGATGGAAACCCCCGGAAGTTCGCTACGTTGGCAAACTTCGCGGCGCAGGTCTCGATTCGCTTGTCGCACCCCGCCCACACCGTGAAACCGGCCCCGACGGCGATTGCCCTCACCGGCGGTTCCAGCAGGGTCAGCATGGCCGTGCCACTGGCGAGATCATGGACCAGGACCTCTGCCAGGCGCTCGGTATTGGCCCCACTGGTCCAGTGCAGCGTGCCAGAGGTGAACCAGCCGGGATCGAAGCCGCCAAGCCCCGAGGCGGTGAAAGCTCGATCACTCTGGAGGGCTGTGACTGCCCCGGTTCCCCTGAAGGCCGGTGCCTCGATATTGACCCCACAGCGCGCATCCCCAAGCGTCGCATCGCAGCTGGCCTGGAACGTTCGCCCGACTGTCTGCCCCAGCACATGGGCCAGCGACCGGACTTCCGCGACGAAGGCCAGCCGTCCACGCCGAATCTGGCCGATGGCCCCGCGCCGCATCAGCACGCGCTGGCCGGTCGACCGCCAGTTTACCCGCAAGACCTCGATGCTGGCATTGTCCCAGCGGCCATCGAGAATGTCGGTCTCGGTGATCCGATCCGAGGACAGGACACCGTGCGCGTCCTGTGCGTCAACGGCAAGGTCGGAACCGGACCGGACTTCCGAGGCCGCAAAGCCGCTTTCGGGGTCGAAATCTGTGCCGTCGAACGACAGCTGCTCATCGTGGTCGGTGAAACCGAAAGTGACACCGTCGGCCCGCGTGATGCGCCAGCACCAGGCCAGCGTCGTCGTGCCCCCGACGAGATGGGCTTGCAAGGCGGGAGTGAGCGCTTTCATCGCCAGGCTCCGGTTTGGAATTGGAGAAAGAACGGGCACCACGCCTGCGGCCTGTGAATCCGCGACCAATCGACATCGTTCGGCATGATGCGGTCAGGCGAGGAGTCGATTCCCGCGCCTCTCGTCGCTCAGGCCTGAAACGCTTTCAAACCGGCGAGATGATCACGTACCGAGGTCCAGGCGATGCCGGAATAACGAGCGTTGTCCAGGGGTGTCAGTTGCACATCGCCGGCGAATTGGTCACGCATGTACTGCATCCCCTGCCAGGCCGGAAACGGCGCGTCAGCCTCCGGCGCAAACCGTTTGGCCAGTCTGATCATCAGGCCGAGCGTTCCGATGCTGCCAACCCAGAGCGGCCGGTATCGCTGGCTCGTCACTTCGGTCAGGGTAGTTGCAATCGTACGGACACTCACGCTGTCTCCGGCCACCCGCAGAATGCGCGGTGTGTTCGGATCAAGAGCGGCGGCGGCCGTATAGTCAGCCACATTGTCCTTGGTCGTAAAGTCGAGCACCTGATCCGCGTCATGCCAGTAGAGCACCCGATGGATACCCGGCTGAATGATCGGCATCTCGGCACCCAGCATGTCCATGAAGGCCCCGTTCAGGATGGACGTGACCCTGATCGGTGCCGCGTCGGCGCGCGCCATGAACGTCCGGCGGAGATCAAAGTTGCGATTGAGCCCCGGCTTGGTCTTGGTGAAATCTGCTGCAAAATCCGAGGGGATGAAGCGTGGTACACCTGCCGCAACGGCCGCGTCAAGAAGTAGGCCCTGACGGTCGATCACCACATCACTTAGTCCGATCAATGCCGAGATCACGCAAGCGGACCCGGCACAGGCTGTGGTCATGGCTTTTGCGTCGCCCGGATCAGCGGAAACGATCTCTGCCCCGATCGCCGTCAGGTCACCTAAATCTGTGGCAGTCATTCCTGGCCGCACAATGGCCCGAACTTTTGCGCCGCGCCTCACCAGCGCCTTGACGATCCGACCGCCGAGGTCGCCGGTGGCGCCGGCGACGGCAATGACGGGTGTATCATTCGGGACCATTGCGACGTCTCCTTCAAGCCAAACGCAGGGTGGACTGCGCCAGGCCAGATCGCGCCGGGCAGGTTCGAGGTATCATTCCTTGCGGGGGCTTGGAACAGCCGAACCGCCCGTCACTTGCCACCCGTCACGCCGGGACAAGCGTGACGGCCACGCCGGTGGCATCGACCACCGGCATGTAGCCCACATGGGTGACGGTCAGCGCGCCGGAACAGGTGCCCACGGTGCGCAGGACATGCTTGGTGGTGGCCTCCAGATCATCGATCCGGATGTTTCCGCTGATCCCGGTCACGCGGGTGGCGGAGATGCCGCGCTGCCCGCCGCGCTGGAAGCAGTTCGTCATGGTGAGACCCGTGACATCCTCGAAATACCAGCCGTAGTGGAAGGTCTGGGTGCGGATGGCCTCGAGGCGCACCCGGCGCAGGGTGAGGTCTTCGATCCGGAACAGGCGGAAGTTCAGAATGCCCGCAACATTGGCCGTGCCGACACCCGAGGCACCGACCGTCCAGTCCTCCAGCGTCAGGCGCTTGACGTGGGTGGTGTCAGAGGTGTTGTCGACCTCGCTGAGCCGGTCACGGATATTGTCGGCGGTGACATTGCGGATGATGATGTCGGTCGAATAGAGCGCCGGATGGCGATCGTTCTTCGCGATGGCCAGCACCCGGTCGACATCGTCGCAGTCGAGCCCGTCGACGGTGACATTGCGTGACCCCGGCACGATGTTGATCGCATTGCCCCGGTAGCCGGTGACGGTGTTGTTCAGGACCTGGATGTCCTCGTCAAACCAGAAGCGGTTGTTGCCGATCCGGATCGCGTCGGGGAGATCGCCAAGGTCGGGCGACAGGAGAAGCCCGTCATTGCTGATCGTGTTATTGCGGATGATGACGCCCTTGTTCCAGCTGCCATGGGTGTCGAGGCTGCTCGACGTGTCGTTGCGCACCGTGTTCCATTCGACGATGCAGCCATCGGTCGTGCTCCAGAGCTCGATGCTGTGGCGGCACTTCTCGATGTCGCAGTGCGAGACAACGGACTTCCTTTCGCCGCGCCGGAGCGAGACGCCATAGCCTTCCCCCGCCTCGATGCTGCCGCCGCGCCCGATGGTGAGACGGGTGATCGTGTTGCCCGCCCCGGTATCGGAGCGCACCGCCTGACCGATGCGGCGGTGGGTCGGGGACCGGGCGGCATCCTTGTCGAACAGCGCATCGCTGATGGTGCTGTTCACGCAGTACCGCGCCCAGATGTACTGGTGCTCCCAGGCCTCGGCGGCGGACCCGTCCTGCTGCCCTACGAACCGACCTCCCTTCAGCGTGGCGTTCTCGATCGGGTCGACCTTCACGCAGGCGGCGTTCCATGCGGTCAGTTTGTTCTTGCCCAAGGGTTCGGCCAGCGTCAGCGTGTTGCCCGACTTGGCGGTGATGCGATGGATCTCCTCGTTGATGATGATGTCACCGAAGGGCTCGGTGGGGTCGAGCAGCACGCCGAGCGTCGCCGCAAACTGGTTGCCGGTCGGCGTGGGGAGTTCCGAGGTCGAGAGGTAGACCTAGTCGCCGACGTTCAGTCCTACGGCATCGACGAGCGTGACCTGCGTGGCCCCGGTCCCGGCATTGGCGGCGAGGAGCGATCCCACCAGCAGGGTGACAGTGGAGGGATCCTCGGTCTCACCGGGATAGTCGAGCGGGTTTGCGACGGCGACCGAGATGGTGAGCGGCCGTGACAGGGTCAGAACGCGGCCCGAGACGCTGGCGATATAGATGATCTCCCGGCTCTCGGCGGGGTGGTAATCCGGAGCGGTGGCATTGGTGCGGACCACGGCGATCGACCCCGGACCGACGGTTGCGAGGAAAGCCGTCGTGTCGGCATCGTTCTTCAGGGTCAGCGTGGTGGCACCGATGGCAGCGGCAACACCGACTGAGGGTGGCGAGACCGAGGGGGCTTCGACGACATCGCCCCAGAGGTGGAACTGGCCCCAGTAGGTCCCCGTCTTGCCACGCTCGACCACGGTATCGGCGAGATCCAGAGTCCAGTTTCGCAACACCGAGCGGGGCGGCGGCTGCATGCGGCCGCGCAGGTGCATCGTGCCGGTCGGACTCTCGAGGAGAATGGTTGCGCCGTCCTGCTGCAACCCGGGCAGGACAGAGCGCATGAAGAACTCGAGCGGCACTTCGGCGGGCTGGCCGGTGCTGGTGCCCCAACCGGTCCAGTTGGCACCGCCCGGGACACTGCGATGATCTGCAAAGACGTCGGTCCAGGTGAAGATGGTGGGCGTGGGCGGCTCGGGATCGGGGGGCAGCAGCGCGGCGCCGCGTTGCCGGATCTCGATCAGCGGGATCGAGGTGATCGAGCCCAGCCACTCGACATCGAGGGTGACGTCAAGCAGGTCGGTATCGAAGCGGACCGGCACGTCGAACTGGAAACATGCGCGGATGATGATGCCGTTCGCGGGCGCGGTGGCAAAGGTTACCACGCCAGTCGATGCATCGAGCGTCCAGCCCGAGGTCTGTTCGACGAGCGCCAGCGCGATGCGCACCGTGCCCGCGACGGGTCGGGCAATCGTCCGGATCCATGTCTGCCCGCCCGAGGTGTAGCGCTTCACCAGCGGGAAGGCCGTGGTCGTCCCGTTTCCAGTGCCGATCGTCTGATCGAGGGGCGTGATGGTCCCGGACGGCAGACAGGACTTGTAATCCGCCCAATCCCGGAAGCGAAAGCCGTGCAGGCGACCGTTCCTCGCCTCGAAGAAAGCCACGACCGCCGCCAGATCGTCGGCGCGGCGGATGCCATAGGCCACATCATAGCGGCGGCGGCTGTTGGCCCAGCTTGCATTGCGCTCCTCGTCGCCCGAGGCCAGCGTCACGATCTGCGTGCG
>JBGSWJ010000367.1:0-16300 GCA_041752495.1 Rhodobacterales bacterium
GGCGGTCGTTTCGGCGCGGTCAAGCACCTCGGTCCAGGCGCGGACTGTGTCACCGGCAAAGCAGGGGTTGGCATGGCTGCCGCCGTTCAGGCCGGCAATCAGTTGCGCGTTGGCCAGGCCGTTGAACGACAGCGCCCGGGCAAGGCTGATGACATGCCCGCCATAGATCAGCCGCTTGCCATCATCGCGCGCTGATGTGTCGAAATGAACCTTGGCCGTGTTCTGCCACAGGCGGGTGGCGATCATGTGTTCGGCTTCTTCGACGGTCACGCCATCCACATGGTCGATCACCTCGCCCACGGCATAATCGGCCCAGCGGTGAGGTTCACCCGCAAGGGCGAAATCGTAGCCGGTGAAGTCGAGCCTGTCCGGCACGATCAGTTCTGTCGCCGCGATGGCGGGGGCGAGGACCGGTACGACCGGATCAGGCGCAGGCCCCCTGCCGCGTTTGCGCACCATGACCCAGCGGACATAGGTCAGGACCGGCGCGCCGTGCTGGTTCCGCCCGGTCGTGCGGACCCAGACGACGCCGGATGCGCCGTTGGAATTCTCTTTGACCCCGATGACCTCACTGACTGCGGTCAGCGTATCGCCGGGCCAGACGGGATGCAGCCAGCGCCCTTCGGCATAGCCAAGGTTGGCGATGGCGTTGAGCGAGACATCGGGGACCGTTTTGCCAAAGACGGTGTGAAAGGTGATCAAGTCGTCCAGCGGCGCGGCAGGAAGGCCACAGGATTGCGCAAAGTCATCAGACGAGGCCAGCGCATGCCGGGCGGGATAGAGCGCGTGATAGAGCGCACGTTCCCCGCCCGAGATCGTCCGGGGGACCGCGTGAACGATGCTGTCGCCCACTTGGTAATCTTCAAAGAAGCGGCCCGGATTGGTTTTCGTCACAGCTTGCCCAGCGTGACATCGGGCGAATAGTCGCCCGGGACGTCCTTAATCGCAGCCTGCCCACAGCGCATCACGCCAAGGCTGGCGTCAAAGGCAAAGGTGGGCGGGCCGTAAGGCTCCCACCCTTTTGACAGGGCCCTGGAAACATTGTGACGAGTTTCAGAGATGTGATCCTTGGTCAGAAAGCGGTAGGCGCGCATCAGATCATCCCCAGGGCGGAACGCCCAGCCAGTTGTGGATCAGCATGACAACGGTGGTCAGAACAATGGCAATCACGACCAGCACGATTTCCTTGCGGACGGGCGCACGCTTGGGCCGGACCCAAGGCCCTGCTTCGCGGTTGAGAAGCTGGATTTCCACCTGCGCCCAGATCAGCAGCCCGCCGAACAGGACAAAGGATGGTGTGTCACCGTTCACCAGAAGGTGGGCGATCGCCCAGATCGAAAAGCCGGTCAGTTGCGGATTGCGGATTTTCGTCGCGATCCAGACCTTTTCGCCTTTGGCCATGGACGAGCCATAGACATAAAAGGCCAGCAGCATCAGCAGGTTGTTGATGCCAACCATCGCCGGGCTACGGCCCCAGTAAAAGGTGCCTTCCGCGTGTTTGTAACCATAGACCATAAGCGCGACCGAGACGAGCAGCGCCACGGCCACCACCCCTTTGCCCGCATCGCCCATCGGGCCGCGCACCCCCGGCAGGATGCGCTTGAACAGATGCGCGCCCGCCCACAATAAAACCCCGAGTATCAACCAGATCATGTCGTTTCCATTCCTGCGATGGCCTCTGCCTTGGCCAAGGTCGCGCGGGCGGTCAGGATATGCAAGCTCTCGACGATCCGGTCATCCAGAACGGCGATGCCCAACCCTTCGGCGTCTGCCTGTTCAAAAGCCGCGATCTGGCGGCGGGCGAGGGTTATTTCGGCGGGCGTGGGGGCAAAGGCGGCGTTGGCAATGGCGATCTGATCGGGATGGATCAGTGATTTGCCGTCAAATCCCATGTCGCGTCCCTGTTCGCATTCGGCGGCCAGCCCCACGGGGTCGCGGAAGGCGTTGAACACCCCGTCAAGCGCGACAAGGCCATGCGCCCGCGCCGCGATGACACAGGTCTGGAGGGCATGAAACAGCGCGCCGCGATGCGGCATGTCGCGGGTGCGCAGATCTTTGGCCAGATCATTGGTGCCTATGACCATCCCGGCCATGCGCGGATGGCCTGCGATGGCGGCGGCGTTCAGCACGCCCAGCGGCGTTTCCAACATGGCCCAGATCGGCAGGTGGGGGATCAGGGCGGCCAGCGCCTCGACATCGGCCGGCGTGTTGACCTTGGGCAGCAGGATGCCATCGCAGTCCAGACCGGCGACGGCCTGGACGTCATCGGCCCCCCAGAGCGTGTTCAGCCCGTTGATCCGCACGATCCGCGCCCGGTTGCCAAAACCGTTGGCTGCCAGCGCGCCGGCCAGCATCAGCCGCGCTTCGGCTTTGGAACCGGGGGCGACGGCGTCTTCGAGGTCAAAGAGGATGGCATCACAGGGCAGGTGCCGCACCTTGTCCATCGCCCGGTCCTTGTTGGCGGGAATGTAGAGGGCCGAGCGCCAGGGACGGGTCATTGATTCTGCCTCGTAACTTTATTGCGTCAGACTGAACAAAGTTTTCCGTAAGTTTCAATAACAATCTTGCCGCATCGCAGCAGAATTGTGCTGCCGCGCAGCGCCCGCGGTCCCCAACGGCAGCGCACGTTTCGTTAACCAAATCTTCGGATGCCCTGGGCGAGGATTGGTTCATCCCCGCAACGGCCCCCTGGCCCCGGCAACAGGACGACGACGATGAATGACCGCACGCTCCTCCTTTCCTTTGGTCTGATCATCGGCGCGGCGCTCTGTGCCGCCCCTCTCGCCGCGCAGACGGCCAACTGCGCCCCGCATGACGTCGTCGTGGCACGTCTGGCCGAAGCCTATGGTGAAAGCCGTCAATCGGTGGGCCTTGGGTCTGACAACACCATCGTGGAAACCTTCGCCTCAGCTGAATCCGGCACATGGACGATCACGGTCACGGTGCCCGGCGGGCCGACCTGTCTTGTCGCGTCAGGTCAGGCGTTTGAACTGACGGCCGAGGCGCTGCCGAATACAGATCAGGGGGCCTGACCGCCCGTTAGCGTTATAATCGGTCGAGTCCGCCGCGCTGCAGTGCGGCATACTTGCGCGACGGGCCACAGGGGTTTAGGCAAGGGGCCGATCTCAACCCTTGAAGGACCCATGTTCATGGCCAGACCCAAGATCGCCCTCATCGGCGCCGGACAGATCGGCGGCACGCTCGCCCACCTTGTCGGGCTCAAGGAATTGGGGGACGTCACGCTGTTCGACATCGCCGAAGGCGTCCCGCAGGGCAAGGCGCTCGACATCGCGCAATCCGGCCCCGTGCAGGGCTTTGACGCCGAGATTGTCGGGACCAACGACTATGCTTTCCTGCGCCGTGCCGATGTGGTCATCGTGACAGCCGGTGTGCCGCGCAAGCCGGGGATGAGCCGGGACGACCTTCTGGGCATCAACCTCAAGGTCATGAAGTCGGTTGGCGAAGGCATCAAGAAATACGCCCCCGACGCATTTGTCATCTGCATCACCAACCCGCTTGACGCGATGGTCTGGGCGCTGCGTGAATTCTCGGGCCTGCCTGCAAAGAAAGTCGTCGGCATGGCCGGCGTGCTCGACTCGGCCCGGTTCCGCCATTTCCTGTCGCTCGAATTCGAAGTGTCGATGCGCGACGTGACGGCCTTTGTCCTTGGTGGCCACGGCGACACGATGGTGCCGCTCGTCCGCTATTCGACGGTCGCAGGCATCCCCCTGCCCGATCTGGTCAAGATGGGCTGGACCACTCAGGAGAAACTCGACGCCATCGTCCAGCGCACCCGCGACGGCGGGGCCGAAATCGTCGGCCTGCTGAAAACCGGATCGGCCTTCTATGCCCCCGCCGCCAGCGCCATCGAGATGGCCGAAGCCTATCTCAAGGACCAGCGCCGTGTTCTGCCCTGCGCCGCCCATGTGGACGGGGCCTATGGTCTGAACGGGCTTTATGTGGGCGTCCCCACGGTTCTGGGCGCGAACGGCGTCGAAAAGATCATCGAAATCAGCCTGACCCGCGATGAACAGGCGATGTTTGACAAGTCGGTCGACGCAGTGCGCGGCCTTGTCGCCGCCTGCAAGGGCATCGACCCGAGCCTTGCCTGACGGTTCCGCGCCGGAATGACAGACAAGGGCGGCCCCGGACACGGGGCCGCCCTTTGATTTGCCGGAACCCCGGGTCCGTCAGTCGAACATGTCGGTCAGGGCAAAGCCCTGCAGGGTCAGCGTCTGGCCATTGGTAAAGGTCAGGACCAGATCGTCACCCTGGAAGGTCCCGTATTCGTCCGCAACATCCTCAAGCTTCATGCCCCCGGCGACCAGACCCGAGTCAAAGACCAGCATGTCATCATCATCAAGGTCAAAATCGGTGATGACGTCATCGCCGTCGCCGGTGTTGAAGTGGAACGTGTCTGCGCCCTTGCCGCCAGTGACGATGTCGTCGCCAGCGCCGGCAACGATATCGTCATCGCCTTTCCCGGCGTCGATGGAGTCGTTGCCCCCGCCCGCATCGACCGTATCGTCGCCCTTGCCGGCCAGGACGATGTCGTTGCCGTCACCCGCATATATCGAGTCGTCCCCGGCATCCCCGATCACGGTCTGCGCGCCATCGCCGCTTGACAGCCAGTCGTCGCCCTGGCCGCCGTCAATGACGTCACCGCCGTTGCCGCCAAAGATGGCGTCGTCGCCTTTTTCACCCAGCAGGGTTTCGGTCGCATTCGACCCAAAGATCACGTCAGAACCCTTGCCGCCATAAGCGGTGCTGCCTTCCTTCCAAGTATAGATCTGGTCGTTGCCCTTGTCGCCCATCAGGATATCGCCGGTGCCGTCATCATCGGGATCGCCGGACCAAGAGCTGATCAGGTCATTGCCCGCGCCGCCATCCACTATATCGGTGCCTGACGCGGTCCAGATCTGATCATCGCCCTTGTCACCCTCGATCGAGTCGTCGCCTGACCCGCCGTAGATGATCTCGGACCCGTCGCCGCCTTCGATCACGTCGTTTCCAGCACCGCCATCGATGACGTTTGCCCCGTCGCCTGCTTCAATCTTGTCGTCGCCAGCGCCTGCATAGATGTTGTCCGTGCCGTCGCCGGTCGTGATCAGGTCGTTCCCGCCGCCGCTGTCGACCATGTTGGCGCCGTCACCGACGTCAATCAGGTCATTCCCATCGCCGGAAATGACAAGGTCGTTGCCCTTTCCGGTATCGATCTTGTTGTTGCCAATCCCGCCGTCGATCTGGTTGTTGCCATCGCCCGCGTCGATGCTGTCGTCGCCGTCGCCGCCAAGGACATAGTCGGCATCATCGCCGCCCTCGATCTTGTCGTTGCCCTTGCCGCCGTACAGCTGACCGGTGCCGTCGCCGCCTTCGATCTTGTCATCGCCGTCGCCGCCGTCGATCAGGTCAAGATCGTCGTCGCCTTCCAGCTTGTCATTCCCGGAACCGCCAAAGATCTGGTTTCTGCCGGCACCACCCGAAATGTCGTCATCGCCTTCGTCGCCGTAAAGGACGTCATCGCCGTCCTCGCCCTTGATCTTGTCGTTGTCGGCGCCGCCATAGACGATGTCGTTGCCCTCATCGCCTTTGATCTTGTCGATCCCGCCAAGGCCATAGATGAAGTCGTCCTCAGTCGTGCCTTCAAGTTTGTCGGCCAGTTCCGTCCCCGTCAGGACGGACCCGATCCAAGAGCCATCAGTCTTTGAGGTGGTAATCTTCGGCTGCTTCGAACCCATCGTTCGCCCTTTCCCGGCAAGAATTCATCTGGAAAGAGTAAACAAAGCGTTCAAGTCAGAACGGAGGCATGATCCGTACAACTCGCCAACAAGTTTAGGGCGGGATTGCAGCCCTTGGTTGCGGGGGCGTTCAAGTATTGCAGACAATCCGCTGCGGGCAACTGCACTGGTGCCGGTCCGGATGACGGTCATGCGCGGGGTCAGAAGATATCGATATACCCCGCCAGTTTGCCGATATCGGTAAAGTGGTCGATGACCAGCTTGTCCCCATTCGCAAAGGTCAGTGTGACAGTCGAACCTGAAACCAAGCCATAGGTCTGCACCACCTGCTTGGCCGTCAGGTTGCCGCTCCAGAGTGAATCGCTCAGCGCGATGCGGTCACCCTGGTATTCGTTGAAATCAAGGATGATGTCCTGCGACCCGCCCTTGCTGAAGACAAAGACATCGCCGTTGTTCCCGCCATACAGGCTGTCCCGGCCCGCGCCGCCATCAATCCTGTCGGTACCGCTGTCACCATAAAGCGTGTCGTTACCGTCGTCGCCGCGAACACTGTCGTCGCCGCTGCCGCCGAAAACACGATCGTTGTTCGAACCGCCATAGACAAAGTCTTTACCGCTGCCGCCATACATCTGGTCGTTACCGGAATCGCCGAAAAGGCGGTCATCGTTTTCTTCGCCAAACAGGCTGTCGTCGCCGCTGCCGCCATAGATCGTGTCGTTGTTCACATGGCCATAGACGCGGTCATTGCCCGCGCTGGCTTCGACATAGTCGTTGCCGGTGTCGCCAAAGATCTTGTCGTCGCCATTCCCGCCGAAAAGCCTGTCGGCGTCATCGCCGCCCGAAAGCTTGTCGTTTCCGTCACCGCCAAGCAGGACATCCTGACCGGAAACGCCATACAGCGCGTCATTGCCCGCGTCGCCGTTGATCACGTCATTGCCGGCATCACCATAAAGCGTATCGGCGCTGTTGCCGCCAAAAAGCGAATCCTTGTTGTCGCCGCCATAGATCGTGTCGGTCCCGTCATTGCCGTAAAGCTGATCGTTCCCCGCACCGCCATAGATGAAGTCGTTCCCGGCCCCGCCATCGGCCGTATCGTTGCCATTGCCGCCATAAAGCGTGTCAATGTCGGCGCCCGAAGACAGCCGGTCATGCCCATCGCTGCCGGAAAGGTAGTCGCGTCCCAGATCATCGATGATCGTGTTGTTGCCGGTGTTGCCGAACAGGCTGTCGTCGCCCGCCGCGCCCAGAAGCGTGCCGTTGATCCAGGTGCCCAGACCGGACTTGCGTACGGTAGAAACTGTATTCTTCATCGCGGCTCCGCCCCCGGATGTTTCCGATTTGGCGACAATCTGACTGCATTTTGTGGCTAAAGTGGGGCATGGACCGAGTCGCTGGCGTTTCGGCCCGGCGTATTGGCGGGCCAAGGCAGAGAAAACTTGACTGAACATCGTTCATGAACTATGTTCATGTTATTCATTGAGGAGTTGAGCCATGAAATCCCCTGCTTTGCCAATTGTCCTTGCCTTTTTCACCCTCCCTCAAACGGCGCTGGCCGAGGCGACCTTTTCCTCCCGCATCGCGACCAACGGGCTGTCGGCCATAAAGGCCGAACTTGAGGGCCTGGCCGCGCCTACGCCGGACGAACTATTCGCACTTGGCGGGGTGCAGTTTCTTGCTGCGATCCAGACAGCCCTGCAAACTCGCTATCGGACTGGCATGACAGGTGGCCTGGCCATGATGTCGGACATGCCGCTCTTGCGACTGCCGATCCCCGAAAACCCCTCACCTGAACCGTTTGACCCGGCGATCATCGACACGATGTTCGCGCAGATGGCCGCCGATCTGGACGGGGCCATCGCCGCGCTGGATAGGATTGGCGATGCCGATGCTGTTGGGGTGACCTTCGACACCGCAGAAATCTGGTTCGATATCAACGCCAACGCCGCCCGCGATCCCGGCGAGGGGCTGAACGAGGTTGCGTCTTTCCTGATCCCCGCAGGATTTGACGGGGCGCCGGCCAGCCTTACCGTCCGGTTTGACACCGCCGATGCGGCCTGGCTTTCGGCCTATGCGCATCTTTTGTCGGGCGTGTCCGATGTGGTTCTGGCCTTTTCCCCGACCGCGGCCATCACCCGTGTGCTTGAGGCGACCGCCACGATGGAAGCCATGACCCCGGGCGTGCGCAACATGGCCGACGATTACCTTTTCAACGATGCCGATGATGCACTTGACCTGATCGCGATCTTTATCGGCGCGCTGGAACAGCAGCCGGACGTGGAACTGTCCCGCGCCGCCCACGCACATTTTCTGGCGATGATCGCCGACAACCGGACCTTCTGGACCCGGGTGGCGCAGGAACAGGACAACGAACTGGAGTGGATTCCAAACAAGCGCCAGCAATCCGTCCTGCCGATTGCATTCCCCAAGGATACGGGCGCGCGTTGGCAGGCCGAGCTGGCCGATGCCGAAGGGCTGCTGACCGGTCGTCTGCTGATCCCCTACTGGCGGCTGGGCGACGGGGCAGGGATCAATCTGGCGAAACTGTTTCAGGACCCGCCCGAGATGGACGTGGCGGGGTTGATTCAGGGCCACACGCTTGTCCCCTATATGGAAAAGGGCCAACTGATCAGCGGAACCAATCTGATGATGTTCAATGAAATGGTCAGCGGCGATGCGGGCCTTTTCATGGTGGTTCTGAACTGAAGGGAACCCTGACGAATCAACGGTCCGACCTTTGATTCTAATTTGTGATCACACTTTTCGAACGTGTGATCACAAATGTCGGATTTTCCTGCCCTTGCGTTAAATCCTTGTTCTTCCCCCTTGGTTACTGTGGTTCAAGGGCGCAGATCAGCGAAAGCAAGGGACCAGTCGATGAACATCCACGAATATCAGGCCAAGGCTTTGCTCCGGTCCTATGGCGCGCCGGTCAGCGATGGCCGCGCCGTTCTTAAGGCCGAGGATGCCAAGACCGCCGCGGGCCAGATCGACGGTCCCATCTGGGTGGTCAAGGCGCAGATCCACGCCGGCGGCCGCGGCAAGGGCAAGTTCGTGGAGACGGACGCGGGCGACAAGGGCGGCGTGCGCATCACCCGTTCCGTGGTCGAGGCGGCCGAGGAAGCGAAAAAGATGCTGGGCCGCACGCTCGTGACCAAACAGACCGGTCCCGCCGGCAAGCAGGTCAACCGCGTCTATATCGAAGACGGCTCTGACATTTCCCGCGAACTCTACCTCGCTCTGCTGGTGGACCGTCAGACAAGCCGCGTCTCCTTTGTCTGCTCGACCGAAGGCGGGATGGACATCGAACAGGTGGCCCATGACACGCCGGAAGAAATTCTGTCTTTTTCGGTTGATCCCGTGTCGGGCTACCAGCAGTTTCACGGCCGCCGCATCGCCTTTGCGCTTGGCCTGACGGGCAATCAGGTCAAGCAGTGCGTCGCACTCATGGCCACGCTCTATAAGCTGTTCATCGAAAAAGACATGGAGATGCTGGAGATCAACCCGCTGGTCGTCACCCAGTCGGGCAACCTCCACTGTCTTGATGCAAAGATGGGCTTTGACGGCAACGCGATTTTCCGCCAGCCCGATATCGCGGCGCTGCGCGACGAAACGGAAGAGGACCCCAAGGAACTCGCCGCGTCGAAATTCGACCTGAACTATATCGCGCTGGATGGTGAAATCGGCTGCATGGTCAACGGGGCGGGTCTGGCGATGGCCACGATGGACATCATCAAGCTTTACGGTGCCGAACCGGCCAACTTCCTCGACGTGGGCGGCGGGGCGACCCGCGAAAAGGTGACCGAGGCGTTCAAGATCATCACCTCGGACCCGAACGTCAAAGGCATCCTCGTCAACATCTTCGGCGGCATCATGCGCTGCGACGTGATCGCAGAGGGCGTGATTGCGGCGGTCAAGGAAGTGGGGCTTCAGGTGCCCCTCGTCGTCCGGCTTGAGGGGACGAACGTCGAACTTGGCAAGGAAATCATCCGCAATTCCGGCCTGAACGTGATCGCGGGCGACGACCTGTCGGACGCAGCCAAGAAGATCGTCAAGGCGGTGAAAGGATGACCCGGATGCGTCTTATTGTTTTGAGTTTCACTCTTGCTGCGTCGTCTGCAGCGGCTGACCCAGCAATGCTGAACGCACTGGCGTCGATGATAAATGATGGTGACGGTGGTGGCCTCTCTTCGGCTTATGCGGCTTGCGCAGCAGGTGGTGGCGACACAGAGGCGACGGCGGCGTACTGGACCGACGAAGGATGGCAACGGCAGGACGAAACCGAAATGGGGCTGATCTTCCTTTCGTCGCCCAGCGCTCACTGGACCGTGACGATCGCTGCCGACGGCAGCTTTTGCGAAGTCGTCTCGGAACAGGATGGCACTGGCTTTGCAACGGCCCAGATTGCGTCCGTCAACATGATGGCCGGCGGAGGCAATCCGACGACCACGTCAGAAGGGTGCGCAGTATTCAAGATCCCGGGCACGACCATGACGCTGAGTTCATCCGGGCAGGACCCTGTCTGTATGAGCGAAACCTCCAGCGCGGTGCGCGTGACGTTCGACTGATCCATACCTGTCAGACTCCGATCCGCTGACAGAAAGCCAACCGGATACCCATATGGCCGCTCACATCGACGAAAACGCCAAGGTCAACATCGCGCTCCGTTTCGGATCGCGCGGAATCTCTGCTGAATACGTTGTTTCAGTAAGTCTCTGCCATTGAAACAACAACTTGAGATGATGAGTAACTTGATGTCATCAAGCCAAATCCGCAGAACTTCCCACAATGGTGACAGACTCTTCACTGTGCTTCTGTGGGCAGTGCTTGCCGTCGCAAATCTTGTCGGCGGAACTGCACGAGCACAAGAAGACAATGTCGAGGAATACTATGAAGGCGACATCCTCGTTTCCAATACCTACGCATACTACACCGTTTCCGGCGATTCCCTGCAGGCGCTGATGGACGACATGGCCGCCAACGGCCCGCAGGGGTTCTGGGCGCTCACGCAATGGTATGTCACATGGTCCGCAGATTGCGAACTGCGGGTGGATTCGACCATCACCATGCCCGAACTGTCCGACGACGCCGACCTCTATGAAGAGGAATACGCCGAATGGGACCGCATGATCGCGGCGCTTGAGGAACACGAACTGGGCCACGTCGCCAATGGCGTGGGCTTTGCCCAGGACGTGCTCGATCAGGGCTGCGACGTGGACGTGGACAGCGCCCTCGCTCCCTGGACCCAGGCCGACATCGACTATGACGCAGAAACACAGCACGGCGTCCTGAACGGCGCCACGCTTTACGTCCAATGACGCTTCACCCCGCCGGAACAGCCCGGCAAATACGGAGGCCCTGAATGGCCGTTCTCATCGACGAAACCACCCGCGTGATCTGCCAGGGCTTTACAGGCAGTCAGGGCACCTTCCATTCCGAACAGGCCATCGCCTATGGCACGAAAATGGTCGGCGGCGTGACCCCCGGCAAAGGCGGCACCACCCATCTTGACCTGCCCGTCTTCAATTCGGTCCACGAAGCTGTGGCGATCACCGGCGCGAATGCGTCCGTCATCTATGTTCCGCCGCCGTTTGCCGCCGACTCCATCCTTGAAGCCATCGACGCCGAAATCCCGCTGGTCGTCTGCATCACGGAAGGCATCCCTGTACTCGACATGATGAAGGTCAAGCGGGCTCTGGAAGGGTCGAAAACCCGCCTGATCGGGCCAAACTGCCCCGGCGTGATGACGCCCAATGCCTGCAAGATCGGCATCATGCCCGGTTCGATCTTCAAGCGGGGTTCAGTCGGCGTCGTGTCGCGGTCTGGCACGCTGACCTATGAGGCGGTCAAGCAGACGACCGATGTGGGTCTGGGCCAGTCCACCGCCGTCGGCATCGGCGGCGATCCGATCAAGGGCACCGAACATATCGACGTGCTGGAAATGTTCCTGGCCGACCCGGAAACGCAGTCGATCATCATGATCGGTGAAATCGGCGGCGCGGCAGAAGAGCAGGCCGCGCAATTCCTGAAGGATGAAAAGAAGCGCGGCCGCTGGAAACCGACCGCCGGTTTCATCGCGGGCCGCACCGCGCCAAAGGGCCGTCGCATGGGCCATGCCGGGGCGATCGTTGCCGGCGGCAAGGGCGACGCGGAAAGCAAGATCGAAGCGATGCTGTCCGCCGGGATCATCGTGGCCGACAGTCCCGCGTCGCTGGGCGAAGCCGTGCTCAAGGCCATCGGCTGACGGGCATGCCACAACTGCCGGTCCCCCTGCCTCCAAAGGGCCTTTCGCAGCCCGGGCATCCCGTCCGGGCTGTCGGGTCATTCGGCAAAGACATCCTTCATGTTTGCTAATCTCGACATCACCGATACCGGCGTCACACTGCGGACCCATATCCCCGGCGACTGGCGCCGACCCTCTGCTGCCGAACAGTTTGACCTGTACTGGCGCAAGTCCGACGATTTCGGGCAGCTTTTGCCCCGCCCGTCGCTGTCGCAGATCGGGGCCTACTATGAAATCCCCAGCTATTACACCAAGGAAGGCGATGTCGGCGCCGCCGCAGAAGGCCGGAGTTTTGCCTGGCGGCTGTTGCAGAACCTCGCCTGGCGCCGCGACAAGGGCAAAGACCTGACCGCCGACTGGTGCCGCCGCGCGGGGGGCGGGGAAAAGCGGCGCTGCGTGGAAATCGGCTGCGGCAACGGGACAAACCTGCTCAAGCTGCGCAATGCCGGGCACGAGGCCGTAGGGGTCGAACCTGATCCGGTGGCACTTGGCGTGACGCGCGGTCTTGGGTTCGAAGCCTATGCCGGAACCGCCGAAGATCTGCCTGAGGAAATCAAAGGGCAGAAATTCGACTGGGTCTTTATCATTCACGCTTTGGAACATTGCCTTGACCCGGTACTGGCCGTCCGCAACGCGCTTGATCTGGTCAAGGATGACGGCCAGATCGTGATCGAGGTTCCAAACAATCAGGCCGCAGGCGCACGCATCTTCGGCGCGGTATGGTTCTGGCTGGATGTGCCACGCCACCTCAACTTTTTCACCCCGAAAAGCCTGCGCGCTCTGGTCGAAGATTGCGGATTCGCGCCCGAGGCCATCGAGTATACCGGTTTCAACCGCCAGTTCGGCGTCGAATGGGTGGCGATGCAGGCCAAGGCTGCCGCTGCGCTGCACGAACCCAAACCGGGCCTGCTGCCCTATATCCGCCTGCTTCTCAGCGGCGCCTTTGCCCGGAACGAAGACAAGTATGACTCCGTCCGCATCGTCGCCCGCAAATCCGCCCGGGGGGCCATTGCGTGACCCCGGTTTCCCTTTTTCCCGATCCAACCCGAGTGAGGCAATCATGACCGAACACTCTCCCAACGACCTTTTCCACGCCTCTTCGTTCCTGCAGGGCGCGAATGCCGACTATATCGAGCATCTGCACGCCCGGTATGCCGACAATCCGGGCTCGGTCGATGAAAGCTGGCGGTCCTTCTTTGCCGCGCTGGGCGACACGCCCGCCGAGGCCCGGGCCGAGGTCAACGGGCCGTCATGGTCGCGCAACGACTGGCCCCGCATCCCCAATGACGACCTGACCGCAGCCCTTGACGGCCAATGGCCGACGGACCCGGTCAAGGCCGGTGAAAAGATCGCTGCCAAGGCCGCCGAAAAGGGCGTGGGCCTGACCGAGTCGCAGGTGCGCACCGCCGTGCTCGATTCGCTCCGCGCGCTGATGATCATCCGCGCCTACCGGATCCGGGGCCACCTGATCGCCGACCTCGATCCCCTTGGCATGCGCGATGTGAAGCCGCACCCCGAACTCGACCCGGCCTCCTATGGTTTCACCAAGGCGGACATGGACCGGCCGATCTTTATCGACAACGTTCTGGGCCTTGAAATCGCGACGATGAACCAGATCATCGCGCTGGTCCGCCGCACCTATTGCGGCACCTTTGCCCTGCAATACATGCACATCTCTGATCCAGAACAGGCCGGCTGGCTCAAGGAACGGATCGAAGGCTACGGCAAGGAAATCACCTTCACCCAGAACGGCCGCAAGGCGATCCTGAACAAGCTGGTCGAGGCTGAAGGCTACGAAAAATTCCTCCATGTCAAATACATGGGGACAAAACGTTTCGGTCTGGACGGCGGCGAAAGCCTGATCCCCGCGATGGAACAGATCATCAAGCGCGGCGGCGCCTTGGGGATCGAGGAAATCGTAATCGGCATGCCCCACCGGGGCCGCCTGTCGGTGCTGGCCAACGTGATGGGCAAGCCGTACCGCGCGATCTTCAACGAATTCCAGGGTGGCAGCTTCAAGCCCGAGGATGTGGATGGATCGGGTGACGTGAAATACCACCTTGGCGCGTCATCGGACCGCGAGTTCGACGGCAACACCGTCCACCTGTCGCTGACCGCCAACCCCTCCCATCTTGAAGCCGTGAACCCCGTCGTCCTGGGCAAGGTCCGCGCCAAGCAGGCCCAGCGCAATGACACGACAAGGTCCAAGGTGATGGCCGTCCTCCTTCATGGCGACGCGGCTTTTGCCGGGCAGGGCATCATCGCCGAAGGATTCGGCCTGTCGGGCCTTGTGGGCTATCGCACGGGCGGCACGATCCATATCATCGTGAACAACCAGATCGGCTTTACCACCGCGCCCAGCTATTCCCGGTCATCCCCCTACCCGACCGACATCGCCCTGATGGTCGAAGCGCCGATCTTTCACGTCAACGGCGACGATCCCGAGGCCGTGGTCCACGCGGCCCGCGTGGCGACGGAATTCCGACAGAAGTTCCACAAGGACGTGGTCATCGACATCTTCTGTTACCGCCGCTTTGGTCACAACGAGGGGGATGAACCGATGTTCACCAACCCCGCGATGTACACCCGCATCAAGAAGCAGAAGACGACGCTCACGCTCTACACAGAACGCCTCGTCAAGGACGGCCTGATCCCCGAGGGCGAGATCGAGGACATGAAGACCGCCTTCCAGGCCAAGCTGAATGCCGAATACGAGGCGGGCAAGACCTATCGCCCGAACAAGGCCGACTGGCTTGATGGCCGCTGGTCGCATCTCGAACACCAGAACGAAAAGAAATACGAACGCGGCAAGACGGCGATCAAGGTCGGCACCCTGAACGAACTGGGCAAGGCGCTGACCCAGGTTCCCTCGGGATTCAACCTGCACAAGACGGTCGAACGTCAGCTTGAAGCCAAGGCGCAGATGTTTGCCACCGGCGAAGGCTTCGACTGGGCCACGGCCGAGGCGCTGGCCTTTGGCTCGCTCCTTCTCGAAGGGTATACGGTCCGCCTGTCCGGGCAGGATTCGACCCGTGGCACCTTTTCGCAGCGGCATTCGGCCTTCATCGATCAGGAATCGGAACAGCGCCACTATCCGCTGAACCATATCCGCAACGGGCAGGCAAAATACGAAGTCATCGATTCGATGCTGTCGGAATATGCCGTCCTTGGCTTTGAATACGGCTATTCGCTGGCCGAACCCAACGCCCTGACCATGTGGGAAGCGCAGTTCGGCGATTTCGCCAACGGGGCGCAGATCATGTTCGACCAGTTCATCTCATCAGGCGAATCAAAGTGGCTGCGGATGTCGGGCCTCGTCAGCCTTCTGCCCCATGGGTTCGAAGGTCAGGGGCCGGAACATTCCTCGGCCCGTCTGGAACGGTTCCTGCAGATGTGCGGCGGCGACAATTGGATCGTGGCCAACTGCACGACGCCCGCCAACTATTTCCACATCCTGCGGCGGCAATTGCACCGGACATTCCGCAAGCCGCTGATCCTGATGACGCCCAAGTCGCTCTTGCGGCACAAACTCGCCATCTCGCGCGCCTCGGACATGACGACAGGATCATCGTTTCACCGCGTCCTCTGGGACGACGCGCAGCGGGGCAACTCGACGACGAAGCTTGTTGCCGATGACAAGATCAAACGAGTCATCATGTGTTCGGGCAAGGTCTATTATGACCTTCTTGAAGAACGCGATGCGCGCGGGCTGGACGATGTCTATCTGCTCCGCATCGAACAGTTCTATCCCTTCCCGGCCCTGTCGCTGGTCAAGGAACTCCAGCGGTTCCCGCAGGCCCGCATGATCTGGTGCCAGGAAGAGCCCAAGAACCAGGGCGGGTGGAGCTTTATCGAACCGAATCTCGAATGGGTGCTCAGCCGGACCGGCGCGAAACACACCCGCCCGATCTACACCGGCCGCGCGGCCAGCGCCTCGCCCGCGACGGGTCTGGCCAGCCAGCACAAGGCACAACAACAGGCGCTCGTGAACGACGCGCTCACCACCGAAGGAAACTGACATGACCATCGAAGTCCGCGTCCCCACGCTTGGCGAAAGCGTGACCGAGGCCACCGTGGCCACCTGGTTCAAGAAGCCCGGCGATACCGTTGCCGCTGACGAGATGCTGTGCGAGCTGGAAACCGACAAGGTCACGGTCGAGGTGCCTGCCCCTGTCGCGGGCACGCTGGCCGAAATCGTGGCGCCCGAAGGCACGACGGTGGGGGTGAACGCCCTTCTCGCCCAGATCAGCGAAGGGGCGGTTGCCACCGCCACGCCCAAGGC
>JBGSWJ010000368.1:0-8672 GCA_041752495.1 Rhodobacterales bacterium
CGGATCATGCCGGTATCGCCACACAGATGGTCACCGAACGCGAAATGGCGCTGGCCCAGGAACCGACGCGTACCGCGATGGGGCGAGAAAAGTTCATGGCACGGGTCTGGCAGCAGAAACAGCAGTCGCGCGGCACGATCATTTCGCAACTGAAACGATTGGGAGCGTCCTGCGACTGGTCGCGTGAGGCGTTCACGATGTCCGGTGCGCCCGGAGCACCGGCGGGAGAGGACGGCAACTTCCATGACGCGGTGATCAAGGTTTTCGTCGATCTTTACACCAAAGGCCTGATCTATCGCGGCAAACGACTGGTCAACTGGGATCCGCACTTCGAAACGGCGATTTCCGATCTGGAAGTCGAGAACCTCGAAACCCCGGGCCATATGTGGCACTTCAAGTACCGCCTTGCCGGAGGCGAAACCTATGACTACGTCGAACGTGACGCCGACGGAGCGGCAACCTTTCGCGAGGTGCGTGATTATATCTCGATCGCCACCACGCGTCCGGAAACAATGCTGGGCGATGGGGCGGTTGCGGTGCATCCGTCGGACACGCGCTATGCGCCCATCGTCGGAAAAATGGTCCACCTGCCGCTGTGCGACCGACTGATCCCAATCATCACGGATGAATATCCCGACCCCAGCTTCGGCTCGGGTGCGGTGAAAATCACAGGCGCGCATGATTTCAACGACTACGCGGTGGCCAAGCGCAACAGTATCCCCTGTTACCGCCTGATGGACACGCGCGCGGCAATGCGCAGCGACGGTGCCCCCTACCATCAGGCCGTTCTGCGGGCCCGCGAAATTGCCGCCGGGTCCGTGACGACCGAGGCGGAAGTGGACAGCCTGAACCTCGTCCCCGAAAAATATCGCGGCCTTGATCGGTTCGAAGCGCGCAAACAGGTCGTGGCTGACATCACGTCTCAAGGTTTGGCGGTGACGGTTCTGGTCAAGTCGCTCGATGCGGATACCGGCAGCGAACACCTGACACTGGAACCGGTGGTCGAGGCGAAGAAAATCATGCAGCCCTTTGGCGACCGGTCAAAAGTGGTGATCGAGCCGATGCTGACCGACCAATGGTTCGTCGATACCGCGAAAATCGTGGAGCCTGCGCTGGATGCGGTGCGGACGGGGCGCACCCGGATCATTCCGGCGTCGGGCGAAAAGACCTATTACCATTGGCTGGAAAACATCGAGCCGTGGTGCATCTCGCGGCAACTCTGGTGGGGACATCAGATTCCGGTGTGGTACGGTCTTGCCTTGGAGGCGACCGATTTCACCGATGACGAAGGCGACAACGCGCTGGACGAAGTGGAAATCCTGCGGATTCTCGGTGATGGCGGGTACATCGACCGAGAGGCGACATTCCATTGTGCCGCCGATGCCAATAGTGTCGCGGATCACTTCCGAGACGATCTCGCGTCCCTGCCCCACCCCCTGAATGCCGCCCGTATCATCGAAGTCGATGACCGCGCGACCGCCGTCGAGGTACTGGCAGCTTCCCTTGCCAACTATGCCGTGACCCAAGACCCGACCCACCTGATCTACCCGGTTTGGCGCGACCCCGACGTTCTTGATACCTGGTTCTCCTCCGGTCTCTGGCCCATCGGCACGCTCGGCTGGCCCGAGCAGACGCCCGAACTGAAGAAATACTTCCCCACGTCCGTCCTGATCACCGGAGCCGACATCCTGTTTTTCTGGGTCGCCCGGATGATGATGATGCAACTGGCCGTCGTGGGCGAGGTTCCGTTCCACACCGTCTATCTGCATGGCCTGGTCCGGGACGAGAAAGGCGAAAAGATGTCCAAGACGCGGGGCAATGTGATTGACCCGCTGGAGATCATTGACGAACTCGGTGCCGATCCGCTGCGCTTCACGCTGGCGCAACTGGCCGTGGTGGGGGGCAGCCCGAAGCTGTCGACGGACAAGATCAAGGGCAACCGGAACTTTGGCACCAAGCTGTGGAACGCCCATCGCTTTGCCGAGATGAACGGCGTGTTCGATCTGGCCCCGGTCGAAGGCGTTCCTGCGGCGACGCAGACGGTGAACCGTTGGATCATCGGGGAGGTGGGCCGGGTCCGGGAAGAGGTGGACACGGCAATTGCGGCCTATCGGTTCAATGATGCGGCCAATGCGCTTTATGCCTTTGTCTGGGGCAAGGTCTGCGACTGGTATGTCGAATTTGCCAAGCCGCTGCTGATGGATGGCGATGATGCGGCCAAGGGTGAGACGCGGGCTGTCATGCGCTGGGTGCTGGACCAGTGTCTGATCCTTTTGCATCCCTTCATGCCCTTCATCACCGAGGATCTGTGGGGCGCGACGGCCACCCGGGGCAAGCTTCTGGCCCATGCCGGATGGCCAGCCTATGGCGCGGAACTCGTCGATCCTGCGGCCGAGACCGAGATGCGCTGGGCGATTTCGCTGATCGACGGGGTCCGGTCGGTCCGGGCGCAGATGAACGTGCCGGCGGGGTTGTATGTGCCGGTGCTGCAGCTTGAAGCGGATGCGGCGGCGCGGGGAGCCTGGGCGCGGAACGAGGTGCTGATCCGGCGGCTTGCGCGGATTGATAGCCTGACCGAGGCGACGGAGGTGCCGAAAGGGGCGATTACAGTGCCGACGGCGGGAGCGACATTTGCGTTGCCGCTGGCGTCCATTATTGACGTGGGGGCCGAAAAGGCGCGGGTTGCCAAGGCGATCGAGAAGCTGGGCAAGGAACTTGGCGGGCTGCGCGGCCGGTTGAACAACGCGAACTTTGTGGCGTCGGCCCCGGCAGAGGTGGTGGCCGAGGCGCGGGCGAACCTTGCCTTGCGGGAAGAGGAAGAGGCGCAGTTGAAGGCGGCCCTGGCGCGGTTGGCCGAGATCGGGTGAGCGGGCCGCTCGTTCCGCGCGGCGCGCGGAATCGCTTTGGGTGGCTGTGGCGGGGACCCCGCCCTGCCGTCAGGCGACTTTTTCGAGCCGGGCCTTGGGCGTGATTCCAAGCGCGTGGCAGACGTCGCGGGTCAGTTCGGGGCGGTTCAGGGTGTAGAAGTGGAGATGATCCACCCCGCCCTGGATGAGCCTGTCGCAGAGTGACGTGGCAACGGCGGTCGCCAAGAGATCGGTCGTGCCGTCGCGGGCGGCGTTTTCGAACGCGTGGTCAAGGTGGGCGGGCACCGAAGTGCCGCAGGCCAGCGCGAATTTTTTGGCCCCGGCCCAGTTTTCAATCGGCAGGATGCCGGGGATGATGGGGGCGTTGATTCCGGCGGCGGCGCAGGCGTCGCGGAAGCGGAAGAAGGTTTCGGGCTGAAAGAAGAACTGCGTGATCGCCGAGGACGCGCCTGCGTCGATCTTGCGCTTGAGGTGGTCGATGTCGGCCTGATGGTTGGGAGCGTCGGGGTGCTTTTCGGGATAGGCGCCGACGCGGATGGTGAAGCGGTTCATGTCGGCCAAGGCGCGGATCAGATCGACTGAGGAGGCAAACCCTTGCGGATGGGCCTTGAACCCGCCCGAGCCCTTGGGCGGGTCGCCGCGGAGCGCCACGATTTCGGTGACGCCGACCGAGGCATAGCCTTCGGCGATGGCGATGGTTTCATCGCGCGTGGCGTCGACGCAGGTCAGGTGGGCGGCGACAGTCAGACCGCTGGTCTTGTGAATCGTGCCCACGGCTTCGTGCGTCAGTTGCCGGGTGGTGCCGCCTGCGCCGTAGGTGACCGACACAAAGGTCGGGTCGAGGGGCGCCAGTGTGTTGACGCAGTCCCAGAGGCGGAACGAGCCTTCGAGGTTTTTCGGCGGGAAGAATTCGAAAGAGATCGAGGGGCGGGTCATCGGCAGCATCCTGTTCAAGGTTGCCCCCTTGTCGCCCATCCTGCATCGTGAGACAAATTCATAACTTTCACCACAATGATGAGATCGGTTCACAATGCATATCGAGTTCCGGCATCTGAAGACGATCAAGGCGATCCACGATACGGGCGGTTTGGCCCGGGCGGCGGATGTGCTGAACATGACGCAATCAGCCCTGAGCCATCAGATCAAGGGGATCGAGGATCAAGCGGGGGTGGAGTTGTTCGTGCGTCGGTCCAAGCCGCTGAAGCTTTCGGCGGCGGGGCTGAAACTGCTGGCGGCGGCCGAGGATATCCTGCCGCGTGTGTCCGCGCTTGAAGCCGAATTTGCGGGGTTGGTGAAAGGGTCGTCGGGGCGGCTCCATATCGCGATTGAATGTCACGCCTGTTTCGAATGGCTGCTTCCGGTGCTCGAGGCGTTCCGCAAGGCCTGGCCGGATGTGGATGTGGATATAAGGCCGGGCCTGGCGTTCGAGGCTTTGCCTGCGTTGCGGAAGGAGGAGGTTGATCTGGTCGTGTCAAGCGACCCCGAGGATCTGCCGGGGACGGATTTCACGCCGCTTTTTGACTATGAGCCGGTGTTTGTGGCGGCGTCGAACAACCCGCTGGCCCAGAAACCCTATGTCGAGGCCGAGGATTTCCGGGGGCAGACGCTGATCACCTATCCGGTGGACCGGGCGCGGCTGGATGTGTTTTCGCAACTCTTGACGCCGGCCAAGGTTGAACCGGCGGCAGTGCGGCAGGTTGAGTTGACGGCAGTGATCCTGCTCTTGGTGGCGTCGAACCGGGGGGTGGCGGTGCTGCCGGACTGGGTGGTGCGGCAGGCGCGGACGAATTCGGATTTCGTGACGCGGCGGCTGACCAAGGACGGGCTGACGCGGCGGCTTTATGCTGCGACGCGGGCCGAGGATACGCAGCGGCCGTTCATGGCGCATCTGATCCGGCTGGCGCGGCAGGAGGCGGTGAAGTTGCAACGGGTGTAGAGGGGCCGTTGGTCAGTAGACCGGCCCGGCCATCGCCTTGGGCTGAGGGGCGGCGGGGGCAAGGCGGTTTCCTTCTGCGGCAAGGCGGATGCGGGTTTCGTCGAAGGGCTGGGCGCGGCCAAAGAGGTAGCCCTGGGCGTGGCGGCAGCCCATGCCGAGAAGGATGTCGCGCTGGGCCTCTGTCTCGACCCCTTCGGCGATGACGCTGACGCCAAGGCCACGGGCAATGGACAGGAAACCGTCCACGAGGACGGTTGCGGCGGGATCCTGGCCAAGGTCGCGGACAAAGCTGGTGTCGATCTTGAGTTCGTCGAATTCAAGCTGGCGCAGGTGTTGGAACGAGGCGAAGCCGGTGCCGAAATCGTCTAGCGAGATGCGGACGCCGGCCTTGCGGAAATGGGCGATGCTGTCCTTGATCATGTCCCCTGCGCGGGCGATGAACACGTCTTCGGTGATCTCAAAGGTGAGGTGAGGCAGGGCAGTCGGAAAGGCTGCGAGGAGGCGGTCGAGATCCTGACGGCTGCTGTGGGTGGCGAGTGCCATTTCGGGCATGTTGATGGAAACCTGGCCGGGATCGAACCCTTCGCCCACGAGAATTGCCACGTCGGACAGGACATGGCGGGTCATAGACAGGAGGAAGTCGCCCTGCAGGCCCAGTTCGTTGATCTGGGAGAGGAAGGCTGCGGGCGAGAGGAGGCCGCGCGTGGGATGGTCCCAGCGGGCCAGGGCCTCGAACCCGGAGAGGACGCCGGTGCGCAGGCAGACCTTGGGCTGATAATGGGGGCGGATGCGGGCGGTGCGGATCGCCTCGGACAGGGATTGGCGGTCCTTGAGGCTGAGCCGGGCGGGGAAGGCTGCGGGATCATAGAGGACGGCGCGGGCGCCATTTTCGCTTTTGGCGCGATACATGGCCTGATCGGCGCCCGAGCAGAGCCCGCCGACACTGTCGTCACCGGTCCCGGTGAGGGAGATGCCGACGCTGGCCGCGATGCGCAGGAACTTTTCCCCATAGGCAATGGGCATTTCGATGTCGCGGATGGTCCGGGCGGCAAGGCGGAGCGCGGCGCGGTCGGAACTGACCCCCGGAAAGGCCAGCGCAAATTCGTCGCCGCCAAGCCGGGCGGCAAGGCCCATGGGACTGGCCAGCGCGTCAAGGCGCTGGCCGATGGCGACAAGGACGGTATCGCCAGCCTCGTGACTGTAGGTGTCGTTGATCGGCTTGAACCCGTCGAGGTCGAGGAGAAGAACGGCGACATGACTGCCTGGTTTGTTCCGGGCGAGGAGATGACCCAGTTCTTCGTCAAAGGCCTGCCGGTTGTAGAGACCGGTGAGGCCGTCATGGCGCGTCATGTGTTCGAGCGCCTTGAGCCGCGCATTCGCCTCGGCCCGGGCGGCGTTGAGGGCCTTTTGCGTGTCCTTCTGCTGGTTCAGGGTTTCGAACGTGTTGGAGGCATAGACCACCATCAGCGCCATCAGCAGGAGCCATTCGCCGTTGTTGTTCGAGGTGTAGCCCGAGAAGGAGGCGATCCAGATCGCATAGATCGCGGTCAGGAAGCCGGGGATCATCTGGCTCCAGTTATAGAGCGGCAGGGCCACGAAGGTGTTGGAGATATGGACGAAAATCCCGAACATCCACATGAAGCCAGTGAGGAGCAGCGCGACAGAGGTCTGCTGGGCGAGAAGGACGGCGGGCCAGAGATAGGCCACGGTGGAGATCGCGTTCGTGGCCCAGACGGTGACGATGAGGGTGATGGGGATTTCGTCGTCCCGGTCGGGGAGAAAGCGGGCGGCGGTGAGAACGATCACCTCGGTCAGAAGGATCAGGAGGGCGGTGGCAAAGACCGAAAGCCGCGCGCCGCCATACCAGCAGATGAACAGGATGAGCGTGCCGACGGCGATGCGTTTCGTCACGTCCCGCGACGTGATGTGGAGCACGATGCGGGTTTGGTGGCGGAGCGTGACGAGAAGGTCTTCCTGGATCATCACCGGACGCGCAGGCCTTGGAGGAGAATTGCCGTCACCATCGCAGGGTCGGGTCAACAAGGGCTTAACCCTTTGTGGCCCGGGCGGGGCATTTTGGGGGGCATTTGACGGAAGGACAGGGGCTGCTGGCCTCTTGTTCCTAGGGCTGACTGGGCCTATACGCCCCGTCTGACCCCTTGCAGGAGGCCCGGTGATGGCTGGCAGCGCGAACCTGAACGTGATGATGAAAACCGCCCGCAAGGCGGGGCGGGCGCTGCTGAAGGACTTCAGCGAAGTCGAGCAGTTGCAGGTTTCGGCCAAGGGGCCGGGGGATTTCGTCAGCCGGGCCGACAGACAAGCCGAAAAGACGATCCGCGAGGCGCTGAAGGAAGCGCGACCGACCTATGGGTTTCTGGGCGAGGAGGATGGCGCGGTCGAGGGCGAGGACCCGACGCGGCGCTGGATCGTGGACCCGCTGGACGGGACGACGAATTTCCTGCACGGGCTGCCGCATTGGGCGGTGTCGATCGCGCTGGAACACAAGGGGCAGATCGTGGCAGGGGTCGTCTATGACCCGGTCAAGGACGAGATGTTCTATGCCGAAAAGGGCACGGGCGCGTTCATGAATGAAAGCCGGTTGCGGGTTTCGGCGCGGTCCAAGATGATCGAGTCGATCTTTGCGACGGGCGTGCCCTTTGCCGGGCAGGCGACTTTGCCTGCGACGCTGCAGGATCTGGCGCGGCTGATGCCGGAATGTGCGGGCGTGCGGCGGTTCGGGGCGGCAGCGCTTGATCTCGCCTATGTCGCCGCCGGGCGGTATGAGGGATACTGGGAGCGCGGGCTGCATGCCTGGGACATCGCGGCGGGCACGCTGATCGTGACCGAGGCGGGCGGGTTTGTCGCGTCGATCCGCGAGGGGCACAGGCCGCTGGAACATGGCGATGTGATTGCCGCCAATTCCGAGATTTTCGAGCGGTTTTCCAAGGTCATCCGCAACCAGATCTGAGCCGTTGCGCGGACGGTGGGTGGGGCGGTACCGGGGGTATTCGGGCCCGGCCGTGGTTTTCTGCGGTTAAGTTATTGATAGGACGCAGGAAAACGGATGCGGTGTTTTGTCTGTATCACGTCGGTATTACGTCGGTATTACGTCGGTAGAATCGGGGGTCAGTGGAGCGGTTAACGCAACGGGCGGTGGTCGGTTCCCCGTTAACCTGCGCCCTTCCGACTGCGAAAGCGTTAAGGCCTAGTGCGGGCGGTCTGCGGGGTGGTTCACGCCGTCGGCCCAGGGGATTTCGCCGAGTTCGGACGGGTTGATCCCGTCGAGCGCGCCGACGTTGACGCCATATTCATGCGGGTTCGAGCGGCGCTGGTGGTGGGTGTAGATGCCGCAGGTCCGGCAGAACCAGTGTTTGGCCGTCATCGTGCCGAACTGGTAGAGGGTCAGGTTCTCTGCGCCTTTGACGATCTGCAGGTCATCGAGAAGGACCGACGCCGCGATGGCGCCCCGGCGGCGGCAATAGGAGCAGTCGCAGCGGCGCATTGTGGCGAGGCCGTCCTTGAGGCGGATGTGGAGTTCGACTTGGCCGCAGTGGCAGGTGAGGCGGGTGGGTGCTGTCATCGGGGCCTTTCGGGTTCTTTTGGGGGGCGCTCGTTCCGCGCGACGCGCGGCCTCGCTTTTTCGTGGGTTGCACCCAAACTACGTCAAGAGGCCTGGGCGAGGAGAGCTGCGTTGCCTCCGGCGGCGGTCGTGTCGATGCAGACGTGGCGTTCGAGGAGGGCGTGGCCTGCGTCAGGCTGACCGGTGATCAGGGGCAGGATTGGGCCGGGGCGGGTGGCGAGGGCCAGATCATAGGCGCGGGCGGTGGTGGTATCGCCCCACCAGATGACCCCGGCGAGGGGATTCAGTG
>JBGSWJ010000369.1:0-32894 GCA_041752495.1 Rhodobacterales bacterium
GTGGTCGAGACGATCAAGGACGGGGCGACGGTGTTCGACGCGAGCGCGGATGGCGGCGCGCTGCATTACGTGCCGCTGCCGGACGGGTCGGACCCCTATGCCGATACGCTGCGACTGGTCGCATTGTCGGTCGACATGGGAAGCGGCGGACGCTTCGCTGGCCTCGGCGCACTGCGGGAAGGGCCACACGGCGCGGCATGTGTCGCACGGCGGTTGGACGATATCTTGGCCACGGCGATGGCGCAGGGGTAGGCTGCGATTTCCTTAATGTAACTTGGGGAACTAGACAGCCGATCAAGATCATGACGATTGCACATGCCGACACCGCCTCAGTTCCTGGTCGGCAAGAAGACCGACCGCGACGTCACGAACATCCGAAATACGAAGTCACCCCACTGGTGGCGCTGGCTGGGCCCTGAGCATCGCCGCCTCGTGCCGATGACGAGTTTCGCTGAGCCCGATCATCACACGAAAGAGAACATCTGGTTCTCGCTGGTGCAGGATCGTCCAGCCTTCTTTGCCGGCCTCTGGACGACCTGGACCTCAATCAGGAAGCTGAAGGACGGCGAGACCACAGATGACCTCTTCGGCTTCTTCACCTGCGAGCCGAACGCTGATGTGCGCGAGGTGCATCTGAAGGCTATGCCTGTGATCCTGACCGCGCCGGGGGAGTGGGAGGCATGGCTCACGGCGCCGTGGTCTGAGGCTGCGGCGTTACAGCGACCGCTCGGTGATGGGCACTCGAACGTCAGAAAGCACATACTTTTCGACGGCAAAAACTAACTTGAATAAGTGCCAATGAACGGCTCATGTCTAGCATCGAGAGAATGCAGCTGAACGCGAAATCCGATGATCGCTATCCATCAGTAATGAACATTTGCCGCTCGAACGCGATGTAGCCGGTAAGGCTGCCTTTGCCATTGTTCAGTCTATACTCTTGTCACTGATGGACAATTCTGTCTTGTCTCGTGCCGACATCATTGATATTCTCAAGAATGCCAAGGCGAGGTTTCGGATTGCAGCAGGTGTTTTGCCGAACGATCCGACGACCACTGCGGTGTCGGAACTGATTGAAGCCTTCATGAAACGGATACCATGAAGCGGCATCACCAGATGTGTCAGGTCAGTGGGCCGATGTGTGCGAGGTGGATCCAAAGGCCATGCCGGTCATCCTGACCGAGCCGGCGGAGTGGGAGAACTGGCTGACTGCACCTTGGTCAGAGGCTGTAGCGCTCCAGCGACCTCTCGGTGATGGCGTGCTACGGCGGGGGTTGTTGTCAGACTTTTCCATCGGTCGAGCGCGGTAGTCGCTCCTGCCTCGGCCAGATTACCCCAATAGGAAAACAGATTAATGCGATGACGGCTTCTTTTTGTGCAATCGATAGCCGTTCTACGCTCTAGAATGCAGCACAATGATCTGAAGAGTGAGTCGACATCATGCATAGATTCCCTGAAACGCATCTCCCAGGAATTCGCTCGACCCTGCTTTGCCTTGCTTCGATCGTGGTGCCGTCCATGGCCTGGGCCGAGCCTCCGGGTGAGGTGTCGCCAGGTGATCTGATGGCCATGCAGCATTTTTCACCCTACGCATTTCGCACCTATCCAGATCAGGTGTTCTTCGGGGACATGCACATTCACAGCAACCTGTCACCTGATGCGGGGATGCTCGGAACGTCTCTTTCTGCGGCTGACGTATATCGTGCGGCACGGGGCGAAACCGTGATCTCGAATACCGGGCAACCGTTTCAGCTGATCCGACCGCTCGATTTCCTTGTGCTCACCGATCATGCCGAGGCAATGGGCCTGGCACCGCTGCTGCGCGATTCCGACCCGCTCTTGTTATCGTCAACGCGCGGGCGCGCGCTGTGGGAAGCTTTCAACGCCGGACCGCAGGAAGCGATGGAAGCCTTCGGCGGGCTTCTGGCCGATGTTTCGGTCGGGTTTGATCCATTCAGCGATATCGATATGAGCGGGTCAATCTGGCCGCAGTTCGTCGAGATGGCCGACGCTTACAACCAGCCGGGCATATTCACGGCTATGACGGGATTTGAATGGTCATCACAGCCTGGCGGAAACAACCTGCACCGGATCGTTGTCTTTGCTGACGGCGCAGTCAAGACGTCGCGGGTGCGGCCGTTCTCGCTCTTCGACAGTCAGAACCCCGAAGACCTTTGGACCTACATGGCGAATTATGAAGCGCTGACCGGGGGGCGTGTGTTTGCCCATGTCCATAATGGCAACCTGTCGAACGGTCTTGCCTTTACCGGGGCGACATTCGACGGCACGCCGATGGATGCAGATTATGCCGCTCTGCGTTCCCGGTGGGAGCCGATCATGGAGATCACCCAGATCAAGGGTGATGGTGAAACACATCCCTACCTGTCGCCCGAGGACGAGTTTGCCGATTTCGAGCGTTGGGACGTGGGCAACCTTGACGGGTCTGCCCCCAAAACGCCCGAGATGTTGCGTTATGAGTATGCCCGCTCGGCGCTACTCACCGGGCTCGAGGTTGAGGCCGCGACCGGCGTCAATCCCTACGAATTTGGCTTCAACGGCACGAGTGACTCGCACACCGGATTGCCCTCGACGGGCGAGGAGAATTACTTCGGCAAATTTGCCGGCACGGAGCCGGGACCGGACCGCATGACGGGCGATGTGATCCCTGCGGCGGACCCCGCCTTGCGGATCATCACGGCCCAGGAATCCGCTTCGGGCCTGACCGGAGTCTGGGCGCGCGAGAATACACGTGAAGCGCTTTTTGACGCGATGATGCGGAAAGAAATCTTCGCAACCACGGGCACACGCTTGCGGGTGCGTTTGTTTGCAGGCTGGAATTTCCAGCCGGGAGACCAACTCGTGCCGGACTTCGCCGGTCTGGGCTATGCCGGCGGCGTGCCGATGGGCGGGCGTCTATCTGATGCACCAGAGGGCGCAGCACCGACCTTTCTCGTGCGGGCGATGCGTGATCCTGATTGGGCCAACCTGGATCGGGTGCAGATCATAAAGGGCTGGATCGACGCGGACGGGACGTCGCAGGAGAGGGTCTATGACGTAGCCGTCGCGGGGGACAGAACGATCGGTGCGGATGGCCGCGCCCGTGACCCCGTGGGCAACACAGTGGACATGGCGACAGCGACCTTCACCAATACCATTGGTGCGCCGATGCTTGACGCCTACTGGCGCGACCCGGATTTCGATCCGGCGGAACGGGCGTTCTATTATGTGCGTGTGCTGGAAATCCCGACACCGCGCTGGACGACCTTTGACGCCGTGCGTTTTGGCGTGCCGCTGCCCACCGACGTTCCGCCGGTCGTGCAGGATCGTGCCTATACCTCGGCCGTCTGGTATTCACCCCAGCTATGATCTCAAGTCGGTGCTGGGCTTGTAGGCCCTGCCGATCCACTGGCGAGCGGCAGGATTAAGGGGGTGGTAGGAGTATGACCATGACTTTGCCCACGAGTCCAAGCGGTCGAACGCTGTAGGGGCGCGGCTGAACATAACGGAGCCCACCCGGCCGCGGGCGCGCATGCTGAGGCGGGTGCGGGCCGAACCCCTGCTGCATTTCCTGCTCGTCGGCGTCGCGGTATTTGGCGTCTATCAGGCGCTCTCGCCAGCCGCCACGCCCCCGCCGGAAAGGATCGTGATCAGCGCGGCGGACCTGACCGCGCTTGACGCCGAATTCCATGGTGTCTGTGGCAGCTTGCCCACGGAGGAGGAACGCCGGGGGTCTGATCGACCAACAGATCCGCGGCGAGATCTATTACCGCGAGGCAGAGCTCTTGGGCCTCGACATGAGCGATTCCGTCATCCAGCAAAGGCTGCTGCGAAAGATGGAGTCCCTCATGTCCTCGGCCCCTGTAGAAGAACCGGGCGAGACCACCCCGCGCGCCGACTAAACGGCCCAAGGGGCGCGGTTGGCGGGCCCGGCCCGGCTGAGATTCGATCAGGTTTTCGTGGGCGACATGGCCCTGGAGGATGTGGCGGACGTGCTAAACACACTGATGACCGGGGCCGATCCGACGACACAAGGGACAAGGTCGATTCTGCCCATGTCGATGCAGGATGCGGCCGCTGCAGCCGTTGACCATACCTTTGGCACTGGGATCTTTGCTTCCGTGGCGGCGGTGGGCCGGTCGTCTGGGCGGGGCCGGTAATGTCGGCCTTCGAACTGCATCTGGTGCGGGTGACACAGGTCATGCCCGCCGCAATGGCGGCGCTGACACGGCGCAGCGACTGGGGCCGGTGGGTCGCATCCTACAGCATTGGCAGCATCGCGTTGGTCTGGTTCGCGTCGCGACTTGCAGCGTTCTAAGGGCTTCGGCCCGAGGCCATGCCTGTGATCCTGACCGAGTCGGGTGAGTGGGAGACCCGGCTGACATCATCGTGGTCAGAGGCTGCGGCGCTTTAAAGGCCGCTTGGCGATGGCGTGCTACGACGGCGCGGTTATCAATCGGGACAACGGTCACATCGATGGGTTCTTCGTGGCCTTGCCGGCTGACTGATGTGTGTGAGCGATCAGCCGACTCTCTGCTGTTACAACGAGATCAGAAGCTGATTTCCGAGCGAAGGTTACAATTCGCACCACCTCGGCTCGCGTCCTGCTTGTCGACAACGTCATCGCGAGACCATCCCGGCAACGGTTTAGCCAAAGTGGTCAGTCCTGCGGCTATGTCGTTTGCACGCCCAATCAGCGACCCGGACGTCATGCCAGCGGACCATACCGGTCATCTGGTGCATCACGTCCACAAAGGAGAATGAAGTGCGTTCGTCATTCATCCTCGCGGCGGCCCTCGCTCTTGCTCTGTCTCCTGCCGGACTGGCTGCGAAACCGGGCGGTGGGAACGGCAATTCACATGGCAACGGACATGACAATGGTCAGGGCAACGGAGACGACAACGATCAGGACAACGGACACGATATTAGCCGGGGCAATCCGCATGACCTTGACGCCAATGGCACCCATAACTGTCCCCCAGGGCTCGCCTGGCGCGAACCCGCATGTGTGCCACCCGGTCTGGCCCGACAAGGTGTCGACACGGAAGACTGGATCGGACCCATGACCACGAACTATCTTGTGGGCGACTACTTGGACCCGGAAGACTTTGTCGTAATCACAGACCTCGACAAGCTCGGACTACCGCAACTCCTGCAAGGTGAAGAGTATGTGGTCATCGACGGCACGTTGGTCCGGTTGGATTCGGAGACTTACGAGATTCTCCAGCTAATCAGAGCGATCGACATGGCTCTACAGTAGCTGTTTGATCCCACTGTTTGATGATGAGATCCTTTCGCGAGAAGGGAAGGAAGCACGATGGGACAGGTTCGTGACGGGAGTGCCACGATAAAACCAGCGTGGCACCACGGGGTCTGGGCCGCGTGCACCCAACTCTGTCCTGAACGAGGACCTGTGCGTCGCTTCAAGCTGCCGTGGCAGTAAATGATACGAACACCACTCATGGCCGCCTTCCGTTGTCTTGCCAGCATGTAATGCTCTGGTTGACCGACTTTCATAGTCCTGTCAGAGGACGCCATGTCGGTTGCCTTCCAAAAGCGAAAGGATGTCAGTGAGGAGATACGGCTTACCTCCACTGGACCTGTTTCGCACTTTCGAGGCGGTCGCGCGTCATCGCAGCTTCACGCTCGCAGCTGACGAACTCTGCCTGACGCAAAGTGCGGTTAGTCGGCAAGTCAAGTCGCTCGAAGATGCACTGGGCCTGAGGTTGTTCCACCGCCTGCACCGCGCCATCGAAGTGACGGCCGAGGGGCAGCGGCTGTTCGAGTCCGTGACTCGAGGGCTGGACGAGGTAAGTGCCTGCCTTGCGGCACTTGGCGCAGCGACAAAGGCACCGCAGATTACCGTCTGCGCCTCGGTTGCCTTTGCGTGGTTCTGGCTGATGCCGCGGCTGGAGCGCTTTAGCGCGTTGCAACCTGACGCCGACCTTCGCGTTCTGGCGACCGATCAGCCTGTCTTGCCGGGGACGGGAGAGGTGGACGTTGCGATCCTGTTCGGGTCCGGCCAATGGGAAGGGCTGGAAGCCCGGCTCCTTTTTGGTGAACGCGTCTATCCTGTGTGCAGTCCGGCCTATCAGCGTGACCATCCGGCACTGCGGCGGCCTGAGGACCTTCTGGACCAGACGTTATTGCACCTTGAATACGGCAAGCCGTCGTTTGGCGGGGTTGACTGGCGGACCTGGCTGTTGCGGCAGGGGGTCAACGGACAGCCGGTGCGTCGGGGCCTGCGGTTCAATTCCTATCCGATGGTATTGCAGGCGGCCGAGGCGGGCCAAGGTGTGGCCTTGGGTTGGAGCTATGTCACCGATCCGCTTTTGGACGACGGGCGACTGGTCTGCCCCGTGGAGCGAACGATGGAAACGCGTGATGGGTATTACCTCTGCGCATCCAACAGTTCGAGCAAAGGCTCAGGTATTGCAGCATTCATGGACTGGATCTGCGAAGAAGCGGCAAGTCCAGGTGGATTTGGCATTACACCAATGAATGCGATCCATTCGGAATGATCGTTTGAACGGCGCGAGGATTCCGTGCCTTTTGGAGTCAAAGCATGCTTTGAGGGGCCGCCATGTCAGAACTTTCCCCGCGCCGCGCCGGTCGCCGTAACCGTGTCGAGGCCACGCCGCAGCCTTCGACGGTGCCCGCAGGAATGGTAGGGGGCCGCTACAAACCCCTGACTGATGCCGAGATTCTGCAAATCCATGAACTGGTGCTGCAACTTCTGGAAGACCTTGGTCTGTCGCAAGTGACCCCCAGCCTTGAAGCGCGGGCCGTGGCAGCGGGGTGCAAGGTGGACGGAACCGGCCGCTTGCTTTTTCCCCGTGCGCTGGTCGAGGATGTGATCTCCCGCGTGCGCCGCAAGTTTACCCTGCACGGTATCGACCCGATACATGATATCGAGATCGGCGGTCGGCGGGTGCACACGGGCACTGGCGGGGCAGCGCCGACGATCATGGATTTTGAGACCGGCCGCTACCGCGAAAGCACGGTGGCCGATCTCTATGACATTGCCCGGCTGGTGGACCGCCTGGACAATATCCACTGGTATCACCGGTCCATTGTGGCGCGGGATGCCAAGACAATTCTCGATCTGGACATGAACACGACCTACGCCTGTCTTGCGGGCACCACGAAATCCATTGCCGTCAGCTATACTGATGGCGCCTCAGTTCGGGCGGTGCAGCCGATGCTGGATGCGGTGGCGGGGGGTGACGGGCGCCACCGCGACCGCCCGTTCTGCACCGCCGTCTGCTGCCATGTCGTGCCGCCGATGCGCTTTGCTACCGAAAGCTGCGACGCCCTGGAGGCCGCTGTTCTGGCGGGCATGCCCATCCTGCTGGTGTCCGCAGGGCAGGCCGGGGCTACTGCACCTGCGGCCCTGGCAGGCGCAGTGGCGCAAGCCTGTGCCGAGGTGCTGGCAGGTCTGATCCTGTGTCATGTCATCGACCCCGATTGTCGCGGCATCTTCGCCGCCTGGCCCTTCGTGTCAGACCTGCGGACCGGTGCAATGTCGGGCGGGTCGGGTGAACAGGCGCTGTTATCTGCAGCCTGCGCGCAGATGGCGAATTTTTATGATCTGCCAAACTCGGTTCCCGCAGGCATGACCGACAGCAAGCTGCCGGATGCGCAAAGCGGTGGCGAGAAGGGTTATACCGTGTCGCTGGCTGCGCAGGCAGGGGCTACGATGATCCATGAATGCGCGGGCATGCAGGGATCGCTGATGGGGACGACCTTCGAGGGTTATGTCATAGACAATGACCTTTTGGGCGCGATCCTGCGCACGGTGAAGGGGATCGAGGTCAGTGCAGACACGCTGAACTTCGAGGTGATCCGCGACACGGTCATGGGCGTGGGCCACTACCTTGGCCATGCGCAGACCTTTGCGCGGATGAAGACCGATTACGTCTATCCTGAAATTGCCGACCGCCGCAGCATCAGCGAATGGCAGGATGCCGGGGCGCGGGACACGCGCGATGTGGCGCGCGACCGTGTTCGCAAGATCCTTGCCGAACATTACCCGCGCCATATCGATGACAAGGTCGATGCGGCAATCAGGGATAACTTCAACATCATCCTTCCGCGGGAACGGATGCTGGCCGGCAACGGCGTCTGGTAAGGGAGACCGATCATGCAGACCCATGCGAAAGTTGTCATCATCGGCGGCGGCATGATGGGAGTGGGTCTGGCCTATCATCTTGCCGAAGCGGGCTGGACGGATGTGCTGTTGATAGAGAAGGGCGAGTTGACCAGTGGGTCAACCTGGCACGCCGCCGGGCAATGCCCGTCCTTCATCGGCAACTACAACATGGCCAAGATCCATCATTACGGAAACACGCTCTACCCGAGGTTGGAGGCGCTGACCGGCCATCCGACCGGCTGGCATGGCTGCGGCGGTATCCGCATCGCCACCACGCCCGAAGAAGTGGACTGGTTTCGGCATGTCGAGGGGTTCGCGGCCAATGTAGGCTTTCACATGGAGGTCATCGGCCCCGAACGGATCGGCGAGCTTAATCCCTGGCTCGTGACGGACGGCATCCTGGCCGGTGCACATACAACGCTTGATGGCCATGTCGATCCGGCCAGCGCCTGTAACTCAATGGCGGCCGGTGCCCGGCAATTGGGTGCGACGATCATGCGGCGCAATCGCGTGACTGGCATCACCCGCCTGCCCTCGGGCGAGTTCCGGGTCGAGACCGAGCAAGGCGATGTGGCCTGCGAGCATGTCGTCAACGCAGCTGGCTGCTATGCGCGCGAGGTGGGCCGCTGGCTGGCGGTCGATACGCCCATCACCAATATGGAACACCAGTATCTGGTGACAGAACCGCTCCCCGAGTTCAGGGACAGCCCCGTGGAACTGCCCGTCATGCGCGACCCGGCAACCGCGGGCTATTACCGGCAAGAACAAAAGGCAGGCCTGATCGGCATCTACGAACACACCGGCGCGCGCGAGGCCTGGGCTGGCGGTGGCGGTCGGCCGGAGTGGTCCAGCGAAAACGAGTTGTTCGAAGGCGATCTCGACCGCATTTCGCCTTGGCTGGAAAAGGCGCTGGACCGGATGCCGATCTTCGCCAATGCCGGCATCAAGCGCATCATCAACGGCGCCATTCCACACACCCCCGATGGCAACCCGCTGGTCGGCCCCATGCCCGGCGTGCAAAACGCCTGGCAATGCTGCGGATCGTCCATCGGCATCGCCCAAGGTGCAGGCTGCGGCAAGTTTCTGGCACAATGGATGATCCACGGCGATGCCGAGATCAACATGGGGTCCGTCGATCCCCGCCGCTTTGGGGGCTACGCCGATCAGGACTATACGCGCGCCAAGAGCTTTGACGATTATCACAACATGTTCGAAACACCCCTGCCGGGGCGCGAGGTGCAGGCCGGACGCCCCCGCCGCGTGACGCAGCTTTACGAGACGCTTTTGGCCAAAGGCGCGGTGATGACCGAAGTGCATGGCTGGGAACGGACAAAGTATTTCGCTTCGTCGGGCTTTGTGGAAAGACTGCAGTTCCGCCGGACTAACACCTTTGATCTGGTTGCCGCTGAATGCCGCGCCGTGCGCGATCGGGTGGGGATCATGGATCTGTCGAGCTTCGCCAAGTTCGATGTTTCCGGGCCCGGATCGGCGGCGCTTCTGGACCGCCTGACCGCCAATCATCTGCCGAAAAGGCCGGGCGGCATCGGGCTGACGCAGGTCTTGTCCGACAACGGCCGCATTCTGGGCGAATGGACGATTACCCGCCTTGGGCCAGACCGGTTCTATGTCCTCACTGGCGCTGGGGCCGAAGAACAGGCGCGTGACGATCTTGCCTTTGCAGCCGGACCCGACGTGGTCATTACCAATGTCACCGACGCGTTCGGCATGCTGGTCGTCGCCGGTCCGAAGTCGCGCCAGGTGCTGGCCAGCCTGACTGATGCCGATTTTTCGAACGCCGCATTCCGGTGGCTGTCGGCCCAGGAAATCATGCTGGCCGGTATTCCTGTTCGCGCATTGCGGGTGACCTATGTCGGCGAACTCGGCTGGGAAATCCATGCGCCGATGGCCGAACTTGCCCGGCTTTACGCGGCGATCTGGGCCGCAGGTCAGCCGCACGGGATCGCCGATTTCGGTATGCAGGCGGTCAATTCACTCCGCATGGAGAAGGGGTATCGGGGCTATGGGTCGGAACTCACAAACGAGATCACCTTGGTTGAAGCCGACTGCACCCGCTTTTTCGTCGCCGACAAGGGGCAGTTCAGGGGCCGCGAGGCAACCCTTGCTGTGCAGGCGGCGGGGATCGCCACGGTGCTGGTTTACGGAGAGATCGCCGCGACCGATTGCGACATCTATGGCGGTGAAGCGGTGATGCAGGGCGATCATGTGGTGGGCGTCTGCACTTCGGGTGCATTTGGCCATGCCACGGGCAAGAGCCTAGCTTTTGCTTATGTCAAATCCAGTGCAACCAAAGGGCTTGACGTGGTCATTCTTGGCGAACGCCGCGCCCTTACACTGCTGGACTCGCCGGCCTGGGACCACACAAACGCGCGCCAGAAGGCTTGAGGACTGCTCGGCAGACACTCATCCCAAACGGGGAGACTGCAATGTCCAACGCCGCACTTGGCTTTTTCAGCCCGAGGGACGGCCAGCCGAAGATGAAAGCCGTCGTGTCGATGAGACTCAGCGGCTACGATCAACTCGTCTACAGGGATGACGCATGACCAGCACTCGGGCCGATCGAAGTGCTTGTTCAAATGGGCGCCGCGGGGATGAACAATGTCGATGTCAACATGCATCTGGGGTGGTGTTCTTCCTCGGCCAGGAACGGCACGAAAGACGTCGCACTGACCCGAAAAGTGAACGGAGGTCGGAACACCGCGATGCCATGACCCTTCATTTCGAACACAGATTGTCGCGGGACCTTGGCCGTGGTTGGCGACACGAAAATACGTTACGTCAGACTGTTACGATCTGCATCGACATAATTCACCTAAGTATCTGATATTAATCAACTCAACACCACAGACTTCGCTTCCTACCGCCCCAGCCAGTACTCTTTCCACCCGAAAGAGCCTTTTTCCCTTGAGCGACGCTCCACCAAAATGCCCTTAGAAATGCCTCGGGTTCGGGTGGGGGAAGAACGGTAATCCCCCCTTCAGTGACCAGCCCTGCATGCAGAAGGCCCGACGAACCCGCGCAATCGTATCCACCCGCTCCAACTCCCCCTCCGTCCGCTGCCCCGCAGCGAACAGTCTGACAGATCAAAAGGGGGGGCAAAACCAGACGCCGATCACCCTGCTATGGGGGTCAAGACTGCACGCCGAAACTCATCCAGAGTGTCTCCAAACCTATCTGCGCCAAGGGAAAGTCAAGGGATAGACTGATTTTCTGCGCTTAGTAGCTGCCAAAACGGATTGTGACATTGTCCACATGTTCTGACGAGAACTATTCATCATCCACGAGACGTTCCGAAAGGTCATACCGCGCTTCGGTCCGGAGCATGATGGTCTGAGCCTTAAGACTGTCGATAATTGCTGCCATCTCTTGATGTAGCGCGCCTTCAGTCCACTTGTCATCCGTCCCCTCAGGCACTGGACCATTCCTTGGCGTAAAGTCGTCAAGGGCCACAATCAGAGATTCTGTCACCCTGACCGCATCTTCGAGATAATCGTCAAGAGCGTCAAAATCGCCAGACTTGACCGCTTCAGTTGCCAGCGCATCGCGCCTCGCCCCATAGCCCTTGCCCTTCCATAGGCCATCCATTTTGGCCAAGGCGTCGTCGATCTCGCGGGTCTGGATCGATGCGGAATCAAGTGATGGAACTGCCTTGACCAATGCCGCCGCCTTGAATGACAGCCAGCTTTCAAGCGTCAGTTGCGGAATACCGGGGTGCCAGGGCTTTTTGACAGGAATACGCTTAAGGACGACCGGGTCATCGCTGTAGACCGACATGAAATATTGGACGACCTTCTGGCAGACGTCATGCTGGTCAGCCAGGACTTCAGGCGTCAGGCCGCAGTTGCGCGCCATCTCTGCTGCAATCGGATCGTCGTCCTTCACAATCCCGTAGGCCATTACACATTTCGACAGGGTCGAGTTCCAATTGACGGCCTTACGGGCCAGTTTCCGATCCCCCTGGCCTTCGGGGCTGCGGGCTTTTTTGTAGTAGTACCAGCCGATCTCAATCTCGGCCTCCTTCTGCATCTTGTAGCCGTAGTCCGATAGAGCGCGCGCCATCGTGTTCGCAATCGAAGTCGCCGTCGCTGCGCCCATGACGTCGGCAAGCCGCATACCTTCAGCGGCAACCCCCACGGAACTGAAAATGACGTTCAGGGTCTTCTGGCTTACCTGAATGGCTGCGCTGCTGAGCCTGCTGGAAATCGCCGGGCCATAGACAGAATCGTTTCCGTAGGTCAGCGCCATATTCTTGCGCCAGAGGTTCAACTCCTTGGATTTCTGCACGAGTTGGACGACGTCCGAAACAAGCTGGCGCAACGCCACGACAAGACCGGCGCCCGGCGCAAATTTGGCAATCATCGCGGCCCCGCCAGCGGTAAGGCCGTCCAGCAGCGCCCATTTCTGTTTGCAAGCTTCGGACTCGGCGATCAGTTCGTCCATCATGGCCATCGCCTTGCTGGCCTTTTCAGGATCACCCAATTCCTCGGGTGGAATCGAGGCAATCGCGATCTTCTCCATGATGGCCGCGCGTTCGCTTGTTGCCTCTTCCTCAAGTTCTGCCTCGAATTGCTTGCGGAATTTCGGGTTCTTCATTTTTTCCGCAAGGGCCTTCATCTCGGCTTCGGCCAGTTTGGTGGCCTTGGCATCAGCCTCGGCAACAGCTTTCTGTTGCAGATCCTCCATGCTTGGCAGTTTGCCGTCCAGAAGAGCCATCATGCCGTTGATGTCCTTCATCGACTCCGAAAACTCCTTGAGCGCGTCCGGATCACTCTGTTTTCGGTATCCCTTTTCGTACTCGGTCTCTTCGTTCGGATTGAGAGAAATTGCCGTGTTGTCATAGCCTTTGCGGGTGCCGTCCGAGGCCACGACGTAAGTTCCCTGCATGATCGACGCGACAGCCTGCAATCCCAGCGCACCGACGATTCCCTTGATGTTAGGCTCGCGTCCTTCCTTCTTGGCATCATTCAGTTCCTTGACGATTTCGGCCACGTTGGCCGAAGCGATGATCGCGCCCGAAACATAAGCTCCTATCTTGGCCCACTGGCCGGCTGTTCCCGGATCGATGATGTCGTCTGTGCTGGCCGACCGATCCGAAGCCACATCAAAGGCGGCAAAAGCACTGCCCACTGCATCACCGATCGACAGGACCATAGCCTTTACAAAGCCCGCCCGATCCCCATCCGACGCATCAAGTGCCTCTTTCATCCGGAAGATGACCTTGGACCCGGCAAGACCGTAGCGAACAAGGTTCTGCGCCGCCGCTGTCGTGGTCTTGGCGTCCTGTGAAACGACGCCTACGCCTTTTTCCATGTTGTTTTCGCGGACGACCCCGATGGAATTGACGGCGGCATCGGCGACATTTTGGAATACGAGTTCCGCAATCGCCCAATTGCGCTTGTCGCTTGGCTTGTCCAACGCCTTGCCAGAGATGTCGATGACACCGTTCAAGACACCCATTGTCAAAGCGATGCCGCTCTGCGCCAGGTTATTGTCCAGCTGGTCCTCAAACTGGCTCAACCGCTTCGCAAGAAGCTCTTTGTCTTCTTCGCCGGTAACGCTCAGGTCGACCTGTGCCTTGAGCTCGCGTCCCTCCTGGCCGCTCATCCCAGTGCCATTGAACTCCGAGATCCGGATCGCCTGCGAGGCGACAGTGCCGACAAGGGCCAGCGTGTCTTTGCCGATCCGCAGCATCCTTTGCGCCTTCTCGTGCTTGGATGCCGTCTTGGTATGCTCCTTGAGCATGTCCTCGTAGATTTCGATCGCCCCGTTAAAGACCTGCGCCTCCTGGCTGTAGCGGTCGGCCACAGAATTTGATGGGATAATGTCCGCCTTCACGAGGGGTGACCAAAGTTCTCGTTCGATGTCTCGGGCGGTGAAGAGCGGGTTGCCGTTGGAATCCTTGGCTTCCTCCATCTTGGCCTGAAGTTCCACGAGCTTTTCGTGCATCTTCTGCACTGCGACCACGGACTTTTCGTCGATCTCGATGGCAATCTTGACTTTGTTGTCCTTCCCTCTCTTGACCTTCAGATCGTGCTTCGTATCAACCTCGATATCCCGGAACATCCGGTTCTTCTTGTCCTTACCCTTGCTTGCCTTTACGTTTCCTTCTTCATCCTTCTGCGGATTGGCTTCGCTCCAGTTCATCGTCTTTGTGACAACCTTGCCTTCCTTGCGCCAAAAGGTTTCCTTCTGCTCTTTCGTCCACTTCACCTGAAATTCCTGAGCCTTCCGAAGATCATCGCGGATCAGGTCCAGTTCGCTCTGCAACTCCTGAAGCTTCTCGCCCCTCTGTTCTTGCCGTTCGGCATCCTGTTCGAACTTGGCAGAATCTGAGGCAATCACTTTCAGCCAGGTCTTCTGTTCCTTGCTCAACTTCTTGGGCATTTGGTGGCTCCTGCAGTGGGGACAGAGGTCAGGATTTCAGTGTGGTCAGCAGCTTCACTTCAAGGCGCGACAGCGCGCTCAGGGCGGTGGTCAAAGTGCTGTCAGGTACAAAGGTCTGCTTGCGGAACTGAATGACAGGCGCGCTTGATTCCAGATGACCCACGATCTGTCGCAGCGCGATAAGGGCTTTCTCCCGTTGGCCACGCGCTTGCTGGGTCAGTGTTTTCTGGGTTCCAAAGGCTTTTGCCTGATCGACCAGCTCGGTCAGGACGCTCTGCGGCACAGCTGTAGACACCAGGTCAAGGAACTTGCGCAGTTTCTTGGTATCCACATCGACGGGGTCGTTGTCCGGCGCATCATTAGGTCCGAGATCCGGAACTTTTGTGACGATCTTGTCAAAGCTTCTTGCGAAATCAAGAAAGGCATTGACCTGTGCGACCGTCTGAACAGCGGCCTCACCGATCGGCTTGGCCTTGAAGCCTTCAATGTCCTTGACCGTCTGTTCCAGCGCATCAATGGCTTTCCCATGCCGGTCAAGTTCAGAAAGCCCTCGCGAAAAGTCGGGCTTTGACTTCATCTGCTTGGCCAGCGTCTCGATCTCGAGGACGACCATTTTGGCATCCGTGGGGTCAAGCTTGAGCCCTTCGAAATCCTCCTGAGCCTTCTTCGCCCGCTCAAGAATTCCAGGATGACGCTCTTTGAATTTCTTGCCCTGTTCGACCTCTTCATTCTTCGACTTCTGGCCTGAAACGGCATCGCTTCGGATTTCCCGCCAGTCGTCCAAATCATTACCCTTGAGCTTGTCTGGACCAAGCTCGAACCGTTTCTTTGCAACGTCGTGCCAGCGGTCTAGGGTGCTTTCGACATCAATCAGCATCTGCATTGCGTCCCCGAGACCGTCGTCGTCAAACTTGTCTGCATTGACTTGGGCCTCGCCCATTTTCTGTCGCAGATCACCATAATAACCGGTAACATCTACCCCGCCGCGCGAGTAATCATTCGATTTGAACAGCTTGCCCAATTCATCCAGCCGTTTGGACAGCTTCTTGGCAGATTTCGTGAACTGATCATGCTTTACCTTGAGCGATTGCACAGCGGACTTGAGTTCATTGCCCCGGCGGACCAACTCTTGCGACTCTTCCAGATTCTTGTCGGGTGACTGGCCCTTGTAGCGTTCTTCAAAGGCGTCGGCATCCAACTTCAGAGACAGGCGCTCTGCCCCCTTGTAGCTGTTATACCTTTTGTCCATCTGGGAAAGGCGGTCGCGCACCTTGCCGAGAGCGGATTTCGCAGTTTCATAAAGCTTGGAATCCTCGCTGACGTTGGTCTGAAATTCTGCAATGCTGTCCAGGTAATCACTGGCCTGCTTCATGGCTTCGACCGAATTGCTCTGCAAAAGCATATCAGCCACCAGAAGCTTCATTTGGATCTCATCAAGGGCTTCGCGCGGGATGCGGGAATCCTTCTTTACGCCCTTGTCTTCCCGGGTCTGTGAATCCTTGATGGTTTTCCGTTTTCCATCGCGGTCGTGTTTGAACATGCCTTCATAATCTTGCCTGACCTTCGCAAGCTGCTGACCGAGGGCCACGGGATCGATGTTCTCGTGGCGCAACGCCCTTTTCCTGCGTCGTTCAAAGGTTTCCTGCAAATCGCCCAGAACGCCGATCGCCCACTCAAGGTCGTCGTCGATATCGGTCCCGGGCTTGTAGTTGTTCCAGATCTTGTCATAGTCATCGGCTCTCTGGTCAAAACCGAGCGCCCGCAATTCCCCGACGAGCTTGACAAAAGCTTCCCTGGTCTTGCCGAATTTGTCGACCTTGCCAAAGTCAGTCTCACAAGTCTCAGCGTGGAGCCGCATGGGCGCAGCGAGGTTTGCAAGGTCCTTTTGGGGCGTCTGGCTACGCAGTTCGACGTAGTCTTTGATCAGCTTTCTTGTCTTCCGATCCAAATCGTCGGCAAGAACTGTAAAGCCGCGATCCCGGATGGCTGTTGCCCAAGTCTTGGCTCGCTGTTCGACTTCCTCAAGCTCGGGGTGGTCACGTTCCTTTTGCCGGATTGGTATCAGCCCCTTGCGGATCTTGTTGATCCGGTCCAGTTCCTCAAGCGTGAGCCTCACCTGAGACCGTGCTTTTCCGATTTCGCCCAGCTCGGCGATCAGGTCCGCTTTCTTGAGTTGTGTCATCAGGAGCGTATACTCGGCTCCGTTGATGCCATTGTAGATCTGAGATTCAAATCCTTCGAGGGCATGAAGCTGGATGACTTCGTCGCGTACCTCGTTGATCGCTTTGATGGCTTCGTCCCTGACCTTGCGGTAGTCCAGTAGATCTTGGTCCGGGGCCTTCTTTTTGCTCTTCTTGGCCTTTTGCATGACGGCTGTTTCAAGCTTTTCGATCGCACCGTATTCCTTGCGGATCGCGTCCTGCATCCCTTCATCAAGCTCATCGGCCTGTTCCGTGGCCATCTGCCGCCGACGCAAACGCTGCTCTGCCTCTTCAAGGCGGGCCTCTATCTTGGATTCCTGCAGTTTGGCCGCATCAAGGAGGCGCTCAATCTTTGCAGGCTCCCCTCCACGCGTTTTTTGCGCGACTTTGAGTTTTTCGGAAAGGTCGATCACGACGGAGCGCGTCTTGATCAACTCCGATTTAACGGACGATATCTCCTGCTCAGACAGGGCTTCACGCCGTTTCATTTCAAAGCGGGGCGTGTTGATTGCGTTGTCGTTCGAATCCGGAATGGGAATAGTTTGCCATCCCTTCCGCTTGTTGAACTTTTCAATCCACTGGCGCAGGTCGTCGGGCATAGTCTTTATCTCCTGGCGACGGATCGTGTCCGGTCCTAGATCGCAACAGTCTTCCGTATCTTACTGAGTGCATTTCCCAGTGGTTCCCTGATCTTAGGAGATGAACCCTGAGGGAATTCTTCAAGAAGTGTAATTATGTCATCGGTCTTCACGAATTCTTCGACCTGATCGACTATTCGCATCAAGTCCTGCGCTGCCTTGGCCTTGCTTTCACCTGATGCGCTGCTGAAAGTCACAAATGCGCCCATCAAGGCACGGTTATTGCCGCCGGTGACGCCGATCAGGCCCAGCTTGGCAATCCGATCCATATTGGGGTCCGGGTCGCCAGCAAGCTGAGACCGCAGGATGCTGATTGATGCATCTACTTCGGACATCGCTTCGATCCAGATGTCGGCCGGGTTCAGGTTGGCGTAGTCGATTTCTGCCCGCAGTTCTTCCACCGATGGACCATCGGGTATGTCTGCCGCCAAATAGGCCTCAAGAAAAGCCGCCTGCTGTGGTGTCAGTTCGACGTTCGGCACCTGTTCACCCAATTATCCATAGCCCAACAAGATCAGGTCAAGTGAGCACTCTTGCTATTGCTGCCAGAGACTTGCGCGCAGTGGCCGTAACGGCAACGCTCGCGAATCCATTGGAACTATCAACGTCTTTGAAGAATTTCGACTCGAGTGCAGCTGCACACTCACGCAACTGACTTCTCGCTTCGTTTCGCAGGACAAGACTTTCTGTTTCATCCGCCGCGTCGGCCAGAGCATCAAGGACCTCGTCCAGACCTGTATCCAGAATGTCGAGCCTGTCGGGAAGGTCGGCCGCGTCCGCTACGATTTCGGCCATCCTGGGGTCCGGTGAAAGCAGTGCTACAATGGCCGATTGAAGTTTGCCAATTTCCGTCAACATCGTCTTGCGGGCATCTCGCCACGTTTTCGCCGCTTGGGCATAGACCGCGGTGTCAACTCCCTCTTTGCCTCCGACCGAAATGTCCTCAACATTTTCGGCGCGCCCTTCTTCAATCGGCGGGGAAACGCTGTCTTCTTCAGTAGTTACCGGTTCGCCAGTTGATGGATGGTCAGTGGCAGACTGTTCTGAAGCGACGGCCTTGCTGGGTTCGCCGAGCAGGGGCAGGATACGTGCAACGACGGCTTTGGCGTCGTCCAAGTTGCCTTTTGCCGCTGCCGCGTTCGCTCCTTGCCACGCAGCTGTGACGGCAGCTGCCTTCTCACCACCAGAAACAACATAGGCCTCAATCCGCGGACCCAGAATGGTTGCGATCTTGGACCATTCGACGTTCCCTTGCGGTGCGGCAGTCGTTTCTGATGTTTCGGTTCCAGTCCCGGGCGGCTGAGCCTCGTCGTCTTCTCCCCCCTCGACCATCTTTCCTTCAGGATCCAGTGCATAGACCTTGAAGGCCATCTTGTGTCCGGCAAGAAATGCACGAGTCCGCTTGGCGATACCCGATGGAACCCCATCTATGCACCGCAATTGAATCTTGCTGCCCTCAACGTCGATGTAACCACTGGCGATCTTCTGTGTTTCACCAGCCGCCTTGGCCAAACGCGCCAGCGCGTCGGGCGCGCGGGTCTTGTGAATCATGAACACTGTCGTTTCGGCGGTTTTGCCAAGACAGATTGCGAAATTCATGGTGCGCTTCTTGGCCGTTGCCAAAGAAGCCTTGAGTTCCTCGATATCCACACCACCTGAAGGCATAGTTTGGTTCCCCAGTTTGGACGATGTTAGCCATGCAACTCCTCATCGCACAAGACATCTGTTCACCCGGTCAAGTTGCCGACCTTCCATCGTCGAACAAGTCAGGCACTTTTGACGGCTGCGGCATAAGTTCTTAGCTACCCCCCCCTGAAATCGGACAGTGACCGAAGCTACGATCTGACGTCGGCTGGTCTCCAGACACGAGGAGATCAGAACATGCCGAAACGCAGGAATCATGATTCAGCCTTCAAGGCCCGTGTGGCGCTGGAAGCCGTGAAGGGGGCGCGCACGGTGTCGGAACTGGCTTCCGATTATGGCGTGTATCCGACGATGATCCACCAATGGATCGAGCCATTGACGCCATTGATGGAGTGGATGGCTCCCGCTCCTGGCATCGCAATGTGCCACATTGGGTGCTGTCACACAAACCCATGAAGGGAGCCATCCATGAAGGTGATTGCCACGGTCGGCCTCGATCTGGCCAAGAACGTGTTTCACCTTCACGCAGTTGATGCCGCTGGGGAGGTTGCCATCCGGCGGCAGGACCGGCGGACGCAGGTTCTGCCGTTCTTATCGCGCCTGCCGCCGTGCCTGATCGGCATCGAAGCCTGCACCTGGGCGCATTACTGGGCGCGGGAACTGGGGAAGTTCGGCTATAAGGCGCGGCTGATCCTCTGGGCCAAACTCGTCGAGGCAGAGGTCGAGGCAGTGCAACTGCGCCCAGCGCAGATCAAGGCATTTGCCCTTTCCCGGGCCATGCGGGCGAGGACAGACCGGATCGAGGCCGTCATCGCGCAGAACGAAAGCTGTGCCGCCAAGGCAAAGATCCTGCGATCCATTCCCGCCAGCGGACCGGTTTCTGCGGCGATGCTGATTGCACAGATGCCCAAACTCGGCCGAATGGCCGCAGGTGAGGCCGCGGCAATGACCGGCCTGGCGCCCGTACCTCACGACAGCGGAACGATGCGCGGCAGACGCGCAATCGCAGAAGGACGGCAGGCGCTTCGCCATGTGCTGTACCAAGCCGCACTCGCCGCCGCCTGTCACAACCCGGTTCTGAAGCCCGTCGCCAAGCGTCTCAAAGGGCACGGCAAGCCGCACAAGCTCGTTATTATGGCCATTGCGCGTCGGCTCGTCGTCATCGCAAGCGTGATCCTCAAAACCGGGGTCCCATGGCGCCTTCAACACGCCCAATAGACACAGTTGCTAGGGTCCTCTCACTCAGGCCAGCCTATGTTTAGCTAACCCGCCCACCAGAGAAACGATGAACGACCATGGTCACAATGATGACGATCCCGAAGATGAACTCGGTCCAGTAACCCGCAAACCCGGCCCCAACGGCCCCCGACGGGATCAGGCCGATGGTCAAGGCGCCAAAGAACGCGCCGATGACGGTGCCGACGCCGCCCCATACGGGTGTTCCGCCGACAAAGATCGCCGCCAGCACGGGCAGCAGGTAGGCTTTCCCGGACAAAGGGAACCAGACCATGTTCGCTGTCTGGACAAGGATCACACCGCACAGCGCCGCCGCAACTGCGGACAGCACGAACACGCCAACCCGGATGCGTTCCACGTTGATGCCCATTTGCCGGGCCGAGTTCGGATTGTCGCCCACCATCTGCACGCGGATGCCGAACCGGTGATACCGGAACAGGAAATACATCAGCGCGACCCAGATCAGGGACAGGATGAAGTGGTTCGGCACCTGCGTGCCGAAGATCGTCCATTTGCCCACAAACAGGGTGTTGCCCCAGGTCCCGACCGCTTCGCGAAGCTCAAGATTTTTGCCCTGGGCAAGGAAGTTAACGATTCCAATGATGAAAAAGGACAGGCCTAGTGTCGCAACAAGGGACGATATCTTACCATAAACTACAATCGCCCCGATCCCGAGTCCGAGTACGGCGCCAATAAGCAGCGTCACAAGCGCGGCGGGGACAAGCGGCATGCCCCAGATCATAAGCCACATGAAAGTTCCCCCGCCGGCACCGATCACGGCCGGAAAGGAAAGGTCAATCTCTCCGGCGGTGATGACGAAGACGAGCGCCGTGACCATGATGATCGAGGGCGGGATCGAATATAGATAAGAGCCGTAGAAGCCCGGATTGAGAAAGAGCATCCAGTTCTGCGAGGCAAAGAACAGCCAGACGCAGATGAAGGCCACGAAGGAATTTACCGCCCGGCCATTGACCGCATAGAAGCGGCGAATGCGGCTTTGCTCCCGTCGGTTGTCAATGATGGCGGTGGCTTGGGATGTCTCGGTCATGGTCGTCTCCTCAGGCCGTCTGCTTGAGACTTTGGACATCGGCACGCCCGGTTTCGGCCAACTGATGCATCATGTGGATCAGGTGGTCTGCGCCCGTGAAGGCGGATTTGGGCCCTTCGAAGGCCTCGCGGCCCCGGTCGATTACAAAGAAACGGTCAGCGATGTCATAGACATGGTATATGTTGTGGCCGATGAAGATGACGGTGCGCCCCGACGCCTTGACCGCCTCGACAAAGCGGAAAACCTTCTGGGTTTCGGTAAGGGAAAGGGCCGTCGTCGGTTCATCCAGCACGATCACTTCGGCCTTGTTGTAAAGCGCACGCGCAATCGCCACACCCTGACGTTCGCCGCCCGACAGGTTGCCGACAACCGACTCCGGGCTGAACACCTTGGAGGTGAAGCCGATCTCGCGCATGAGCCGGTTCGACTCCGCGATCTGCCTGCGCGTATCGACAAAGCCGAACGCGTTGGTGATTTCGCGGCCCATGAAGATGTTGGTCACGATGGAATGCTGTGGTGCAAGCGCGCGGTCCTGAAACACCGTTTCGATCCCGGCATTGCGCGCCGCCAATGGTGTCCATGGCCGGCACAACTGCCCCCGCACCCAGACTTCACCAGATGTGGGGTTGTGGACGCCCGCCAGTGTTTTCACCAATGTGGATTTGCCGGCCCCGTTGTCACCCAAAAGCCCAAGAACCTCGCCCTTGCGGACAGTCATCGACACACCGGTAAGTGCCTCGACGCTGCCAAACCGCTTCACGATATTCTTCAGTTCGATGATCGGCGCGCCAGCGTCCATCCGTGGTCTCCAGTCTCGAGGTTTGAGGCGCGCAGCAAGGAAGATGCTGCGCGCCCCTTTGGTGTCAGCGGAAGCCTTCGTTGGCCAGCACTGCAACCTCACCCACATTCGCAGCAGTCACAAAACCCGAACCGGTGTCGAGGTTCGTGGGTGCCAGCTTGTAGACAAGCTGCTGACAGAGCGACAGAACCGGCATGTAGCCTTGCAGGTACGGCTGCTGGTCGGCGGTCACGAGCATGTAGCCGCTTTCAAGCGACTCCTTCACACCCTGTCCGATGTCAAAGCCGACGCCAATGATCTGGCCTGGCTCGATCCCCATTGACTGCATGAAGACGGGCGCGGCCGAAACCCACGGGCCACCCGGGTAACCAATCAGCTTGACCCCCGGGTTCGACAGCACGGCCGAAGTGAGGACAGGCAACTGGATCATCTGGTCAGCCGAGGCGCCGTCGGCTTCCTGCAGCTTGATGATCGTCATGCCAAACTCTTCAAGGCCCTCAACCAGACCAAGTTCGCGGGCAGCACGGCTTTCGGCTTCCCAGCGGCTCATCACGATCCCCACGTCGCCGGGCTTGAGGGCGTCACCGGCAAGGCGGATCGTTTCTGCCGCAAGGGCTCGGCCCTGTTCGTAAAGCGAAGCGCCGACGAAACCGGATCCGAACCGGGCCCGCACTTCGGGCACGTCAACGTTCATGTACATGACCTTGATCCCGGCGGCATCGGCCTGTTCGGCAAGCGGCATGAGCGCCGCATCCCCCGGATGGCCCATCATGGCGATCCCGTCCGGCGACTGGCCGATCATGTCACGGAACTGGGTGACCATCTGTTCAAAGTTCCAGTCGGAATAGATGATCTGGACATTGGCCCCGGTATCTTCGGCCGCCTGCGTGGCGCCTCGGTCGATGATCGAGTTGAACGACCCGCCCGCCGGGCCGCCCGAGAACACAATGATGTCCTGGCCGGCGCACCATTTGGCATCGTCCTGGGCAAATGCGCTCCCGGCGGAAAGCGCGGCAAGGCAGACGGCTCCCAGCAGGGGTCTTGGCATCCTGTTCATTTCATTCCTCCCTTACGCATCGTCTTGTGCGGTGCGATTCCCATGTTCCCAAAACCGTTTTGGGACTATTCGCAGCATAGCGCGGCCATTTACCCTCTCGTCAACCCTGTTTTGGGTCGAAAACGCCCATTTTTCGCGCATAGAAGTTTTCATCTTGACGATTCTACAAAAACGATTTTGATGTTTTCCACTTCGCCCGCTGCGATCATAACTCACTGGTGCGAAGGCCAAGGGGAAGACGTGACGGATCAGGCCGCAGACAATCAGGGACAAAGATCCGGTATCCGCGCCGTGGCCAAGGCGGCAGGGGTATCGGTATCGACCGTATCGCGGGCCCTGAACGGCTATGATGATGTCAATGCCGAAACCCGCCGCAAGATCGAGGAAACCGCAGAGGCGCTTGGCTACAAACCAAGCTACGCGGCAGCCATGCTGCGCCGCAATCAAACCAACACAGTCACGTTTGTGGTTTCCAAGCCGTGGACGAAATATGTCGATCCATACTTTCTGGGCATCCTTGACGGGCTCGAGATGGTCCTGTCGGCACAGGGCTACGACCTGCAGGTCGTCATGGCCCGGGAATTCGAGAAAGAGATCGAAGTCATCCGCCGCGCGGTCGAACGTAACCGCTGCGACGCCCTGATCTTTGCCCGGACCCGACCCGAAGATGAACGCATCGACTGGCTCGAGGAGCGCGGGTTTCCCTTCATCACCATCGGCCAGACCCAGCGGAACAGCCACTCCTTCGTGGATCGGGATCAGCACAAGGTTGGCCGTGAATCCGCCCGAAGGCTGGCGGCACTAGGACACAAGCACATCGGACACCTGACATCGCCGCAACGCTACAACTACACCCGCAACTCCATCGAAGGGTTCCGGCAAGGGATCGAGATGTCGGGCCTTGGATTTGACCCTGCCCATGAAATCGAATGCTTCCTGTCGCGCCGCACCGGCGAGGAAGTCGTGACAGAATTGTTTACCGGACCCAACCCGCCGACGGCGCTTGTCTGTGGGAATGATCTGATCGCAATCTCTGCGATGGAGGGACTGCAGCGTCTGGGTATCCGGCCCGGTGTGGACGTGGCCCTGATCGGTTGCGATGACATGCCGATTGCGGCCTATGTCCGGCCTGCGCTGACCTCGTTCAGTCAGGATCTGGGGGCCATCGGACTGCGTCTTGGCCGCATGATGCTCGCCCGCCTCGGGGGTGACAACAGCATCGTGCAAGACATCATCGACACGTTCCTTGTCATCCGGGAAAGCGACTGCCCCGGCGGTGCGACATGAAGCTGGAAGCCCATCATATCCGTGCGCTGAAGGGCAAACGTCAACTTACCGAACTCAACTGCTTTACCCCCGAACATGCAGCCGCCGCCGAAGAGGCGGGGATCGAGATGATCGTGTCGGGATGGAAACGCGACAGGGCGGCCATCCGTGCGGCGGCACCCAACACGCATTACTGCTTTGGCCTGATCCACGGGGACCACTTCAACGCCGACGAAGCGCTGCGCGATGCCTTTGAAGGCCTGAATGCCGGGGCGGATTCAATCTATTGCGCCATGCATTTTGATGTCGTCGCTGCTCTTGCCCGCGAAGGCATACCGGTTGTGGGCCATGTCGGGCTTGTCCCCCAAAAAGCGCGGATGACAGGGTATCGCGCCTTCGGGAAAACCGCCGCAGAGGCACGGGCCGTGATGGAGTCCGTACGACGCTACGAAGACGCCGGTGCCTTTGCCGTCGAGATGGAGATCGTCGCGGCACCCGTGGCCACGGCCATCGCCCGGGCCACACCGCTGACTGTCATCTCGATGGGATCGGGTGGGGGATGCGATGTCCAGTACCTGTTTGCCATCGACGTTCTGGGCGAAACCCCAGGCCGCATCCCGCGCCATTCCCGGGTCTATGATGACTTCAAGACCGAACACGCCCGCCTTCATGCGCGCCGCGTCGCGGCCTTTCGTCGGTTCCATGACGATGTGACAGGGGGCGACTTCCCTGCTGCCAATGAAATCGTCAGCGCGGCCGACGATGACGCGTTGAAGGCCTTCCTTGCCGATCCAAGAGCCTAGGACTCTGTGACATGGTTGATCTGACTGCTCCTTTCCGTCTCAAGACCGTGCGCGACTATTCCCTTGCCGGACCCGAGAATGCCCATGCCATCGAGGCAGGTCTCGCCAATGCCGAGTGGTATCAGACCCCGGTGGATCGCAAGGTGCTCAAGGATCTGATGAAGCGGTCCGACGGCCCTGCCCTGCGCAATACCGCACTCTGGCTTGGTCTGCTGCTCTCCTTCGGCGTCCTCGGGATCATGACATGGGGAACGTGGTGGGCGGTCCCTGTCTTTGTCATCTACGGCGTGCTTTACGGTTCTGCGGCGGATGCCCGCTGGCATGAGATGGGCCACGGGACCGCTTTCAAGACCGGATGGATGAATGACTGGGTCTATGAATTCGCCTCTTTCCTGATGATGCGGAACCCGGTGGTCTGGCGCTACAGCCACGCCCGACATCATACCGATACGATCATCGTCGGGCGCGACCCCGAGGTGGGCCTGATGCGGCCGCCGCAACTGATCCTGCTTGTGCTGAACACCATCGGGCTGACCTCGATCCCGACATCGCTTCAGACGCTGGGCCGCCATGCCATGGGCCGCCTGTCCGCTGATGAGCGTGACTACGTTCCTGAAAGCGAACAGCCTCGGGCGATCCGGGCTGCGCGGGTCCACATGGCCATCTACGCGGCCACGGTGCTCGCCTGCATCGGGATGGGGTCGATCCTGCCGGCCATGCTGATCGGTCTGCCCCGGGGGTACGGGGTATGGCTGCTCGTGTTCTACGGCCTTCCCCAACACGCAGGTCTGGCCGAGGACGTGCTGGACCACCGGCTGAACAGCCGGACCGTGCTGATGAACCCGGTGCTGCGGTTCCTATACATGAACATGAATTACCATTGTGAACATCACATGTTCCCGATGGTGCCCTACCACGCCCTTCCCCGCCTGCATGAGGTGGTCAAACACGACTTTCCAGAACCCGATCCGAACCTGCTCTATGCCTGGTCTCGGATCATCCCGGCGCTGCTCCGCCAGTTGCGGGAGCCAGGGTACTTCATTCACCGAGAACTTCCCCTCGGCGCAGGCCGCTTCCCGGTGGCTGGCGAGATGAACTGATGCGGGTTTGCCGGAGGCTGTTCGGTCTAAGTTATGCGGCCATGGCCGGCTGTATCAGTGTGGCTTAGAAACTTGCCTCGGCTACCGTTGGCGGTCCTTAGCGGATCTGCAGCTCTTTTCGGATCAATCCCGAATGCAGCCGCCGTTCATTGATCCGTTCAATCCGGAAACCCGGCCGCAAGTAGGGCCGTCCGAATCCTCTCGCGAAAATCTGCATCCGAGTAAGGCATTGTCTTCAGATATTGGTTGATCGACGGGTCCGGTCGCACGTCACGCACGACACGCGCCCAGCGGGCAGCGGCTTCTGTGCGACCGTCAAGCTGGCACAACGCGACTGCCGCCATGACGATGCGGAAATGGCTGGTCGCAGTGCGCGCTGCCAGCACCGCCAAATCGGCAGCGGTCGCATAGTCGCCATCAATTCCGAAGGATAGTGCCTTCATCGTACGCATCGGGGCAAGCATCGGATCGAGCGGGCTGAGCCCGATCGCCATGTCAATTCCCGCGCGGGTCGCCACCGCCTGACAGCGGACCACTTGCAGGAAGGCCCGTGAGTAGTGGCCTTTGGCATAGTTCGGGCTCAACTCGACCGACCTGTCCATCCAAACAAGGCCGTCATCCGGGTTGCCCGTCAGGATGTGCAATCGTCCCATGGCGGCGTTCGCGTAGGGATCAAGCGGATCCAGTTCGATGCTGCGTTCGGCCGCGAACCTGACGGCGTCCAGTGCGGCTTGGTGGTCCGGCACGTAACCCATCATTGCGTCCTGAAAATTGGCAAAGGCCCGGGCCGCGAAGGCGGTGGAAAAGCCGGGGTCCAGATCGGTTGCGCGGCGGAACAGTTGACCCGCAATGGCATTGTCATGCGCATTGAAGCGGTACACATGACTGAGCCCCAGATGATAGGCCTCCCACGCATCCAGATGTTCGACGGGCTTGCCTCGCGCCAGGGCCGCTTCGGTCAGGGGGATTTGCAGATCCAGTGCAGAGATCACCGCACCCACGATCTCGTGCCGGATGGCATGAACGTCAGAGACCGGCCGTTCGAAACGGTCAGACCAGATGACTCCCCCGCTTCGGGTATCGACAAGATCAACGCTCACTTCCAGTCGCTTGCCGAAAAGCTCGACACGGCCGGAAAGGCAATAGCGCGCGCCCAGAACGTTATGCAGTCCGGCAAGATCCACGTCTGTTTGCCGGAACCGGAAAGTCGACTCTCGCGCGATCACCCGCAACCAGCGCAGCCGGGCCAGCGAAGAAATGATGTCGGCAGGGATCGCGTCGCCCAGGCTTGCAAAGGCATCGGGCAATCCGGTCCGGCCGAACGGCAGAACGGCAATGGTCGGCCTTTCACCGCGCGGATTCTCGGCGACAGATCGTTCTGCCTGGGGCGCCGGGCTGTTCACCGCGTTTTCGGTCGGCCTGATCCTGACAGGCGCGACAAAGCGATGCCCAACGCTGCGGACAGTCTGGACAAACTCTTGCCGGTCCCCGTCATCCCCGAGCGCCTTGCGAACGGCCTTCAATGCAGTCGAGACGGCGGCGTCCGAAATGAAACGGCCGTCCCAAACCACAGCAATCATCTCGTCCTTGCTGATGACCCGTTCATTGTTCTCGACCAGAAGCCGCAGCAGCCTGAAAGCCTTGGGTTCAAGTTTGACCTGCCCCGACACCGTCCTGAGCTCTGCGCGATCAGTGTCGAGTTCGAATGGGTCAAACTGGAGCTTCATGCGCATGACTAGCAAATCCACACCCACCGCTCAACGATTCCTCAGCCAGTCCTCAAGCAGCGATACGGTGAGGGGTTTAGCGATGGGCCATGCCCGGTGCCTTGCACCAGAGCAGTAAGCTGAACAGGAGGTCTGCGATGATCCAAATAACCGATGAACACCTTATACAAGCCATGCCGAGAGACGCGCGTGGCATATTCAGTCGCCTGCGGGCCCGGATCGCGGCCGCACTTGAAGCAGGAGGGCGCTCCGTCCTCAACGTAGAAGCGGCACATACCGCAAGGTGCGACCGGGCGATTTTCGCGGCAGCGGAAAATCAGGACACTGGCATCGACGCATCGGACGCCACAGGGATCGCGTCATGGCAGCCTGATCTGCCATTCTTCATGCAGGGTGGATGCGGCCGGGACTGAGAATGCGGCCGACACTGGCCTGCGGTACTTCCCGGCGGCAGTAAGCCGCGCGATGCAGTCGTCACCGAATTTGGAACGTTTAGGAACGAATTTCGGAAGCTTTCCGACCGATTCAGGACGCAGATGGCCCGCGTCAGGCAGGTTGGTCTGGTCAATCAGGACCAGAGGAACAGACCATGACAGACTTTCCCGTCAGCGATTTGCAGTCAGCCAACAGCACCGTGAAGATTACTGCGGCTTCCGAGCGGGTGATCGCCCTGTTCCGGACTGTATGTGGCGCTCTGGCTCAGGCGACAATGCGGCAGATACGACCCCGAACCTTGAGCCGCACGCCCGATGAAATCCTGATGGCACAGACCCGCCGCGAAGAGGCACGTCGCGCCGTCGACCGGTTGCTGCGCTGATTATTCCGGTATGCCGATGCCGCGCAGACTGCGTACGATCCTGACCAGCATGTCCGGCATGGTCAGAGGTGTGTCCCTGATCGTTCCCGAGATCGTCATGTCCGGCTCGTGCGCCAGAAGTTTTTTTTGCGAACCACCTTGCCTCGTCGACCCGACCCAGCTCCCAGTACCCGATTGCAAGGCTCAACCAACTGTTTCCGGTGTATTCAGGGGCCTCTTCCAGCGCCCGTTCCAGAGTTGCCACACTTTCCTCGACCCGACCGGACATCAGCAGGGCGGAGCCCAGACCGCTTCGGATCTGGCCAATCATCGGGTCCAGCGGATTGATCCGGATCGCCCGGTCAAAATGGTTGATCGCCGTGGTCTGGTCACCGACATAAAAGTGCACCCAACCAGAGGCATAGAGGACATGACTGGAATTCGGATTCAGCGCATAGGCCTGCAGCAGGATGTGCACCCCGCGCCGTTGCTGCTTCCCAAGAAATGCAATCGTAATGCCCGCGAAGGCCAGGGCCATTGCGTCGTTGCGGTGGTCGATCACCACCTCCTCGGCCAGCGGCAGGCAGCTTGCGGCTGCCTCGATGCTTAGCCAGCGTTCCGACCGCGCCGCCTCGGTCAGCCGACAGATCAGGGCCTTGGCGCGGGTATAACCGGTGTCGAGCGCTAGCGCGCGTTCCAGCAACGTCCGCGCTGCGACAAAGCTTTCGAAATCTGGCAAGCGATGCACCATCGGCAGGGCCTGCAGGCAAAGTCGTACGCGCTGAGGTCAGTCGTGGGTTTGGTGCTGGCCCGGCGCGACTCTGCAATGATCACGTTTGGCTCGATGGCAGCGGCGACCTGTTCGGTCACCGCGTCCTGCAATTCGAAAATCTCGGCCAGTGCCCCGGAAAACCGGTTCGACCAGATCATCCGGCCGGTTTCCGCCTCGACCAGTTGCGTGTTGATGCGCAGCCGGTCACCCGCCTGCTGGATACTGCCTTCCAGCAGGTAGCGGACACCGAGTTGCCGCCCGATCTCGGCCAGGTCGATGGCGCGGCCCTTCAACGTGAACGTCGAAGAGGCTGCAATCACGAAAAAGACCGGGATAGGCGCTGATGGGTCGCCGGGGCGTGGCATCCTCGGCGATCATCGCCCCGCCCTTGACCCCGATCATGATCGTGGGAGCATTGGTGTTGCCTGATGTCAGATGCGGCATGACCGAAGCATCAACCACGCGCAACCGCTCCACCCCCCGTACCCGCAGCCGCTCGTCCACCACCGCCATCGCATCCTTCCCCATCCGTGCCGTGCCGCCCTGATGATGCGCAGAATTTCCGGTCTGTTCCATGAAACGATAGATGTCGTCATCTGACCTGATCCCCGGCCCCGGCACCTCTTCGGCGACGACGCGTGACCTGATCGGTTCGGTCCCCATGATCTGTCTGATCTGCCTGATCCCGCTGATTATTGCCGCGACATCGCCCGGATTGGTCAGGAAGTTCGGCGCGGCCTTCATCTTGTCCATAGGATCGGGCGACCTCAGCGTCACCTGCCCGCTACTGTGCGGCCGCAACTGATAGACGGAAACGCCCATACCGGGCTGGCTTTCAACTCGCACTGTTCCATCAGGGAAATACTGGAACGTCATCGGCCGAAAGCTGATCTGCAGATCAGAGATTGGCTCCTCCGGCCTGCTCTTGACGAATGCCGCGACCTGACTGGACCCCAGCGCGAGATAGCCGCGCCGGGTCATCAGATACCGGAACCCTTCCCAATACTTCCGCATCCCGGCAAGATTTGCGTTGTATGAACTGTCCGCCGTCGCACGCCATCCGGTATGCATGTAGAAATGGTCCTGCAGGTTCCGCCCGACCCCGGGACTGTCCAAAACAAGCGGCAGACCATGCCGCGCAATCTCGGCCCCGGGCCCCACACCTGATAGCATCAGAACTTGCGGCGTGTTCAGCGCCCCGCCCGACAAGATAACTTCGCGGGCGGCGGCAATCACCCGGCGCTGACCGCCTGAAATGACCTCGACACCCGTTGCAACGCGCCCCTCCAATGCCACGCGCGCCACCCGCGTATCGGTCAGCACCGTCAGATTTGGCCGCCCAAGCACAGGCTTGACGAAGGCGGTAAAGGCCGAATGCCGCCGTCCGCCCTTGATGGTGTGCTGCATGAAGCCCACACCGTCATGGACCGAGCCATTCATGTCCTCCAGTCGTTCATGCCCCAGCTTCGCCGCGGCCTCGATGAAATCGAAACTCGATGCCGACTTGACCACCGGATCGCTGACCCACAGCGGCCCGCCCTGACCCCGCCACGCGTCCGTGCGCCGCTCGAAATGCTCCATCGCGCGAAAATGTGGCAGCACGTCATCATATCCCCAACCGGGATTGCCCAGATCGCGCCAGCTATCGAAATCCGCGCGGTCGCCTCGGATGAATATCATGCCGTTGATGGCACTCGAACCGCCCAGAAGCTTGCCGCGCAGCCAGTACATCTTGCGGCCAGCCAGCTTGTCGATTGGTTCGGTGTGATAATTCCAATTCAAGAGGTCGTTGAAATAGAGCTTCGCCATCCCCGCAGGCGTATTCACCCAGAACCGCTCGGCCTCCGGCCCCGCCTCGATCAGCAACACCCGGTTGGCCGGATCATCCGACAGCCGCCGCGCAACCGGACATCCAGACGAGCCGGCACCGACGATGATGTAGTCGTAGCTCTCCATGCGGTTCCCCCTGAGACACTGCAGGACTCCCCCGCGAGGGCACACCCGATCAAGTGCAAACGCCTGCGCGCAAAGGCTCTTTGCGCCGGGCGGTCAGGTCAAGCGGGACCGATCAAGCCCTTCCGGAGCCGCCAGTCGGGTCTAGCCTCGGGTTATACCCGACAAACAGCTTTGCATTCCATGCATCCTTGCATCTATCGACCATGGGCGACCGGCCACCTATGGTTTCCGGTGATCGCCCCGGCGACACTCATTCTCAATTCAGCAGCAGAGGCCCGGATGCGGCACTTTGGCGAACACTTCATCAATGGCCAATGGATCGCCCCAGAGGCTGCCGGCGAAAGGCCCCTGATCGACCCGACGACCGAGGAACCCTGGGCCACCGTCGCCACTGGCGGTAGTGCCTCCGATGTGGATCGCGCCGTGATGTCCGCCCGGCATGCCTTCGCAAGCTTCTCCCGCAGCAGTATTGCCGACCGCATTGCGCTGATCGACCGCGTCATCGCCGCCTATGAACGACGCGAAGCCGACCTGGCCCAACTCATCGCGCAAGAGGTCGGTGTGCCCGTCAGCTTCCGCGCTCAGGTGAGGCTGACGACCCCGCACAGTCCACCGGGCAAGCGACTACTCGGACAGACTGACAAGAGACGGCTGCCTTTCATTCGGGCTGGTCTCTAGGCAGGGCTCTCCCCCCCACCCTTTTGGGTCCTTCTGTGCGCTGGGCATATGCGGGGGGCGGGAGCCCGCTCATTCGCTAGCGACAGGAGATGATTCCGAGTCGCCACCTGCGCCATTTTGGGTCGCCACCTGCTCCGAGCCGGACCGCCAATTGCAGCAAGACGGCGCACCATTTGCGCCATCGCAGATCAGCAAACGCAATTCCCCGCCGTGACCATCGCTAGTGTAGGTTGACGATTGCGCCACTTTGGGTAGCCAAGTGTGCCACTAGAGTCGCCACTTGCGCCACCTTGGGTCGCTGCCGCTTCACTTCTTAGTGGAGATCGCCTTCGCCATCGCCAACCACCTGATCCGACATCTATTTCGGGATCCTGAATGGGCAGCCCACTCTGCCTAAGTCTCCGTTAGCGTCTGCACAAGTGCGCGACCACCGCATGTCGGATTGGAGCACTTAAGAGACATTCAATTAATCCGGTGCGCGGCGACGGTAATCCCCCCCGGAAGTAAGGGGCTGCATAAGTAGAATTTTCTCGGCAAGATGAACGAGGAGATTCTGAATGAAGACAAGCAGATACACTGAGGCGCAGATCCTTGCGATCCTGCGCCAAGCCGAAGGTGGGATGCC
>JBGSWJ010000370.1:0-2513 GCA_041752495.1 Rhodobacterales bacterium
GCGGCCTGCCCGACGGCCGCATCGCCGCCCGTGTCAAACGCAAAGGCCAGCATCCCGTCCTCGCCCCGGCGAAGCGCCACCTGCGCGCCGCGCAGCGTGATCTGCTGCACCAGCACCGCCCGGCGGAACAAAAGCCCACGAGGCGAAACCTGCACCTCGATTTCCGGCACGCGGGCCAGCACCGTGCCATTGGCATCGCTCAGCACGGCATCGGTCATGTGGACGACGGGGTGCATGTCGCTGCGCATTTCGACGGTGATTTCGCCGAACTGCAGGTCGCCGCCTTCGAGAACGCTGGCGGCACTTTCCTCGACCCGTTCCATGATCCAGCTTGGCGCCGTGATCCGCTGGCCGATCATGAGAACACCCACGACGACGGGCGTGATGATGGGCACGATCAGCAACACAAAGGAAAACCGGATGACCCAGCGCCAGCCCAGCCGCAGACGGCGCCGTGTCGGGGCGGGTGGATCTGGCTCGGCCTCGGTCATCGGTTGTTGTTCTGCTCGTCGTGCATGGTGCCGCGTCCGCGGAGATTGCCGCGCACCCCTTTATTCTCACGCGCCACGGCCTAAAACAAAAGCCATGATCGTTTCACTTCTCAAGGACCTGATCCCATGACCACCGTGATCGAAGCGGGCCAGCCCGCACCCGACGTGACCCTGCCCCGAGATGGCGGCGGCACCGTATCCCTTGCAACACTCAAGGGGCAGGCCGTCGTCCTTTATTTCTATCCCAAGGACGACACGCCGGGATGCACGCTTGAGGCGCAGACATTCACCAGCGAGGCGCCCGCCTTTGCCGCTGCCGGGGCGGTTGTGCTGGGCGTGTCCAAGGACAGCGTGAAAAAGCACGACAAGTTCCGCGACAAATATGACCTCAAGATCGCGCTGCTGTCTGACGAAGAGGGCGATGTCTGCGAACGCTATGGCGTGTGGAAGGAAAAGAGCATGTACGGCAAGACCTATATGGGGATCGAGCGGTCGACCTTTCTGATCGACAAGACCGGCAAGATCGCCCGGGTCTGGAACAATGTGAAGGTCGACGGGCACATCGCCGAGGTGCTTGAGGCGGTCAAGGCGCTCTGACAGCGCCCCACGGGGAGAGGGGCCGCTCCTCTCCCCCTGCAAGAGAGTTTCGCGAAGCTGCGGTTTCTGGCATGATCCCGGTATTTGAGACTTCAGGGATTATTGATCATGCGACTCATCGCGGCTCTTTCCGTATCCTGCCTTGCCATTCTGGCGGCTTGTGACGCGCCGCCGACCTCTTCGGCCACCGCGTCCCAAGCTTCTGTCGCCGAACGAGCCGCGACGGCGGCGCCGCGCGGCACGCAAAGCCGCAACAACGCCAGCTATTCGGCAGATCCTATACCCTCTGACGATCCGGCGCCTGCACCCGACCCGACGCCCACCCCCGACCCGGTGACCGAGCCGGAACCTGAGCCTGAACCCGAGCCGGAACCTGAGCCTGAGCCTGAGCCGGAACCCGAGCCGGAGCCCGAACCTGAGCCGGAACCCGAGCCGGAACCCGACCCCTGGACCGAGGGCTGAGGGCCATGACCGGGCGTGTACGGGCCGTGGCACTGGGATGGGTCGGTGCCTGTGCTATAGCGGCTGCCTGTGCTGCGCCGGCAGTGCGGGCCGACACCGGGGCGGAACTGCCCCGGGACAGGATCGCGGTGGTCATCGGCAATTCGGATTACCAGACAGCCCCCGACCTGCCCAATGCCATCCTTGACGCTGATTCCATGGCGGACATGCTCCATGCCTTTGGATTTCGTGTCTTTTCCGGCCATGACCTTGACCGGCGCGGGTTCGAGGATCTGCTGCGCGAAGTCATGTTGAACACGCCGGATGGGGCCGATCTGGTGTTCTACTTTGCCGGACACGGGATTCAGATCGGGGCGCGCAATTACCTTTTGCCTGTCGATGTCGCCTTCAATGACGTCCACGATCTGCCGCTTTATTCCGTCACGCTGGACCGGGTGATCGACGCCCTGTCGGCGCGTGGGGCGGTGCATGTGGCCATCATCGATGCCTGCCGTGAAAACCCGTTCCCCGGGCTGATGGTTGCGGCCAATATCGACGCGACCTTGTTTGAAACGCGGGACGGGTTCGAACCCTTCCGGACGCCGCTCAATTCGCTGGTGGCCTTTGCGACAGCCCCGGGGGAAACGGCGCGGGACGGGGCGGCGGGCGAAAACAGCCCCTATACGGCGGCGATCCTGAATGTTGTGCAGGCCGATCCGGCGGAAAGCGTGACGACGCTTCTGGGCCGTGTGCGCGAGGAGGTCTACAACGCCACCGGCGGCACGCAGATCCCCTGGGAAAGCTCGACCCTTGTCGCGCCTTTCGCCTTTTCGGCGGGGGAGTTCGTGATCCCGGCGGTGGCCACGGCGGAGGGAACGGGTGACACTGGCACCGCACGGTCGGTGCCGGTCGAGGCGACGGTGACCTTGCCCTTTGACCGGTTTGTCCGGCTTGACGGGGCGCTGGCCGATGCGGCGGGCGGGC
>JBGSWJ010000371.1:0-2586 GCA_041752495.1 Rhodobacterales bacterium
GGCGCTGCCGTGACGGGGCAGGCGGCGGGCGGTGTGCCAGTGGCCACGGACCCGGAACAGGGGGCGATGTTGCCGGTGTGGCTGATGCCGCAGGGGGCGAGCCTGAAGCTGCGGCAGAAGATGTGGCTGGATTATCAGAACGATGTGAAGGTCTCGGACGTCCAGTTGGCCGCACGGGAAGGTTATGAAAGTGTGGAACATGCCAAGCGTTACACGACGCTGGGGATGGCCACTGATCAGGGGAAGCTTTCCAATATCAACGGGTTGGCGGTGCTGTCCGGCGCTTTGAACACACCCATTCCGCAGGTGGGCACGACGACGTTCCGCCCACCCTATACGCCGATCTCGATGGGCGCGATTGCGGGCGTGGCACGGGGTGATCTGTTCCAGCCGGTGCGCAAGACGCCGATCCATGGCTGGCACGAGGCCAACGGGGCCGAGTTTGAGCCTGTGGGTCTGTGGCGGCGGCCCTATGCATTCCGGCGGGGGCATGAAAGCACGCATGAGGCGGTGAACCGCGAGGTGCTGAATGTCCGGCGGAATGTGGGGCTGCTGGATGCCTCGACCCTGGGCAAGCTGATCGTGAAGGGGCCGGATGCGGGGCGGTTCCTGGATATGCTCTATACCAATGTGATGAGCACGCTGCCTGTGGGCAAATGCCGTTATGGCCTGATGTGCAATGAAAACGGGTTCCTGATTGATGACGGCGTCGTGGTGCGCATGTCGGAGGATACCTGGCTGTGCCATACGACGACGGGCGGGGCGGACCGGATTCATGCGCATATGGAGGACTGGCTTCAGTGCGAATGGTGGGACTGGAAGGTCTATGTCGCCAATGTGACGGAAGCCTATGCGCAGATCGCAGTGGTTGGCCCGAATGCGCGGAAGGTGCTTGAGAAACTGGGCGGGATGGACGTGTCGAAAGAGGCGCTGCCCTTCATGACCTGGGCCGAAGGAACGCTGGGCGGCATCGCCGCCCGGGTGTTCCGGATCAGTTTCTCTGGCGAGTTGTCTTATGAGATCGCGGTGCCTGCGTCGCAGGGCCTTGCCTTCTGGAATGCCTGTCTGGCGGCGGGGGCGGAGTTCGGGATTCAGCCCTATGGCACGGAATGTCTGCACGTGCTGCGGGCCGAGAAGGGGTTCATCATGATCGGGGACGAGACGGACGGGACCGTCATTCCTCAAGACCTTAATCTGGGCTGGGCGATTTCCAAGAAGAAGACCGACTATCTGGGCAAGCGCGGGCAGGAGCGGAGCCATATGGTGGACCCGAGGCGCTGGAAACTGGTCGGTCTGGAGACGGTCGACGGATCGGTCATTCCGGATGGCGCCTATGCGGTGGGCACCGGGACAAATGCGAATGGGCAGAAGAACACGCAGGGCCGTGTAACGTCGACCTATTTCTCGCCGACTTTGGGCAAGGGCATTGCGATGGGGCTGGTCGAGCGCGGGCCCGAGCGGATGGGGGAAGTGATCCCGTTCACCAAGGGCAATGGCACGACGGTCGATGTGCGGATCGTGGATCAGGTGTTCTATGACAAGGCCGGGGAGAAGCAGGATGGCTGAGGCGGTTTCGGTCTTGGGTGGCGTCTCGGTCGGCGAGGCTGTGGTTTTGCGTGACCTTGGCCTGACAGGGATGGTGACGCTGCGCGGCGATCTGGCGGATGGCGCGCTGCAGGCGGTCTGTACGGGGCTGGCTGGTGTCGGGTTTCCGGCGGCGGGGATGGCCACGGGGACGGTCGGTCAGGGGATTGCCTGGATGTCACCGGATGAGGTGATGCTGTTTCTGGCGCATGGTGCGGCTGGGGCGGCGGTGGCAGAGATTGATGCCGCGCTGGCGGGGGTGCATCATCTGGCCGTCGATGTGTCGGATGCGCGGGCGCTGATCGGGGTGTCAGGCGCGGGGGCGCGGGATGTGCTGGCCAAGCTGTCGCCTGCGGATATGCATCCGGACGCGTTCCGTCCGGGGATGTTCCGGCGGACGCGGCTGGGTCAGGTGGCGGCGGGGATCTGGGCGCTGGAGGACGGGAGTTTTGCCGTCATGTGCTTCCGGTCCGTCGCGGACCATGTGTTTGCCACGCTGGCGCAATCTGTGAAGGACGGGGCGGTCGGCCACTTCAGCAGCTAGGACGCGGCCTGTTCGTGCAGCGCGACAAGCGCGGTGCGGAGGTGTTTGTTGTCGGGCGTCTGTTCGAGCGCAGTGGTAAGGAGCGCCTTGGCCGTGGTCATGGCGCCGGTGGCGGCAAGGCATTCGGCGTGGAGGATCAGCACCTTGGGTGAGCGGGAATCGTTGCGGGAAAGGACGTTGAGGTCCTGCAGCGCGGCCGCGGGCTGACCGTTGTCGCGGAGGAGTTCGGCGCGCGCGAAGCGGAGTTCGGTATCAAGGCCCGCGAGGGTGATCCCCTGATCGAGGGTCGTGCGGGCGGCGTCGGGGTTGCCGTTGCGCAATTCGGTGCTGGCGATCATCTGGTATAGGCGGGGGAAGGCCAGCCCTGCACTGATGCCTGCGCGCAGGTCGGCGATGGCGGGGCCAAAGGATTTGGCGCGGATGCGCGTCATGCCGCGCCAGGCCTGATGGGCGGGTTC
>JBGSWJ010000372.1:0-6549 GCA_041752495.1 Rhodobacterales bacterium
ATGCCATCGGCTATGCGCTGCACTGGCCCGCGCGGAAACCGCTGCCGGTTGCGCGGCTTGATCTGGCGCGGATCGGCGCGATGACGTTTCGCGCACCCGAGGCGGCGCGATATCCGGCATTGGCGCTTGCCCGGCGGGTGATGGAACAGGGCGGGCTCATGGGGGCAGTGTTCAACGCGGCAAAGGAACGTGCGCTGGACGGCTTTATTGCCGGAGAGATCGGTTTTCTTCAGATGGCGGCGGTTGTGGAACAGGTTCTCGACACCATGTGGTCAAGAGACGGGCTGCAAAAAGCCGAACTGAGCTTAGATACAGTGTTGCAAACTGACGCGCTTGCCCGCATCCGGGCGTCAGAAGCGATCAACAGGATGAAGTGAGCGACCTATGGAACTAACCCAGCTTCTGCCGCAGTTCGGCTCTGCCGCCTTTACGCTTGTCGCCTTTGTCGTGGCCTTGTCGATCATCGTGGCGATTCACGAATATGGCCACTACATCGTCGGTCGCTGGTGCGGGATCCATGCCGAGGTGTTTTCGCTGGGATTCGGACCGGTGCTTTTCGCGCGGACCGACAAGCGCGGGACAAGGTGGCAGATCGCGGCGCTGCCGTTTGGCGGGTATGTGAAGTTTCTGGGCGATGCGAATGCGGCGTCGGTCGGCACGGTGGGCGCAATCCGGGATTCAGACCGGCGCAAGACGATGCTGGGCGCGCCGCTTTGGGCGCGGGCAGCGACGGTGGCGGCGGGGCCCGCGTTCAACTTTATCCTGTCGATCATCGTGTTTTCGGCCGTCATCATGATGCAGGGCCGCCCGGTTGACCCGGTGACAATAAAGTCGTTTTCGGCCTTGCCCGATGGCTATGTGCAGGATCTGCAGCCGGGCGATCAGCTTTTGTCGATTGCCGGTGTCGCGGTGCCGCCACCGGACGGGTTTACGGTGGATATTCAGGGGCTGCCGGTTGAGCCCGTGCTGGACTATGCGATCCGCCGCGACGGGCAGGAGATGGTGGTCAAGGGACCATACCCATTCTCGCCCATTGTTGTGGGGGTATCGCCCAATTCTGCGGCCTATGACGTGGATGTCAGGCCAGGCGACGTGATTACCGCCGTGGACGGGACGCCGGTCTTTGCCTTTGACCAGATCGTGGAACGGGTGACGGCTTCGAACGGGGCGCCGCTGCTTTTGGATATCTGGCGGGACGGGACTGAACTGACGTTCACGGTCGTGCCGCGGCGGGTTGATATCCCGCGCGAAGACGGATCGTTCGAGACGCGGTGGCTGATGGGGGTGTCGGGCGGTCTGTTCTTTGAGGTGCAGACCGAGACGCCGGGGATATTCCAATCCATCGGCGAAGGTGCGCGGCAGATCTGGTTCATCATAACCTCGTCGATTTCAGGTTTGGGTCACATGATTTCGGGTGCGATTTCCACATGCAACCTGTCGGGGCCGGTCGGGATCGCGCAGGCGAGCGGGGCCATGGCGTCGCAGGGCGGGGTCAGTTTCATCTGGTTCGTGGCGATGCTGTCGACGGCAGTCGGGCTTATGAACCTGTTTCCGATCCCCGTGCTGGACGGAGGCCACCTGGTGTTCCACGCCTATGAGGCGGTGACAGGCCGCCCGCCAAGCAACGGAGCCCTGAGGATCCTGATGGCCGCCGGGCTTGCGCTTATCCTTGGCATGATGATCTTTGCCGTGGCGAACGATGTGTTTCTGTGCCCCTGAACAATCTGCCATGATGCTGCCGCAATGACAGGGTAGCCGGTGGTTGGGTGACTCTTTTTGCAGGAGATGACAATGCAGATGGTCGCAAACGGCACGGCGGGTCTTGGACTGCTGATCAAGCTGAATACGGATCGGATTCTTTATCTGGTGACGATCCTTGTGTCGCTTGGCGTAGGCTCGTGGATCGGGGCTGTGATCACGCAATAGGGCCCGGCCCGCAGGGCCAAGGCAAAACATCGCCAAACGTAGAGGGGTGCTTTCGGGTGCCCCTTTTGTGCTTTTGACAAGGCCGGTCAGACCCGATACTCCCAAATGGTAATGTCTGCACTGGCGGTAAAGATGATCGGTTGTGGCAAGCGCATCGTTGGGTGCAATGGGTATGGCCGTGGCCAGAGCATTCCGTCTTTTGCCGGGCTTTGGGCTCTATTTCTCGTGGTGGTTCTGGCTGGCCCGGGGTTTGCGCAATCCTACAGTTTTGGCGCGGTGCGGATCGAGGGCAACCAGCGGATCGAGTCCGAGACGATTCTGACCTATGCCGGGATTGCGCGCGGCGAGACGGTGACGGCGGGCGACCTGAACGCGGCGGCGCAGAACCTGCGCGGTACAGGGCTGTTCGAGTCGGTGGATATCATCCCAGAGGGCGGGACTTTGGTCATCGCGGTTCAGGAATATCCGACGATCAACCAGATCAACTTTGAGGGCAATGCCCGGCTGAAAGACGAAGATCTGGCACAGGTCATCGGGTCCGTGCAGAACCGCGTCTTCAATCCGTCGCAGGTCGAGGATGACGTTGCTGCCATCACTCAGGCCTATGTCGTGAGCGGCCGGATCAATGCCACGGTGACGCCGTCGATCATCCGACTTGAAGACAACCGGGTCAATCTGGTGTTCGAAGTCTTTGAAGGCGCCGTGACCGAGGTGGCGCGGATTTCCTTTGTGGGTAACCGGGCGTTTTCGGAACAGCGGCTGCGCGGTGTCCTGGAGACGAAGCAGGCGGGGATTTTCCGGACATTCATCCGGCGCGATACCTTTGATGCAGCGCGGCTGGATTTCGACAAGCAGGTCCTGACGGATTTCTACAACTCGCGCGGGTATGCGGATTTCCGCATCCTCAACGTCGATGTGGCGCTGACGCGGGAAAGGGATGCATATCTTATCACATATAACGTGCAGGAAGGTCAGCAGTTCCGCGTGGGGTCGGTGACGGTGAGCAGCCAGATTCCCGAGGCGGATGCGCAGCTGTTCCTGGACACGGTCCGGCTGCGCAGCGGGCAGGTCTATTCGCCGGTGCTGGTCGACAATGATATCGAGCGGCTGGAAGATCTGGCGTCGGATATCGGCATCAATTTCCTGCGTGTTGACCCGGTCATTACCCGGGATGAACGCAGCGGCATCCTGAATGTGGACTACAGCCTTGTCCGGGGCGAGCGGATCTTTGTCGAGCGGATCGACATCGAGGGCAACACAACCACGGTTGACCGCGTCATCCGGGATCAGTTCACGACAGTCGAAGGCGACCCGTTCAATCCGCGTGCCATCCGCGACAGTGCGGAGCGGATCCGTGCGCTTGGCTATTTCAGCGTGGCCGAAGTTGAGGCGCGTCCGGGGTCCTCTCCGGATCAGGTGGTCATTGACGTGAACGTCGAAGAGGCGCCGACCGGTTCGTTGTCGTTCGGGGCGAACTATTCGACGGATAACGGTTTCGGCCTGCTGGCGAGCTACACTGAAAACAACTTTCTGGGGCGTGGCCAGTATCTGAACTTGGACATCACGACCAGCCAGAACAACCGGGTGTTCACATTTGACTTTGCGGAACCCCGGTTTCTTGGCCGTGACCTGACTTTCGGGTTCGAGTTTGGTTATCAGAACACGTTCCAGGATTATGCTGTCTACAATACCGAGTCGTTCCGGTTCGCGCCGCGCTTTGCCTTCCCTATCGGCGAGAACTCTGCGCTGAGTATTTATGTTGCGCTTGAGGCCACTGACATTACCGACGTTGAAGGGGAGCCCACGGACCCCCCCGATGAACGGGCCAGTCTGATCATCTTCAACGAAGCGGCCGAGGGTGTGGTCTGGAACCAGTCAGTCGGCTATGCCTATACATGGGACACGGTGGGCACCGGGGTGAACCCGGACAATGGCATCTATTTCCGTTTCGGGCAGGAGTTTGCCGGCGGAGACACGACTTTTGTAAAGACAACGAGCGTATTGCAGGGCCAGCTTGGCATCCTTGGGGACGCGGTTACCCTGATCGGGACGGTCGAAGGCGGGATGCTTTACTACATCGAAGGATCAAGTCGGGTGACTGACCGGTTTTTCCTTGGCGGCCAGACGATGCGGGGCTTTCAGCCGAATGGCATCGGCCCTCGGGATGCGTCCACCCTTGATGCGCTTGGCGGTGATGCCTTTGCGGTGGCACGGCTTGAGGCGAACTTTCCGCTGGGTCTGCCCGAAGAATACGGGATGATGGGTGGCGTTTTCTTTGACTATGGGTCGGTCTGGGATGTGGGTGATATCTACCCCGAGTCGCCTGACCAGATCCTTTACAATGACTTCACGCCACGGTCGGTGATCGGTGTATCGCTGTTCTGGAACACGCCCTTGGGGCCGTTGCGGTTCAACTTCTCGCAGGCGCTGCAGTATGAGCCGGAAGACGAAACCAGGTTCTTTGACCTGACGGTTTCGACTGCGTTCTGATGCGTCTTGTCGGGCTAGCCGGTGCGATCCTGGTGCTGCTGGCGGGGGGGCCTGCAGCCGCGCAGGACAATGCCGGGACCTTGTCGACGGGGGTGGTTCGCAGCCCGGTTCTGACGATTGATCCGGACCGGCTGTTTGCCGAAACGATCTTTGGCCAGCGTGTCACGGCGGATGTGAACGGGGACGCGGCGGCACTGGATGCTGAAAACCAGCAGATTCAGGACCAGTTGACTGCAGAGGAACGCAGCCTGACCGAACGCCGCCCCACGATGGCGGTCGAGGATTTCAGGGTCGAGGCCGAAGCCTTTGACGAGAAGGTGCAGGCGATCCGGACGGAACAGGACGCCAAGGAGCGCGCGCTGCAGCAGGCGGTCACTGAGGGGCGGAACAGGTTTCTAGAGGCAGCGACGCCGATCCTGGCGCAGATCATGATCGACAGCGGCGCGGCTGTCATCCTTGACCGGAGGAGCGTGTTTCTGGGTGTGGGGGCGGTCGATATCACGGATGCCGCGATTCAGGCCGTCGATGCGGCTTTGGGGGATGGCACGAATATTCCAGATTCTGCGGGCGATGCCGGTGACGCGCCTGCGCCCTGAGGCGGGTGCACTTGTTCAGCCGGGGACGAGTTGCTAGTCAGGCAAGACGGCAAAGAACCGGATGATCGCAAGAGGGAGAGCGGTGTGACCGAGAATGCAACCCAGACCGTGCAGGATGCAGCACCCATGACCGAGGCCGATATCCAGATCATCCAGCGTATCCTGCCCCACCGCTATCCGTTCCTTCTTGTCGACCGGGTGACCGAGATCGACGGGGTCAAGACTGCGCGGGGCCTGAAAAACGTCACGATGAACGAGCCGCATTTCACCGGGCATTTTCCGGGGCAGCCGATCATGCCCGGCGTCACGATTGTCGAGGCGATGGCGCAGACGGCAGCGGTGATGGTGGGCGTGTCGCTTGGGCTGATCGACAAGAACATGCAGATCTATTTCCTGGCCATCGACGCGTGCAAGTTCCGCCGCAAGGTGGTGCCGGGCGATCAGCTGATCCTGCGGATCGAGACGCTGCGCGGCAAGGCCGGGGGCAAGATCTGGCGGTTCCGCGGTGTGGCCTATGTCGAGGATGATGTGGCCGCCGAGGCCGAATTCACGGCGATGATGGAAGGCCAGCCCGCGTGACCGGGCTGATCCATCCGACGGCTGTAATCGCGGAGGGGGCGCAGATTGCCGCCGACGTCCGTATCGGGCCGTTCTGTGTGGTGGGGCCGGATGTGGTTCTGGCTGCGGGGGTGGAACTGCGGTCGCATGTGGTTCTGTCTGGCGATACCCATGTAGGCGCCGGATCGCGGATATTTCCCTTCGCCGTGGTCGGAGAGATCCCGCAGGATCTGAAATATGCCGGAGAGCGGTCGCGCCTGCGGATCGGGGAACGGACGACGATCCGGGAACATGCGACGATTCATGTGGGCACGGCGCATGGCGGGATGGAAACCCGGATCGGCGATGACTGCCTGATCATGGGCGGGGCGCATGTGGCGCATGACGTGCAGATCGGCAACCGGGTGATTCTGGTCAATCATGTCGGCGTGGCCGGCCATTGCGTGATCGAGGATGACGTGATCATCGGCGGCCTGAGCGGCATTCACCAATGGGTCCGCATCGGGCGGGGGGCCATCATCGGGGGCCTTTCGGCGGTGACGCGGGATGTGATTCCTCATGGTCTGGTCGAAGGGCCGCGCGCCACGCTTGACGGGCTCAACCTGATCGGGCTGAAGCGGCGCGGGGTTGACCGGGTTGATTTGCAGGCGGTCCGTGCGGCCTATCAGGCGCTGAAGGATGGCGATGTGCCGTTTCTGGAACGGGCGCGGCAGTTGCAGGAAACGACGGAAAGCCCGCTGGTCCGCGAGATCGTGGATTTTGTCCTGGGCCAGACGGACCGTCAGTTCCTGACGCCGGTCTGAGGCGGATGCTGGCGCTGATCGCGGGGACGGGGGCCCTGCCGCCCATGCTGGTCAAGCATTTGGCGGATGCGGGCGAGGTGCCGTTGATCTGTGAACTTGAGGGGTTTGCCAGCGCGGTGCCTGCGGGGCCGGAGCGCGTGGTGTTCCGGCTGGAGCGGATCGGGGCGCTGTTGCGG
>JBGSWJ010000373.1:0-11399 GCA_041752495.1 Rhodobacterales bacterium
GCTCGGCGGTGCCCGACGCGGTCGTCGACCTTGTGGCCGCACCGCGCGGCGAGACCCGCTTTACCGCCTATCTGACCGGCTATACCTGGTGGGACAACACCCCGCCGGGATCGGCCGAGATCTCGAAACCCGTGGTGCACCGCAAGGCCGGCGGCGTGGGCACCTACAACGATCCGGTGACGATCGCCGTCGGCCACCGGATCGAGGGCGGCCGCCAGACGCTGGACTATCCCGCCGGCACCCGGTTCTACATCGAGAAACTGCGCAAATACGCGATCGTCGAGGATGTCTGCGGCGACGGCAACACACCGCAGGCCGGGCCCTGCCATACCGGCTATCGCGGCCATCCCTGGCTTGACATCTACATCGGCGGCGGCCGCCAGAGTGCCGCGTCAAGCGATGCCTGCGCCCGCCAGATCACCGCGATTCAGGCCATCGTGATCAACCCCGGGCCGGACTATCCCGTCCACGCCGGCGAGATCGCGGCATCGGGCTGCCGGGTCTTCTGAGCACCCGGAGCCCGCGCGCCGGCGGCGCCGACACCGCCGTCGGTCAGCTTCCCAGCTTGGCGTGGACCTCGTCAAGATCGACCGCGCCCAGCGGCATCCTGTTGGCGGGGTTCTCGAAGTCATAGCGGAAAAGCTGGAAGTCGCGCTTGTAGATCTCGTACATCAGATGCATCGACAGGTCGTCAAAGTAATCCTCGACCGGATGCGCTCGCGCGGGCCCGTGCCCTTCGCTTTCGTTGAACCGCGGCACGTCCTTCAGAACGACGGGATGCCGCGTCGTCACATGATCCAGAACGACCTGCATCCCTTCGTTGAACTTCTCCGTCCAGATGATGTGATCATACCGCCCGCCGTTGACGACAAAGGTTGATGTATGGCCTGCCATGGATGACCAGTGAATGTCCGGCTCCATCGGCTTGCGCCAGCGGATGGTGTCGCGCGCGAAGAGCAGGAACCGGCGGAAGGATTTGATCTGGTCGAACTCGAACCCGTTGTCGGGCGATCCCACCTCGATCCCGTATTTCTGGATCAGCATCGGCACAAGATTGCCGCGATAGCGCCGCCCGTTCCGCTGAATCCCGCAGATCTTGTCAAAGAAGGAGGACAGGATGCGGGTATAGGGGTTGCGGACGCAGGTGAAGGCATAACTCTTGTGCGACCGGACATTGGCCTCGATCAGCTTCTGGCTGTGATCAAGCGCCCATTTGTGCATCCCGTCGGTCGCGTCATGGATGTCACCGTCAAAGAAACGGCCCTGATCCGAATAGTACATGATCTGGCCGATCGTCGAACAGGCGCATTTCGGCACGACCCGATAGACCATGCTTTCGCTTTCCGTCATCCATGTGCCGGGAAAACCCATCGATCCTTGCCTTCCTGCGCTTGCCTTCCTGACCAGCTAAATCACGATCTGGGCAGAACCAAGACAGGAAAAAAGCAAAGACACCCTGTTTCTTCAAGCCCGGTTCACGGTATCAGGGGGAAACATTACCTTGGACCGGAGCAGTTTCGTTTCGCGCATGGCAAAGATCGCCTTCATCCTGCTATGCCACAAAGACCCCGAGGCCATCATCCGGCAGGCGGGCCAGCTGACTGCCGCCGGCGACTACATCGCCATCCATTTCGACGGCCGCGCCCCCGCCGCCGCCTATCAGCAGATCCGCGAAGCGCTCTCTGCCAATCCCAACGTTACCTTCGCCCGCCGCCGCATCAAATGCGGCTGGGGCGAATGGAGCCTTGTGAACGCCACCCTCCAGGCCGTGCAGGCCGCCCTCGACGCCTTTCCGCAGGCCACGCATTTCTACATGCTCTCTGGTGATTGCATGGCGATCAAATCCGCCGTCTACGCCCATGCCTTTCTCGAGGCCGATGACGTCGACTATATTGAAAGCGTGGACTTTTTCGAAGGCGGCTGGATCAAGACGGGCCTGACCGAAGAGCGGCTGATCTACCGCCACTGGTTCAACGAACGCACCCAGAAAAGGCTCTACTACTGGAGTTTCTGGACCCAGCGCCGCCTGGGCCTCAAGCGCGAGATCCCGGCCGACCTCCAGATGATGATCGGCAGCCAGTGGTGGTGTCTGCGCCGCCGCACGGTCGAAGCGGTGATGGAGTTCACCGTCAAGCGGCCCGATGTGATGCGCTTTTTCCGCACGACATGGATTCCGGACGAAACCTTCTTCCAGACGCTCGTCCGCCACCTTGTCCCCGAGGTGCAGATCCGGTCACGGACACTGACCTTCCTCATGTTTACCGACTATGGCATGCCGGTCACATTCTACAACGACCACTATGATCTGCTGCTGGGCCAGGATTACCTCTTTGCCCGCAAGATCAGCCCCGAGGCGCTGGAACTCAAATCCCGGCTGGGGGTGCTCTATGCGTCTGACCGCAACGACTTCCGGATCTCGAACGAAGGCCGCCGCCTGTTCGAATTCCTGACAGGCCGGGGCCGGATCGGCCGCCGCTTTGCGCCCCGCTTCTGGGAAAGCGAGGCATCGGTCGGCCGGGAACGCGAGTTGCTGATCGTGACGGCCAAGAAATGGCATGTCGCCAAGCGGCTTGTCGCCTCGATCCGCGATCACACTGACATTCCCTCCATCGACTACCTCTTCAACGAAGAGTCGACCCCTTTGCCCGATCTTGGCGGCATTCAGGCGACACTGGCCAAACGCACGCGCCACCGGCGGGCGCTCATGCGGATGCTGTTTGACTACTACAAGACGAACCGTCTGCTGATTTGTCTGGACACCGGCAGCCTTGATCTCATGCAGGATTTCTATTCCGACAGGTCCACCACCCGGCTTCTGGAAATCGACTGCGACTTCACGGATGACTACCTCATCGGCCATGCCCGTCGGGTGGGCTTTGCCGGCGAACAGACCTCGCCCGAGACGATGGCGCAGCTTTTGCCCACGATCCGCTATGACGTGATGCACGAAAGCGACCGCATCCGCGACGCGGGCTTCCCCCTCTATCAGCGCATCCGGCAGTCGGCCCCCCTTGCCGAAAACGCGCGCGAGGTGGCTGCATTTCTGGCCGTGTCTGACGATGTGGCCCGTGCTATTGCCGACACGCCCTATCTTTTCGCCGACTGACCCGGCCTTGCCCGATCCGAGGACACCATGACCTTTGACTATGATCCCCAGAACATCTTTGCCCGCATCCTGCGCGGCGAAATCCCCAACAAGACAGTGTTCGAAAGCGAACATGCCCTCGCCTTTCATGACATCAACCCGCAAGCGCCCGTCCATGTGCTGGTGATTCCCAAGGGGCCCTATGTCAGCCTTGATCACTTTGCCAGTGATGCGACCCCTGCCGAACAGGCCGGATTCTTTGCTGCCGTGGCTGAGGTCTGCCGCATCGTGGAACTTCCGGACGGGTTCCGCGCCATCGCCAATTCCCGCGAACATGGCCGGCAGGAAGTGCCCCATTTCCACCTGCATATCCTTGGCGGCTCGCAACTGGGCATCATGCTCCCCCGCTGACCGCCCATAATTCCTTCAGGAATTTGCCAAAACTCTTGCAAGAGTTTTGGTCCCCCCGCCCCCGCAATGCGACCTTGCCCCCGGCGGCCGGGTCGTTATGCTGCGACTGCACTGAAAACAGGGTTCCCGTGATGACCATTCCAGCCCCCGAGACCAAATTTGTGGCCGACTGGCGCGTCGCCTGTGACGGTGGGGTGGGCGCGCTGGGCCATCCCCGCGTCTATCTCTCGATCCCGCACGAACGCGGCTGGATCGAATGCCCCTATTGCGACGCCCGCTTCGTGAACGAAGAATTCCGCGACAAGGTAGCCTGACACTTGCGCCCCTGTGGGGCGTATTTTGACTGGGATAAGGGAGCAGGGGTCTGGCAAACATTCCCCGGCCATGTCAGCCTGACAGCGCAGTTTATGGTGTGGAGGGCGGAGGGATGAGTTTCGGCAAGGGATGCCATCTGCATCTGATCGACGGCTCGGCCTTTATCTTCCGCGCCTATCACGCGCTTCCCCCGCTCACCCGCAAATCCGACGGTCTGCCCGTTGGCGCCGTGGCGGGCTTCTGCAACCTCATCTGGAACGAGATTGCAGGCGCCCGGTCCAAGGACGCGCCGACCCATGTCGCCGTGATCTTTGACTATTCCGGCAAATCCTTCCGCAATGATCTCTACCCCCTCTACAAGGCCCAGCGCCCCCCCGCGCCCGAAGACCTGATCCCCCAGTTCCCCCTGACCCGAGAGGCGACCCGCGCCTTCAACCTCGCCTGTAAAGAGGTCGAGGGCTACGAGGCTGACGATATCATCGCCACGCTCGCCCACATGGCCCGCGATGCCGGGGGCCGCGTGACGATCATCAGCTCCGACAAGGATCTGATGCAGCTTGTCGGCGACGGGGTCGAGATGTTCGACCCGATGAAATCCAAACGGATCGACCGCGACGGCGTAATTGAAAAATTCGGCGTCGGTCCCGAACGCGTCGTCGATGTGCAGGCTCTTGCCGGTGATTCAGTCGACAACGTCCCCGGCGCGCCCGGCATCGGGCTCAAGACGGCGGCCCAGCTTATTCAGGAATACGGCGATCTCGATACGCTCCTTGCCCGCGCGCACGAAATCAAACAGCCCAAACGGCGCGAGTCCCTGACCGACAACGCCGACCAGATCCGCCTGTCCCGCACCCTTGTTCAGCTTGACCGGCACACGCCGCTCGACTTCACGATCGACGATCTCGAAGTCCATGCTCCCGATCCCGAAGTCCTGATGGAATTCCTCGCCCGGATGGAATTCCGCACCATGGCCAAACGCATCGCCGACCGGCTCGGCATCGCCCAGCCAGCGATTTTGGACGAAAACCCCGGCGGTGCCGCGCCCGAGGTCGATGCGCCCAAGGCCATTCCCTTTGACCATGCTTCCTACGAATGTGTGGGTGACGCGGCCGCCCTGTCCCGCTGGATCGACCGCATCCGCGAGCGCGGCTATGTCGCTGTCGATACCGAGACCACCTCGCTGGACGAAATGCGGGCCGACCTCGTCGGTATCTCGCTTTGCGTCGATGCGGGCACCGCCTGCTACATCCCGGTCGGCCACCGCGCCGCCACCTCGGGCGACCTTTTCGGCTCCGACGCTCTGGCCGCAGGCCAGATGCCGCTTGATGATGTGCTCGACGCGCTGAAGCCGGTGCTCGAGGACGACTCGATCCTCAAGATCGGCCAGAACATGAAATACGACGCCAAGATATTTGCGCGTCACGGCATCATGGTCGCCCCCATCGACGACACGATGCTCATGTCCGGCGCGATGAACGCGGGCCTTCACAACCACGGCATGGACGAACTGTCCGAACGCTACCTTGGTCATATCCCCATCCCGATCAAGGATCTCCTCGGCTCGGGCAAGACCGCCGTCACCTTTGACCGTGTCCCCCTTGCCGACGCCGTGAAATACGCCGCCGAAGACGCCGACGTGACCCTCCGCCTGTGGGAGGCGTTCAAACCCCAACTCCACCGCGCCCGCGTCACGACCGTCTACGAAACCCTCGAACGCCCGCTCGTCCCCGTCCTCGCCCGGATGGAAATGGCCGGGATCAAGGTCGACCGCGACACACTTTCGCGCATGTCCAACGCCTTTGCGCAAAAGATGGCGGGGCTGGAAGCCGAGATTCAGGAGGTCGCGGGCCGTCCCTTCAACGTGGGTTCCCCCAAACAACTGGGCGAGATTCTCTTTGACGACCTGAAACTCCCCGGCGGGGTCAAGGGCAAGACGGGCGCCTATGGCACCGGCGCCGACATCCTCGAAGACCTTGCCACCGAACACAAACTCCCCGGCCTGATCCTTGACTGGCGGCAACTCTCGAAACTGAAATCAACCTATACCGACGCGCTGCAGGACCACATCAATCCCGAAACCGGCCGCGTCCATACCTCCTACTCCATCACCGGCGCCGTCACCGGCCGCCTCGCCTCGACCGACCCCAACCTTCAGAACATCCCCGTCCGCACCGAAGAAGGCCGCCGCATCCGCGAAGCTTTCGTGGCCGACAAGGGCAAGGTTCTGGTCAGTCTCGACTATTCCCAGATCGAATTGCGCATCCTTGCCCATGTCGCCGGGATCGACGCGCTGAAAAAAGCGTTCCGTGAAGGCGTTGACATCCACGCCATGACCGCGTCCGAAATGTTCAACGTTCCGCTCGACCAGATGACATCCGACATCCGCCGTCAGGCCAAGGCGATCAACTTTGGCGTCATCTACGGCATTTCCGGCTTTGGCTTGGCCCGCAACCTGCGCATCCCCCGCGATCAGGCGCAGGGCTTCATCGACCGCTATTTTGAACGCGTCCCCGGCATCCGCGCTTACATGGATGACACCGTGAAATTCGCCAAGGACAAGGGTTACGTCCAGACGCTCTTTGGCCGCAAGATCAACACGCCCGAGATCAACGCCAAAGGCCCCACCGCCGGTTTCGCCCGCCGCGCCGCGATCAACGCGCCGATCCAGGGCACCGCCGCCGACGTAATCCGCCGCGCCATGATCCGCATGGACGACGCCATCGCCCATACCTCGGCCCGGATGCTTCTGCAGGTCCATGACGAACTGCTGTTCGAAGTCGACGAAGGCGATGCCGCAGCCCTCATCAAGGTCGCCAAGGATGTGATGGAAGGTGCCGCCATGCCTGCAGTCAAACTTGACGTGCATCTGACGGTCGAGGCGGGGCAGGGCGCCAACTGGGCAGCGGCCCACTGAATCGTTGTCCATAGGCCCGGCGCCATGCTAGCCTTGTGCCATTGAAGGTGGAGTTATTGCAGCGTGGCCCTTGATGTCGGCAGAACCCAGCGGCTTGTCTTCATGGCCGAATACGAATTGCGAGGGATGGAACCGGAACTGCGCCAGCCGACGATCCTCTACTCGAAAGGCAAGCTGAACGAGACCAAGGCCAAACTAGGGTACTCGCTCATCAACCGCTACCTGACCGACAACAAGGAACTGACCAAGATCGCGGATGGCAAGGACCTCGCCTCACTTCCGCAAGAGACCCAGGACCTCGCGGTCTGGCTCGACAAGACGATGACATCTCTCGCCACCCTTGACCCCCTGCTCGACAAGGCATGGAAGATCGCGAAAAAGGGTCCGGACGGACAGGAAAACAAAATCCTGCAGCACGCCAAACTTTGCGTGAAAGAGGTGCGTACGCCGCCAAAATATCTGGCAAAGCTCGTCAAGCGGATGGTTCAGGGCGAAGTCATCGAAGGTCCGGACAAGGAACAGGTCCATTTCCTGCCCGTGGCCCTGGCCTGCTGGGCCGTCGCCGATTTGGTCGACGACGCAATCCAGGCAAAGCCGCGATAATCCCGTCCCGTAGACTGGGTGAAACCCACCCCGCCCCCTACGCCTCGTCCCACCGCCGCAGCATCCAGTACCACTGTTCCGGCCGCGCCCTGACCCGCGCCGCAAGGCTGTCGTTCGCCGCCATCGTCATCGCCTCGGGCGTGCCGGGCGCAATCGGTGCCTCGAACTCGACGTCAAAGGTCGATCCGTCCCCTGTCCGCGTCCCATAGGCCGGGATCATCGGCACCCCGTATTTCGCCGCCAGCCGCGCCGCCGCGACCGAGGTCAGCGCGGGCTGGCCCAGAAACTCCATCCGCTCGCCATCGACATGCTTTTCATCCAGCAGGATCGCCACAAACCCGCCCTTGGCCAGATGCCGCAGCAAAAGCCCCGTCCCGTGCCGCCCCGTCGGAAGGATCGGCATCCCCCCCGCCTCGATCCCGGCAAGCAACCGCCGCTGATAGTGCCGGTTCGTCTGCGGGCGATAAACGGCCCCCGTCTCCATCCCCCGCGCCTTCAGCACCGCCCGCACCGCATCCCATTGGCCGAAATGGCCCGACACGATGATTGCCCCCTTGCCCTCGGCCCGCGCCGCCTCAAGCGCCGCCAACCCCGGACCGGATACGCTGAAACGCTCGGGCCGTTTCTGAAATTCTACGGCGTGGTAGATTTCGAACAGGGTCCGCCCCATGTTCCGTCCGATCTCGCGCGTCAGGGCCAGTTGTTCCGCCCGCGGCATGTCAGGCCAGACCCGCGTCAGTTCCCGCGTGCAGCGGTTCCGCGCCGGGGGAAACCAGCGCATGACAAAGCCGACAGCCGAACCCAACGCCTTTGACCGCCGGTCGAAGCGCCGGAAACGGTGCAACGTCAGGGCAGACCAAAGCGGCAGATAACGCAGGTGGTGCCAGACCGACGTGATGGGACGCGAAAGCATTGCCCACATATGACCACGCCTTGCCCCGCCTCCAATGGCCAATCGTACCGCCACACAAAACTTTCCTCCGCCCGGCCCGCTAAGGGACGACATGCCGCAGGCCCCGAAACGGAAAAGGCGCGGCCCCTGGAGTGGGCCGCGCCTTCATGCCGTTCAGCGTGTCCGGTCAGGGCCCCCGAAGGACCCCGCCCTTCAGTTCACCGTCTGCGCTTCGACAAGCTGCGTCGCGGGGGTGCCCGCCTTCGCAATCTCGATCCGGCGCGGCCGCAGGGCCTCGGGCACTTCGCGGGTCAGGTCGATGTGGAGCATACCGTCCACATGGGTCGCCCCGGTCACCCGCACGTGATCGGCAAGGTGGAAGCGGCGGTCAAAAGCACGGGTCGCAATGCCTCGGTGCAGATAACGGCGCGACGCGTCTTCCTCGGCCTTGCGGGCCGACACGATCAGCGCGTTCTCACGCACTTCCACGTTCAACTCGGCATCCGAGAAACCGGCAACCGCAATCGAAATCCGCCAAGCATCATCCGCCAGCTTTTCGATGTTGTACGGGGGGTAATTGGTCTGGCTGACATCATTGGTCAGCACGCGGTCCATGAGGTCGGCAATCTGGTCGAAACCGACAGTGGCGCGATAGAGCGGGGCGAGATCAAAAGTACGCATAGGTCATCCTCCGATGAGCGATAACAAGATGTTGGCATTCCCTAAGGGACAGGCGGTTCATGGTCCGGGGTCCTTCAGTGGCCCCCCGGTGATCCATATTTGGGAAGAGTATTTCGGGGTTTCAAGCCCCCGCGACACAGTCAGGGCCGAACGAATTTCGCCCCTGTCTCGGCCCGCTCACCCCCGGCAATGACCCGCACCGCACCCGGCGCACCATCAAGGAAAAGTCCGTCCTGCGTATCCATGCTCGCCTGCAACAGCGCCAGCGGCCCGTCCAGCAGCACCCCGATCGACACCGGCTTTCCGTCCAGATCGGCTTTGGCAGACACCACCGACAGGATTTCCGGCACCCCGTTGCGAATGGCAAAGATCGGCGCACCCGACGATCCGAAATCCACATCGCAGGACATGACGATCACCCCGTCCTGTTCCCCCAGCACCCCGCACACCTGCTGAAGCGACGGCACATCCGCCCGGTCAAAGGCATAAGAGACGATGGCCACCTCCGGCCCCAGATCGTCATGCCCCCCAATAGGAAAGGGGATGATCTGGGTCGACCGGATCGGCTGCATCAACTGCAAAAGCGCCAGATCATAGCGGCTGTTTTCGCCCTGCGGCTGGCCCACATGCATGTATTCGGGATGCGCCACGGCCTGTTTCACCTGCCGGTATGCCAACGCCCGCCCGTTCCGCCACCCGGCCAGAAACTGCATGCTCTCATCTTCCAGCCGTTCGCCGGTATCGTGGTCATAGAGACAATGCGCCGCCGTCAGCACCAGATCAGGCGCGATCAGCGCCCCGGTGCAGAACCCGCGCCCGCCGATGTCGATCTTGCCCACGGCCTCCCAGCCTGCCGCATCATCGCCGGTCTGCAGGCCGGTCAGCGCCGCATCCTCGGCCACCGCGACGCTGCCTGAATGAAGGATCGCCAGAACAACAAAGGGCAGGGTCTTGAAAGGCATCATCTCGTCCGGTCCGCCTGTGATCTGCCGGTCATCAACAACCGCTCTGCGGCAAGATTAGGGCAGGGCAGGGGTCAGCATCATGCTTTTCCCCGACCGTTGCACCGCAGGCGGCACAGGTCCCCCCGTCGCCCAATCCAAAAGCTCGACCGTATGCACCACAGGTACATCCATCGCGCCCCCGATCTGCATCATGCAGCCTATATTGCCTGCCGCGATCACATCCGGCCTGACCGCCACAAGCGTGGCCACCTTTCGGTCCCGCAACTGCCCCGAAATCTCGGGCTGCATCAGGTTATACGTCCCCGCCGATCCGCAGCACAGATGGCTGTCCGCAGGTTCCACCACCCGGAACCCCGCTTGCTTCAGCAGGTCCTTGGGAAAGGTCTTGATCTTTTGCCCGTGCTGCAAAGAACAGGCCGCATGATAGGCCACCCGGATGCCCTGATCCGCCCCCTTGGGCAAATCAAGCCCCACCAGCACCTCCGACACATCCCGCGCCAGCCCCGCCACCCGCGCCGCATCGGCGGCCAAAGGGGTCGTCCGGAACATATGCCCGTAATCCTTCACCGTCGTCCCGCAGCCGCTGGTGTTGATGACGATGGCATCCAGCCCCGCCCCGTCGATCTCGGCCACAAAGGCGCGGATATTGGCCGCCGCCGCCGCATGGGCCTCTGCCTCTTTCCCCATATGATGCGTCAGCGCCCCACAGCAACCCTGCCCCTTGGCCACCACGACCTCGCAGCCCAGCCGGGTCAAAAGACGGATCGTCGCGTCATTGATATCCGTGTTCAACGCCCGCTGCGCACAGCCCGTCATCAGCGCCACCCGCATCCGGCGCGGCCCCTTGGACGAGAAGACCTGCGGATCATCATTCCGGCTCACCGGCGGAATCTGACGCGGCGCCATCCGCACCATCGCCCGCAGCCGCGCATCTGGCAAAAGCCCGGCAAACGGCCGCGCCACCTTTGCTCCCAAAAGCGCCAGCCGGAACCGCATCGGATAGGGCAGGGTCCGTGCCAACACCCACCGCAGCGCCCGGTCCGACCAGGGCCGGTCATAGCGTTTCTCGATATAGTCCCGCGCATGATCAACCAGATGCATGTAATGCACGCCCGACGGACAAGTCGTCATACAGGCCAGGCAGGACAGACAGCGGTCGATATGCTGCACCGTCTTCGAATCCGGCACCCGCTCGTTCTCCAGCATGTCCTTGATCAGGTAAATGCGACCGCGCGGGCTGTCCAATTCGTCATTCAGCACCTGATAGGTCGGGCAGGTCGCCGTGCAGAACCCGCAATGCACACAGGCCCGCAGGATCTCGTTCGCCCGTGCCGTGCCGGGATCGCGCAATTGTTCTGGCGTAAAGGTTGTCTGCATGCTCCCCGTCTAGTCCATGAGTCCGGGGTTCAAAATCCCCCGAGGATCAAACTTCGCCCGAAGGCCCCACGTTAGCGCGGCCAGCGCCGGTGGCGACGGGTGAAACACAGGCACCCGCCCCCGCAGCGCCGCCGGTCCCCGGATCAGCGTCGCATG
>JBGSWJ010000374.1:0-1835 GCA_041752495.1 Rhodobacterales bacterium
CCTGCCCCGATGCCATGTGGGTCAACGACACGGACAAGGGCGCCCCGGCGGGCGCAGGCCCAGGCAACCGAGAGGCCGAGGATGCCGGCGCCGCGCACAGTCACGTCCACCGTTGCCATTCCGCCCCCTGCCCCGCATGAGTTGCCCCATGGTGGTGTAGGGCAGGACGGGATGGCTGACCAGCGGGCGGATGTGGAATGGCGGGAGGGGGGAATCCCCGTCTCGCGGCAGTTCGATGACCCCTATTTTTCGCTCGACGACGGGCTGGCCGAGACGGTGCATGTGTTTATGGCGGGCAATGCGTTGCCGGGGCGGTTCGGCGGGGTGTTCCGGATTGGGGAACTGGGGTTCGGGACGGGACTGAACTGTCTGGTGACCTTGCGGGCCTGGGAGGCGGCGGGGCGGCCCGGGGCGGTCACGTTCACCAGTTTCGAGGCGTTTCCGATGCGGCCAGAGGAGATGGGGCGGGCGCTGGCTGCCTTTCCGGTGCTGGAGGGTGCGGGCTTTGTGGCGGCACTGGCAGGGCCGGGGCCGTGGGAGGTGGTGCCGGGGTTCCGGGTTGAGCTTGTCCCGGGCAATGTGAGGGAGACTTTGCCGCTCTGGGGCGGCAGGGTCGAAGCCTGGTATCTGGACGGGTTTGCACCGGCGAAGAACCCGGAGATGTGGGGCGAGGATGTGTTGCGCGCAGTTGTGGCACATCTGGAGCCCGGGGGGACTGTCGCCACCTATACGGCGGCCGGGCATGTGCGGCGGGGGCTGGCAGCGGCGGGGCTTGAGGTGGAGCGTGTCGCCGGATATGGGCGCAAGCGTCACATGACCGTGGCCCGGAAACCCCTGTGATGCGCAACGATGTTCGCCTTGGAATCTGGCTGATGATCGCCACGTCGCTGGTCTTTGCGGCGCAGGACGGGCTGTCGCGGCATCTGGCGGGGCAGTACAATGTGCTGATGGTGGTGATGATCCGCTACTGGTTCTTTGCCGCCTTTGTCATTGCCATTGCGCGGCGGCAGTCGGGGTCGATTGCGGCGGCGGCGCGGACGAAACAGCCGGTGATCCAGATCATCCGGGGGCTGATGCTGGCCACGGAAATCTGCGTGATGGTGCTGGCCTTTACCAAGCTGGGGCTGATCGAGAGCCACGCGGTCTTTGCCTGCTATCCGCTGCTGGTGGCGGCCCTGTCGGGGCCGATCCTGGGCGAGACTGTGGGCTGGCGACGGTGGACGGCGATCGGGGTGGGGTTCCTTGGGGTGCTGATCATCCTGCAGCCCGGGGTGACGGTGTTCCGTGTCGAGGCGGTGATTCCGCTGATCTCGGCCACGTTGTTTGCGCTGTATGGCTTGCTGACGCGGTACGCTTCGCGGAAGGACGGGACGACGACGAGTTTCTTCTGGACGGGGGTTGTCGGCGCTGTGGCGATGACCGGGGTGGGCATCTGGAACTGGGAGCCGATGACGGGGCGGGACTGGGCGCTGATGGCGACGCTGTGTGTGACGGGGGCGACGGGGCACTGGCTGCTCATCAAATGCTATGAGGTGGCCGAGGCGAGTGCGGTGCAGCCCTTTGCCTATCTGCAACTGGTGTTTGCCTCACTGATCGGGCTGGTCGTGTTTGGTGAGGTGCTGGAGACGCATGTCATGGTCGGCGCGGCGATTGTAGTCGCGGCGGGGGTGTTTACCCTGGTGCGGGAGCGGATGCGGGCGCGGGCGGCGGGTTAGGCCCATGGGATGCTCGTTCCGCGCGGCGCGCGGCCTCGCTTGGGGAGGGGCCGGGTGAACCCGGGCCGACGCAGGTGGTGGACGGGGGTGTGGTGGGTTTCACCCACCCTACGAGATCGG
>JBGSWJ010000375.1:0-3817 GCA_041752495.1 Rhodobacterales bacterium
CAGCCGAGCGCCCACAGGCCCTGCGTCACCTCGGGCTCCGGCCCCGCCGGGGGCGATCCAAGCGCCACCGTCATTTCAGCTGCACCCGCGGATCAAGCCAGTGGTAGACCAGATCCGCTAACAGATTGAACACCATGATCGCCATCACTATGTAGATCGTGATCGCCTTGATCATCGGGAAATCGCTCCGCTCGACCGACAACAGAACCTCGCGCCCCATGCCGGGAATGCCGAAAAACCGCTCAAGCAGCAGCGCCCCCACGATCATGAACGGCAGATACATCATCAGCTGCGTGACAATCGGGATCATTGCATTGCGCATCACATGGCGCACCATCACCGACCGTTCAGAAAGCCCCTTGGCCCGCGCCGTCCGCACATAGTCGTGGTTCATCTCTTCCAGAAAACAACTTCGGTAGAACCGCACATCCGGCGCCAGCGACACCGCCAGCCCAAGGATCAGCGGCAACGGCACATAGGTCGTCAGGTTCGTCCAAAGATTGTCGCTCCACCCCAGCACAGGGAACAACTGAAGCCGATAGGCCAGAAAATACTGGCCCAGAATGATATAGACCAGCACGGACACAGACATCGCGACGGTCGAAATCATAGTCACCGTCCGGTCCAGCAAGCTTGCCCGGAAATAGGCGACCAGCCCCGCAATGCTGATCGCCAGCACGGTCGACGTCACAAGCCACGCCGTCATCAGCGTCAACGACGGCACGATGCGGCTTGCGATGGTTTCCGACACGGGCTGCTGCGTCACCCACGACGTCCCGAAATCCAGCGTCAGCACCTGCTTTACAAAGATCAGGAACTGCGCCGGCAGGCTCTGGTCCAGCCCCAGTTGCGCCCGGATGCTGGCCAGCGTCTCGTCACTCAGACTCTTGCCGGCCAGAATATAGGACGGGTCACCGCCGACCCAGTTGAACAGGATGAAAAGTAGCAGCATGACCCCGAACAATGTCGGGATCATCTGCAACACACGGCGGATGACATAGGACCACATGCTGGTCGGTCAGATCAGGTTATTCGACCAGATCGACATACCGCCATGCAGAGTTGAGGATCGGATGCACCACCAGCCCCTTGACATTGGGATGGCTGATCGTGCTGCCGACACGGACATCCCCAAAGATCCACGGCTGATAACCCACCACGATCTCGTTCATCTGGTCGTACAGCGCTTGCCGTTCCGGCCCGTTGGGAAGAAGGATCGATTCCTCGTACATCCGGTTGTAATCCGGCTGGTCAAATCCCGCCGCGTTCGCGTCACCCGTGTTCGGCCCGTACAGCAACTGCATGAAGTTATCGCCATCGGGATAGTCCGCACCCCAGGCGAGACCCCACATCTGCAGGGTTCCTTCCATGCTTTCCTTGGCCAACTCGCTCCACTGGCCTTCCTTGAAGGTCAGCTTCACTTTGATGGAATCGAACGCCTGCTGATAGAACTCGTTCCATTCACGGTCGATGGCCGATGTGCCAGTGGCAAACTCGATCGACAGCGGCGATCCGTCCGGCTGCGTGCGGAACCCGTCCGCGCCGATGGCGTAACCTGCCGCATCCAGCAGCGCATTGGCCTTGGCCGGGTCATAGCCGGTCTGCCCGACAAAGTTGGGGTTATGCCCCGCAACGCCTTCGGGCACGACATACTGCACCGGAACCGCCTGACCACGCCGGATACGGGCGATGGTCTCGTTGATCGGCCAGGCCAGCGCGATGGCGCGGCGCAGCGCGATCTGCTGGGGCTCATAGCCACCCACGACCGGGTCATTCATGTTGAAATAGGTATAGGTCACTTCCAGTGCCTTCTGGCGCTGCAGCGTCATGCCCTGCGCGACGAACTCATCGGCCAGCCGCACGTCCAGCGGATCGTCCGGGTTGATGACCAGCGCCTCGCGCAGCGCGGGCTGCGGGATGCCGGTATAGTCCAACTCGCCATTCAGGAACGACAGCCAGACAGGCTGTTCTTCCTCGATCACGTGCACGCGCACATTGCCGATGACCGGCAACTGCTTGCCTGCCATATCCGCCGCCGCCTGCACCGAAATCGGGTTCGCCGGATCGGCCGCGAAATCAAATGTCATCTCCCGGTAGTCCGGGTTCGCGACCAGTTCGATCACACTGCTCGTCTCGCCCTCTTTCAGGATATAGGGGCCCGTGCCCACCGGATGGGCATTCGTGTTGTCGACATAGCCTTCGATCACTTCGCGGGCCACGGCGCCAAAGGCATCCGTCGCCAGTACATACATGAAGTTGTAGTTGGTGGCCGTCAGGTTGATCTCAAGCGTGTAGGTGTCCAGCGCCCGCAGGCCCTCGATCTCGGCGTCATAATCCAGCGCACCGCCGTTCGCCGCCGCCACCATCTCCTCCGCGCCGACAAACTTGCCATCCACCAGATAACTCCAGGGCGAATTGATCGTCGGGTCCAGATGGCGCTTGATCGAATAGATGTAATCCGCCGCCGTCAGTTCACGCGGGGTGCCGCCAAAGATCGGATCGGCCGAAAAGTATATGCCGGGCCTGATCTTGATCGTATAGGTCTTGCCGTCATTGGTGATCGTCGGCATCGCCTCGATCGTGTTCGGGATAAGCGTCGCCGGACGGGCCAGGTAATCGTAGGTCACCATAGGATCAAAGATGTTGCTGTTGATCGCGATGGAATAGGCATCTGACACCTTGGCCGGGTCATAGCCCGTAGGATAGGTGACAAAGGCCACATCAAGTGTCTTTTCCATATCCGCTGCCACCGCCGCCAGCGGCGACATGGCCACACACATGGCCGATATGAATGCCGTCATGTTCTTCATGTTTTGCTCCCTGGGTTTCAGGCTCCGCAGACAGAGCAGGGACTCAAGGTCGCAAGCCGAACTGTCACCGATCCTTCACACGACCACCCTCGCACACCGCCGATGCCAAGGCGAGTCGACCGTAACGGAAACAATGGGAAAGCTTCCGCAAGGTCACTTCGCCACCGCTCGCCGCCGGAAATGCAGGCAGGCCCATGACTCAGGATCAGCGAAACCGCCGTCAGATCAGGGCTCTGCCAGGTAGTCGGCAGAAACATAGCCCGAAATCTGGGGCGCGGCGGCAAGGGCCACCTTGCACCACAGTTGGCCAACCTCGGTCACGCAGTCATCGCGGATCAGCGCCGTACCTTCGGGCAACCCCAGAATGACCGAAAACCCAAGCCCCGGCCCCGCACGCAGCTTGAGGTATTCCTCCGGACCCGTTCCTTCGACAACCGTCCGCGTGCCCGTCACACCCGCGCATCCCGCCAGCATGGCCGAACAGAACAGAAGAATGCCGAAACGTCCCATGACCTGCCCTCACCTCAGCCCCGTATCCGTTGACCCGGACGGGCACACGTTTTCCTGCAGCATGAATCCTTCCCCCGCCAAAGTCCAGCTTGCCGGCGATGCACGCGCCCCGCGAACCGCAAAAGCAAAGGGGCAGAGATTACTCTCTGCCCCTCGTTACCTCGCCTTTTCCGGCGCTCAGCCCGCGTCCCGGACAGGATTGAACCGGGTCTCTTCGTTGACGACAAACCGCCCCGACCCGCTCCGCATGATCCGCCCTTCGCGCAGCAGCGTCCCGAAGGACCGCAGCCCGTCTTCGCGGCTGAACGGTTCCGGGGCCATCTGGTTGACCTTGTGCAGCAACTGCGGACGCGAGAAATCCTCGCTCCCTTCCACAAACGAAGTATAGGCCGCCGCCGCCTCAAGAAGATCAGCCAGGCCCGAAGCGCCCATCTGTTCGGCAAATTCCGCGAATGATGTGGCTCCGCCCCGCTGGAACGCGGCCGGTGCCGGATGCG
>JBGSWJ010000376.1:0-9994 GCA_041752495.1 Rhodobacterales bacterium
CCCGTGGCACGCCTCGCAGCCTACGCCCGTCTCGGCCATGCGCGGCGCAAAGGTCCGCGGTTCCACGTCATAATTCCGCGTATACCCGGTCGCATGACACTCGGCACAGCGCGTCTCCCAGCTTTTGTAAGGCCCGGTCCAGTGAAATCCATCACCGGGCGGCGGAACAGCGCCGTCAAATACAGGATACCACTGCCCCAGATCCACATCCCACGCGATATCATAGGCTTGGGTGCGCCCCGGCACAGGTTCCAGCAGATATTGCTGCAACGGCGCAATCCCCGCCACGCCCACCACCGGAAACGCCTGCCGCACCCCGTCCGCACCCTCGGCCTCGATAAAATAGGTGCCGTCTTGGGTAAAGAACCGCGTCGTGACCCCGCCATGTTCAAACGTCACATCGCTGAAATCACCCAGCACGGTGTCCGGCCCGGGGGCCATCCACGCATGCGCATGATCCGACACGGCCCATGCCGCCGCAGCCTCCTCATGGCATCCGGTACAGGCGGCCGACCCGGTATAAACCGGCACATTCTGCGCCACGGCAGCCCCGGCCCCGAGAATCACAAGGGCCAATGCCCGCAGGATCAGCAGCATCGGCCCTCGCATGTTCAACTCCGCCAAGACGCTCTATTGGGCGCCAGCGTAAATCCGGTTCCAGTCATTTGCCATGTCAATGATGACCCAGCCCAGCCCCGGCCCTTCGTCCAGCCCCTTGACCAAGCGTCCGATATGGCTGTCCCGGTCATAGGCAAACTCGCGCACCGCATCCGTATGGTGCAACAGCACCCCCAGACGCGGGCCTTCACCGGCCGTCGACCATTGCAGCATGTCGAAATCGCCGTCCGAATTGCCCACGGCCAGAATCGGCCGCAGCCCGATATGCCGCATGATCCCTTCCGGCTTGCCCGCCTTGTCGTCGATAAAGGCGACATCCGCCCCCTGCGACACGGTCGGCACCCCGTCAATCACGGCATATTCGCTGTCGAGATAGGATCCCACAACGTTCTGCGGCGCGATCCCATAAGCATCCTCGGAGAACGCCCGGATGAACTGGATGCCGCCGCCCGAAACGATGAACGTCTCGAAGTCCTCGTCCCGCAGATATCGCAGCAATTCGACCATCGGCTGATAAGTCATGTCACGGTACCGCAGCCCCGTCTGGGGGTTCACAGCAGTATCAAGCCAAGTCCGCACCGATTCCTGAAACGCCTCGATCGAAATGCCCGAATGGCTTGCCTGCACGACCTCGAGCAACCCGGCCTCACCGGCCGCCATCACCCCGCCCAGATCGCCCGCAGCCGCAGCCTTGAGCACATCTGTCGATGCCAATGACGGGTCCGTCGCGGCCATCGCCTTGAACGTGTCCAGCGCATAGATGAACTGGAAATACATCGGTTGTTCGGCCCAAAGCGTGCCGTCATTGTCGAACACCGCGATCCGCGCCGCCGGGTCCACATAGTCGCCCGAGGCCGGGTCCGTCACCCGCTCGACAAAGGAAATGATCGCCTCTTTGGTCGCAGTGTCGTTCCACGACGGCAGGGGATCGGCAAGAACCGCAAGCGGGCTGACCGCCAGCAACAGGGAAAGTGCTAAGGACTTCATGGTAACTCCATCGGCTCGCTGCAGGTGCCGCGCAAGACACACGCGGTCGTTAAGTTAGGCAGGACGCGGGCCGCGCCGGACAAACTCCCGGGCGGCCCGCGACAGTTCAATCGCGTTCTAGTTGTTCGCCATCGCCTCGATATCCCGCATCATGTTGTCGAGGTTGAATGACCCCGGCGAATGGCTGGGCGGGTAGTCGATCAATGTCACAAGAAACTGCTGAGCGACCGTCACCCCGGCATTGATCAGATAGACATGATCAAGGAACCAGTCGTTGTAGGTGTTCGAATTGTGCTGGGCCTTTTCGAACGGGTCACGGCGCAGGTTGAACAAAAGCGGCACCCGCAGATCAACAAAAGGCTCGCGCCAGACTTCAAACGCTTCGGCCCGGTTTTCCTTGTAGACCGCCTTCCAGTCGCGGAACCGGACGGCAACGATCTCGGCATCGTCGTTCACATAGATCATCGTCTCGCGCGGTGACGCCTCGGCCGCGCCGCTGAAGTATTCGAGCATATTATGACCATCGACATAGTTCTTGTAGGTCCGCCCGTTCAGCTCGACGCCTGCCAAAAGCTGGTCCTTGATGTCAGGATTGCCCGCCGCAGCAGCCAAGGTCGGCAACCAATCTTCGTGCCCGACGATCCCGTTCAGCGTCTTGCCTGCAGGCCAGACACCCGGCCAGCGCACGAATGCCGGAACCCGATAGGCCCCTTCCCAGTTCGAATTCTTCTCGGACCGGAACGGCGTCGTTCCCGCATCGGGCCATGAGTTGTAGTGCGGCCCGTTGTCGGTCGAATACATGACGATCGTATTCTCGGCCAAACCCAGCTGGTCGATCAGGTCGAGCAACTCACCGACATGTCCGTCATGTTCGACCATGCCATCGCTATATTCGTCCTGCCCCGAAATCCCGCGGTTTGATTCCTTCACATGGGTGCGGAAATGCATCCGCGTCGCATTCCACCAGCAAAAGAACGGCGTGCCATCGGCATTCGTGCGTGTGATGAAGTCCTTTGCCGCGGCAAGGGTTTCCTCGTCGATGGTTTCCATCCGCAGCTTGGTCAGAGGACCGGTATCTTCGATGGTCTGGGTCCCGTCAGGATTGGCCGAAGACCTGATCACCCCGCGCGGCGTAAATGCGTCGTTGAACCATTCATCCTTGGGCCAATCCTCATTCTCGGGCTCTTCCGACGCGTTAAGGTGGTAAAGAGGACCGAAGAATTCTTCAAAACCGTGGTTTGTCGGCAGGTGTTCGTCCCGGTCGCCCTGATGGTTCTTGCCGAACTGACCCGTGGCATAGCCCTGCGCCTTGAGCACTGCGGCAATCGTCACGTCCTTTTCGCTCCAACCTTCGGCAGCACCGGGGATGCCGACCTTCGTCTGTCCTGTGCGGAGCGGGACTGATCCGTTCAGAAACGCGGCCCGACCAGCGGTGCAGGACTGCTGAGCGTAGTAGTCCGAAAATGCGAGTCCTTCCTGCGCGATCCTATCGATGTTCGGGGTCATGTAGCCCATCATGCCACGGCTGTTGTGGCTGATGTTCCAGATGCCGATATCATCGCCCCAGATGATCAGGATATTCGGCTTTCCCGCCGCATTCTGCGCCTGCGCCATTCCACCCTTGACGGTGGTAAGCGCCGCAACGGTAACTGTTCCCGCCAGAAACGCGCGGCGGCTGGCATTGATCTGCGGAAATGACGGTTCGTCATTTTCCGTCCTGGTATCATCGGTCATCTGTTCCTCCTGGTCTGTAGACTTTCAGTTTGTTGGTCCCAAGCGAGCCGGGACGTGCCGATTCGAACAACACAACCATAGGTTCGTTCGTTCTTTTTCAGGCCGATCATCTTGTCAGTCAGGCTGTCGGCCTTTCAGGTCGGCGTTGCTGCTCTTGGTGGCAGGTTCGGTTTGATCAGGTGGCCCCGACCTGCATCAGGTTTCCTGGCTCAAGGCCAAAAGGGGCTTTGCGGCGCAAGTAACCCCAAAGCGACCCAACCAACTCAACCATGATTGCCATGGTCAGCGCGGCCAGGCTCGACTCTTGACGAAGGAATTTGATCATCGCCCGAACCGCACTCAAAGAAATTGGGTCCATATGGAGTCTTGAGCGGCATTGGTCTCGCAGGCCACCCTACGGAGTGTCGGGCCCGACCGGGATGATCCAGCCGGGCCCCTTGTCACATCAGCGCTGAACGCCGCTCATGATGCTGTCCATCACTGCAGACAGGTTGAACGTTCCCGGTTCCTGCCGTGGCGGGAATTCGGCAAAGGACTGGAGCGCCTGCCCGACATAGGCAGCAGCCGGTGCAATCATGAACATGTGCTCAAGGAACCAACGTTCATAATCCATGCCATGCTCGCTTGCCAGTTCGAACGGGTCCATCCGCAGGTTCGTCAGGATCGGCGTCCGCAGTTCGACAAAGGGTTCGAGCCAGACGTGAAGCCCTTCGGCCCGCTGGATCAGGAACGTGGCTTTCCAGTCGCCATAGCGCAAGGCGGCCACTTCGGCACCATCGGTCCAGTAGATGAACGACTCACGCGGCCATTCGGCGCCTTCCGTCAGAGCCGGAAGCAGGTTGTAGCCGTCGATATGCGACTTGAAGGTCGTATCGCCAATCGTCAGGCCGGACAGAAGCTGCTCCTGCGAGGTCGTGTCCCCCGCTGCGGCAAGCAGCGTCGAGAACATGTCCATGTGGCTGCCGATTTCGTTGATCACGGTATCCGGCTCGATCACGCCGGGCCAGCTGATCATCATCGGCACGCGGTAGCCGCCTTCGAACTGGGTGTTCTTTTCGCCGCGGAACATCGTCGTGCCGCCATCGGGCCAGGTAAAGACTTCGGCACCGTTGTCGGTCGAGTAGATGATGATCGTGTTGTCGCGGATGCCCAGACGGTCGATTTCGGCCAGAAGCTCGCCAACCTGACCGTCATGTTCCGCCATGCCGTCGGCATAGATGCCCTGTCCCGTCACGCCAACAGACTCGGGGGCCAGATGCGTAAAGATGTGCATCCGGGTCGAATTGTGCCACAGGAAGAACGGCTTGTCGGCCGCGACGGCGCGACCCATGAAGTCGATCGACTTGGCAAGCACTTCTCGGTCGATGGTTTCCATGCGCTCGCGTGTCAGCGGCCCGGTATCGGTGCAGTTCTGGTTGCCCCACGCACCAAAGCGGGGATCAGGTGCCTGCGTATCGGCATCGGTCGCCACGCAGTCGAACACACCGCGCGGGCCGAACTGTTCGCGGAACGCGGCACTCTGCGGATAGTCGGGATGTTCGGGCTCTTCTTCAGCATTCAGGTGATAAAGGTTGCCAAAGAACTCGTCAAAGCCGTGGACCGTCGGGAAATGTTCGTTCCTGTCCCCCAGATGGTTCTTGCCCATCTGCGCGGTCATGTAGCCCATTTCACCCAGAAGGGTGGCCAACGTCGGATCCTCGGCCGGCATGCCTTCGGGCGCACCCGGAAGGCCGACCTTGGTCAGGCCGGTGCGAACCGGCATCTGCCCGGTGATGAATGCGGCACGGCCTGCGGTGCAGGACTGCTCGCCATACCAGTCGGTAAAGATCGCGCCGGATTCCGCAATGCTGTCAATGTTGGGTGTATGATACCCCATCATGCCCATGTTGTAGGCGCTGACGTTGAATTGGCCGATATCGTCACCCCAGATGACGACGATATTCGGCTTGGCTGCGTCCTGCGCCTGAACGGCAGTAACGGTCGCAACGCCCAGCATTCCGGCCATGATGGCCGTTGCTGTCACGGCGCGACGCACCCGCGACGGTAGTCTGGTCATGTGGCTCCTCCGAGTTGTCCCAATTTTCTCAATCGTCCAAGTGGCAAGCCTTCAGTCGCCGAAGGTTCCTTGAAATACCAAAACCGGACAAACAGATAGCCAGAACACGGCCTCTTGCCCGGATCGCATCCTCACCCTAGCAATACACAAAACCGACAACAGGACCCAACGAAAGGTTGATGCCAGTTGGAACGACTCGCCACGCGTCAACTTTGCACGACGCCCGCGTCATGCACTGTCCAGTATTGGATGTTTTCGTTGATTATTTTCAGGGGTTCACCAATGGCCCCCGGTGCCCCGCATGTTTGATCTGGAAGAAGCCGCCCGGTTTCTGGGGCAGAACGGCTGGCTGGCCGCAACATCACCTGCATTCCGGGATGCGATGTTGTCCCGCGCCGTCCTGCGCATCTATGACCGCAGCCTCGACCTCTACCATTTCGGTGATGAACCCGGCGGCCTCTGGGGCCTTGTCGACGGCGCTCTCTTTGTCGATTTTCCCGGTCCCGCTGACTTGCCCTCGGTCGTCCACTACGCCCGCCCCGGCTTCTGGATCGGCGAGGCTTCGGTCATCACCGGCGGCAACCGTGTCATCGGTCTCCGCACAGCGCGGCCCTCGACGCTACTCCGGATCACGCGCAGCGCCTTTCTTGAAATCGCGGCCAACGACCCGCAGGCTTGGCGCTGGATCGGTCTTTTGACGCTTGATCACGTTATGGTCCTGCTCCGTCAGAACGGCGACCTGCGCATCCCCATATCCCGCCGCAAGATCGCGTCCATCCTGTTTCGCATGGCAGGCGGCGATACGCAGCCAACCCCGGCAGACAAGGTCGAAGTCGATATCAGCCAGGAACAGCTCGCCGACTTTGCCGGTATTTCCCGCGCTGCTCTGGCCGAAGCGCTTCGTGAATTCGCCGCACAGGGTCTGATCGAACTCGGATATCGCAGGGTCATCGTGTCAGACCTGCCGGGTCTCCTCCGGGTTGCAACCGCAGATTAGGCCTTTCTTTCTTCCCCTTGCCGCCGGCTGAGCCCGGCCCGGGCGCAGCGCAAGGGATGACCGCAACAAGACGAATGTCCTGAATGGCCCGGCCATTGTTGGCCGCCATGCCACTTTCCGCCAAATCCGCCCAAACTGTCGCCAAGCCGCTTTCATTCGGGCCGCTGTTCCGGTTAGGAAGGTAGGACGATGTTTGGAGTTTCTGCCGCAATGGCCATTGGAAGATCGCGCCGCTATGCCTTGGTCAGCGTGGCGGCATTGACGGCCGCAGTTCCTGCGCTGGCTCAGGATCGGGGGGTGACCTACACCCTGTATGGTACGCCCGGCCTGATCGAAATGCCTTCCGCGATGAGCGCGGCCGACGCCGAAATCGCAGGCACCATCGGCTATTTCCCGGGGCAACTTCGCAATACCTTCACCTTCCAGATCACGCCAAACCTGTCCGGTTCGTTCCGCTATACGGGCGTTGACGACTATGCCAACGACGGCACGACCAAATACTACGACCGCAGCTTTGACCTGCGCTACCGGTTCAACGATGAATCCAAATGGATGCCCGCAATCGCGATCGGCCTTCAGGATTTCCTTGGCACCGGCCTCTATTCCGCCGAATACATCGTCGCGACCAAAACCCTGTCCGATTCCATCCGTGTCACCGGCGGCCTCGGCTGGGGCCGACTGGGAAGCTATAATGGCTTCACCAATCCCGTCTTTCCCGAACGCCCGCCCGTCTACATCCTGGGCGAAACCGGCGGTCTGCCTGCTTACCAAAGCTACTTCCGTGGGGATATGGCGCTCTTCGGCGGTGTTGAATGGGCCGCCAGTGAAAAGCTCATGTTCAAGGCCGAATACTCCTCGGACGATGGTTACAAGAACCTCGATGGATCGGATCAGCTTGACCGGCGCATTCCCTTCAACTTCGGTCTCGCGTACCGGCCGGTCGACAACTTTCAGCTCGGTGTCTCCTACCTCTACGGCTCGACCTTTGCGATCAGCGGTTCGGTCCTGATCAACCCCCGCCTCGCCATCTTCCCCGGCGGCCTCGATTCGCCCCCGCCCCCCGTCGTTGTCCGCACCGGAAACACGGCCGCCGCCCAAAGCTGGGCCAGCCAGCCCCTTTCTGAAAATGACATCGCCGCGCGTGTCCGCGAATCCATGCAGGCCGAAGGGCTCGAACTCAACTCCATCGACATCAGCGGCTCGACAGCCCGCGTCCGCTACACCAACCTCCGCTTCCGCACAGAAGCGCAGGGCCTTGGCCGCGCCTCGCGCGTCCTTACAGCCGAGCTCCCCCCCTCGATCGATACGATCACCCTCGAGCCGATGCAGCTTGGCATCCCGATGGCCTCCGTCTCGTTCAACCGTACTGATCTTGAAGAACTGGAAAACGAAGTCGGCGGCAGCGCCGAGATCCTTGCACGGGCCGAAATGGGCCCTGCGGGAACCGAAGTGGGGATGATCGCCGTCGATCCGATCCGCGACGACTTCACCTGGGGCATCGCCCCCTATTTTCAGCTGATCCTGTTCAGCGGCACCGAACCCCTGCAACTCGCCATCGGGGTCGAAGCCTCGGCCAGCTACCGGATTCAGCCCAACGTCATCCTCGCCGGGTCCTTGCGCCAGCCGATCTACACCCACATCGAATCGGGCGAGATCCTCTATGACCCTGATCTTCCCGTCGTGCGCCGGAACTCGGCCATCTATACGGAACAGGGCAGGCCCGCCATCAACTACCTCACAGCAGCCTACTACGGACGGCTCGCGCCGAACGTCTATAGCCGCGTGACCGTTGGGTATCTCGAGGAAATGTTTGGCGGGATCTCGACCGAAGTCCTCTACCAGCCCTTTGATGCCCGCTGGGCCGTCAGCGCCGAACTGAACTATGTCGCGCAGCGCGATTTCAATCAGCGATTCGGCTTTCAGGACTATCAGGTCGCCATGGGCCACGGCTCGGTCTACTACGCCTTCGAAAACGACTTCGTGGCGCAGGTTGATGTGGGCCGCTATCTCGCCGGTGACTGGGGCGCCACCTTCTCGCTCAACCGCGAATTCGACAATGGCTGGCAGGTCGGCGCCTATTTCACGCTGACCGATGTTCCCTTCGAACAATACGGCGAAGGCTCCTTTGACAAGGGAATCATCCTCGAAATCCCGATTGATTTCATCTTCGGGCAACCCAACCGGCGCACCGTGGGCACGACCATCCAGTCGCTGAACCGCGATGGCGGCGCGCAGCTCTATGTCGACGGTCGCCTCTACGACGTTGTCCGCGAAGCGCATCTGGGCGAGCTGACCGATGCCTGGGGACGGTTCTGGAGATGACATTGACCCGCCTGACCTTCTTGACGGCCTGCGCGGCCATGACTGCCCTTGCCGGCTGCGGTGAAGACACCGGAGAGCGCGCCCTTGGCGCGGCCATGTATGCGGGTACTCTCTTTCAGGGCACCGGCTCTGCGCCGGTGGAGACCGGCCCCGCGCCGAACACAGTCGGCTTTTCTGCCGAAGCGGTTCAGGCGAATCCCGAAAACTTCCAGCTCTTTACGATCAACGCGCTCGGTATCGCCGAACTCGCCCGGCTTCTCGCCGACAACGGACCCAGCAAGACATGGATCAGCCAGTCCGGTTTCACTGCAACATTTGAAAACGGCATCCTCGTCGCCACCCGCGGTCTTGTCGGAGAAGACATCATGGCCGCCGCCTCGTCCGGGCTTGGGCAGGCCCTCCGCGCCGGTGGCGGGACGTCATCCCGGATCATCGAGAAACTCGACAGTTTGAACCAGATCGAACGGATGACGTTCTCTTGCACGGTGGTCGCTGCAGGGACTGAAACCATCAATCTGGGCGTCCGCGAGGCGACGGGTCGCCGCTTCAACGAAAACTGCCGGGGCGAGACCCTTATTTTCGACAACATTTACTGGTTGGATGCGTCCGGGACTATCATCGCGTCACGTCAATACGTGTCCCCAACTGTTGCATATTTGCGCAGTAACAGGGTTTGATTCATCGGGATTTGTTCGGAGGATTCGACAACCGGCTTGAGTTAAGGAATCAAATAAGCTATCGCCACTACAACGCTTTGTTATCAACTGGAGTAGAGACATGCGCATCACCAAGACCCTCATCGCTGCTGCCCTGGCAACCACCGTCGCTGGCTCCGCCATCGCCGGCGGTTTCGCTGCGGAAGTCGTGGAAGCCCCCGTCGTCGTCGTTGAGCCCGAAGTTCAGCGCTCTTCCTGGGGCATCATCCTCCCGCTCGCCGCTCTGGCGCTGCTGATCGGCCTGGCCGTTTCGACCGACTCTTCGGACGAATCGTAATCAGAGCTTCATGCTCTGATCGCAGGATCAGGACATGTGTAGAAAGGCGGACCAACACGGTCCGCCTTTTTCATTTTCAGATCATCGACTTTGATCGCGCCGGTCCTGAGGGTATTTCCCCGTGGTTCAGCGCCGCGCCATCATCGCCAGCTTGATCAGCGCCCGCTCGACCAGCGCCTGCTGCGGCGCCGTGCTCGCTGATCGTAACTGCAGGTCCGTGTCGATCAATGTCACCAGCGCCCGTTCCAGCCGCTCTGTGCCCCAGTTCGACGCCTGCCTGACCGCCG
>JBGSWJ010000377.1:0-2992 GCA_041752495.1 Rhodobacterales bacterium
GGCGTGGGCGGCGTCTCGTCCACTGGCGGCGCGACAGGGGCCGGGTCAAGCTCGGTCGCCGCATCCGGCGTCGTGGCCGCGACGATGGCGGCATATTCCTCGCCCGACACGACCGATACTTCGGTCACTTCAAAGGGCAACGGCTCGTGACTTAACCCCCAGCCGGCAAGCAGCCAGACGATCAGGCCAAAATGCCCGCCCGCTGAAACATAGGTGCCGAATGAAAAGCGCGCGGCCACGGCCTGTCGGCCCCTACCCGTCCGTTGCAGGGACAGGGGTGGCCGCGCCGAAATCCGGGCCGCCGATGTCCGTCACCAGACCGATGTTGGAAAACCCGCCCGCGTTCAGCGCCCCCATGACTTCGGCCACCTGATTCCACGCGTTCGATCCGTCCGCGCGCAGGAAGATGCGGTCGCTTGTCCGTTCGGCCGCGATGGCCTGCAACCGGGGGATCAGGTCCGCAGGGGCCACTTCCGTCGTCTGGATCATGATGGTCCCCTCTGCCGTGATCGTCACGGTCAGGGGTTCCTCCTCATCCTCGGCCGGTAGGGCGTTGGCGGCGGTCTTGGGCAGTTCGACAGGCACACCCACCGTCATCAGCGGGGCTGCGACCATGAAGATGATCAGCAGCACCAGCATCACGTCGACAAACGGCGTGACGTTGATTTCCGACATCGGCCGTGACCGGCCGCGACGGCGACGACGGCGCCCGCCGCCCCCGTCGTCCGATTTCATGACCCCGGCACCCATCGCCTAGCTGTCCAGTTGGCGCGACAGGATCGTCGCGAATTCATCGGCAAAGGCCTCGTAGCCGCCCACGATGCGGTTCGCATCCGCCGACAGCTTGTTGTAAAAGATAACCGCCGGGATGGCCGCCAAAAGGCCAAGGCCCGTCGCCAGAAGCGCCTCGGCAATCCCCGGGGCCACGACGGCCAGCGATGTGTTCTGCGCCTCTGCGATCTCGATAAAGGCATTCATGATGCCCCAGACCGTCCCGAACAGCCCAACGAAAGGCGCCGTCGACCCGACGGTTGCCAGCACCGGCAACCCCCGCTGCAGCGTCTCGGCCTCCTTGTTGATGGCCACATCCATCGACCTGTCGATCCGCGACTGTGCCCCTGCGATCAGCCCGCCATCCTGCCGGTGACTGCGCCGCCATTCCAGCATCCCTGCCACGAATATCTTCTGACTCTGCCCCTTGGGCTGTGTCCCGATCGCGTCAAACAACCCGTCCAAAGGCTCGCCTGACCAGAAGGCCCGGTCAAACACCGCCGCCTCGGCCCGCGCGCGGCGGTACTGGATCAGCTTGTCGATGATGATGCCCCAGGACCAGACCGAGGCCACGATCATCCCGATCATGACAAGTTTGACGATGAACGTCGCGCGGGCGAACAACGCCCACATCGTGTAGTCGTGTGCTGCTTCCATCTGCCTGCTCTTTACACGCCATGTGGCCGTCTAGGGGCTCACTTAAGCTTGCCTTTAGCCTAAGCAGTCAGGGAAATCCAACACATCGCGGGGAACAGGATCACTTTTCGTCCAGCTGTGACTCCAACTGTCGGCGGAGTTCTGCTGGCAAACGCGCGGGCCCGCCCCCGCCGGAAAGCGCGACAAGCGTGACCAGAGACCGGAAAAGCAGCTCTTCCCCGCGCCGGACATCCTGTTTCAGGATCAGCCGCGCACCCGTCATCGCATCCAGCGTCGTGACAACCGTCAGCTGATCGTCAAACCGCGCGGGGCGCAGATAATCCGCCTCGACCCGCCTGACCGCAAAGACGATCCGCTGCTCGGCCAAAAGCCGGGTCTGGTCAATCCCAAGGCCCCGCACCCATTCCGTCCGCGCCCGTTCGATGAATTTCAGATAGTTGGCATAATAGACGATCCCGGCCAGATCGGTGTCTTCGTAATAGACCCGGACCGCAAAGCTGTGGCTCATTGCCGCCGCTCCACCCTTGCCGCGATCCGCAGCGCCAGCGCGGGATCGGTGCTGACCGGGGGCAGGACCGGATCATAGGCCGCATGAATCAGCCCGCCGATCTCGGGCTTGAGGATGGTCCGCCCGTCTTCCAGCACCGCCAGCGCGGACGATTCCTGAAACGCCATATCCGACCAGAGCAGAATCGTCTGCACCGCCTGACTCAGCGCCAGAGTCTCGGCCGGAACTGCCACCATATGGCCATCCATCCGGATAAAGACGAAACAGGCCCGGATCGCGCCGTCCCCGTCAAAGCGGAAGATCCGGTACTGGTTCGCCTCTGCCGCGACCAGCCGGTCGACCAGCGGACCAAGATCAGGCACCAGCCGCCCAAGGTTCGGCACCTCGCGCAACTCGTCCCAGTCCCGGCAGAAGAACATCATCAGGTTCGCCCCCAGTTCGGGGTCAAGCTCCTCCATCCGGTGCCGTGCCAGCGTCACGACCGCCTCGAACGCCCCCTTGATCAGCGGCAGGACTTCTTCCTCCACGCCAAAGACCACCGGCACGATCGGCCGGCCCCAGCGGGCAAACAGGAATGTGCCATCGGCGCGGGTAAACAGCCGGACGATGGCGTCGGGGGTCAGTGTCATGCCGCTACCCGAACAGATCGGCCTGCCCCTTCGGCGGCGCGATCCCGATGTGGTGAAAGGCGGATTGCGTCAGCATCCGCCCGCGCGGCGTCCTCTGGATCAGACCCTTCTGCAGCAGATAGGGCTCGATCACCTCCTCCAGCGCATCCCGGCTTTCCGACAGCGCGGCACTCAGCGTCTCGATCCCCACCGGACCGCCCTGATAGCTTTCCGCGATCAGCGACAGATACCGCCGGTCCGCCCCGTCAAGCCCCAGATGATCCACCCCCAACCGCGTCAGCGCCCTGTCGGCAATCGCTTGTGTCACCTTGCCGTTGCCTTCGACTAGCGCGAAATCCGCTACCCGCCGCAACAGCCGCCCCGCAATCCGGGGCGTCCCCCGCGCCCGCCGCGCAATCTCGCGCGCACCGTCATCCTCGGCCGGGGC
>JBGSWJ010000378.1:0-3299 GCA_041752495.1 Rhodobacterales bacterium
GTCACCAGCGCCGCCCGCGCCGCCGCCCCGGCCAGCCGCATCTTTTCAAACGCATCCGGAACCGATGACGACCCGCCCGTCATCTGCAACCCCAGGAACTTGGCCGGTATCTCGGTCGCCGACCGCGCGGTTTCCGCCAGCCAGCCCCGGTCCGTCGGCATGAAGGGAAGCCCCTCGGCCAGCCCCGCCGCATTGTAATACGCCTCCGATGCCGGCCCATGGATGACCCGCACCTGATCCAGCGTCAGGTCCATCTCCTCGGCCACCAAGGCGGCCAAGGTTGTCTGCACGCCCTGACCCATCTCTGCCCGCGGCGCGACGATGGTCACACCCGCGGCATCGACAATCACATAGGGGTTCAGCGTCACCTCCCCCTCGGCCAGCCCCGGGGTCAGCGGATTGGGATAGGGTGTCGCATAGCGCCACCAGCCAAAGGCCACCCCGCCCGCCACCGCGACCGACCCCAATAGAAACCCGCGCCGCGCAATCGTTCCGATACGGGACATGGCTCAGGCCTCCTGCAGACGGCGGGCCGCGTCATGGACGGCGGCGCGGATACGCGGATAGGTGCCACAGCGGCACAGATTGCCTGACATCGCCGCATCTATATCCGCATCCGTGGGCGCCGGATTTTCCGCCAGAAGCGACGCCGCCTGCATGATCTGGCCTGACTGGCAGTAGCCGCATTGCGCCACCTGCGCTTCAAGCCAGGCCGCCTGCACCGCATGCAGCGCATCCGGCGTGCCCAGCCCCTCGATCGTGACAACCGACGCGCCCGCCACATCGCCCAGCGCAATCTGGCAAGACCGGACCGCCGTCCCGTCCAGATGCACCGTGCAGGCCCCGCAGGCCGCAACGCCACAGCCATATTTCGTCCCGGTCAGGTTCAACCCTTCCCGGATCGCCCACAGCAGGGGGGTCTCCTCCGGCATGTCAATGGTCCGGCTTTCGCCGTTCACCGTCAAAGTCGTAGCCATCCGGCGCCTCCCCTCAGAATCCAGAAACACCATGACACTATGGGTGCAAAATGTCATTCCGTCAATTGACATTTCAGACAAAGCTTGTCATCTGGTCCGCATGACCCAGTCCACCACGACGATGCAGGGATTGAACGAACGGCAGGACGCCATCCTGACCGCCGCCTACAAGGCTTTCGCGACCTACGGTTTTCGCCGCACCTCGATGGACGATATCGCGCGCGGCGCCGGCCTGTCGCGCACCGCCCTCTACCTGCACTACCGCAGCAAGGAAGATATCTTCGTCCGTCTCGTCCAGCATTACTTTGATCAGGCCGAGTCCGACATGACCACCGCTCTCGCGCGTCCCGGCCAGACCGTCGAACAGGCTCTCATGGCCGCTTTCATCGCCAAGGACGGCATGCTGATGGAAACCGTCCTGACCACGCCCCACGGCGCCGAACTGCTCGAAGCGGGGCTGACCGCTGCGGGAGACCTCTCGGCCACAGGCGAAGCCCGCCTTGCCGCCGTCCTGTCCCGCTGGTTCACCGGTCAGGATCTGCCCGCACAACTCGGGACCCCTGCCGAACTCGCCGATACCGTGATGGCCGCGCTGAAGGGGCTGAAGGTCACGGCCAAAGACATCGCCACCTACCGCGCAGGCGAAGCCCGCCTGGCCCGCCTCATCGCCCGGGCGCTCGACTGAAACCGGCCGCGCCAGCCTTCAGCCAGCCCTCAGTCCTGGCCCCGCCGGAAAAACGCCCGGCATCGTGACAAACCCCGGGATCCGCTTGACCCTGTCGCACCACCGCCGGATCGCGGGATAGTCCTCAAGGTAAATCCCGCCTTCCTCGGACAGGATGACATAGGGAAAACAGGCGATATCCGCGATGGTCGGATGCGGGGCGGAACACAGCCAGACCCGGCCCTCCTGCTCGGCAAACCAAAGATGCGCGTCAAGGATGCGGAACAGGCGATGCGCCCCCGCCCGCGCCGCGTCAACGTCAAGGTCATAGAAGAACGCATCATGTAGCCGCGCCGCCGAAGCCGTCGCCGTGATGCTGTCGGCAAAGGCCAGCCACTGCCCGATCTCTCCCACAAGCCGGGCATCCGCGACAGGATACCAGGTCCGCCCCGGGTCATGGGCTGCGGCGATATAGGTCAGGATCGCCTGCGCATCGCGCAGCACAAACCCGTCCTCCTCGATCACCGGCAACTGGCCCAGCGGGTTGATCCGCAGGAAATACGCCCTCTTATGCGCCCGCCCCGGATGAAACTCGACCGGGACCGACACATACTCCAGCCCCAGAAACCCGCACAAAAGCCGCACCTTGTAGCAGTTACCCGACAGTTCATAGTCGTAAAGACGGATCATCTTGCCCTCAGATATCCAGCACCAGACGCGGCGACACCGCCCGTGACACGCAGGTCATGATCGTCCGGTTGGCCCTCCGGTCGCTCTCATGCAGATACACATCCTGATGCAGCGCCTCCCCCTCAAGCATCGCCACCGCACAGGTGCCACAGGCCCCCTGACCGCAGGACGACGGCACCTCGACCCCGTTGTCGCGCAGCACCTCCAGGATCGACCGGCCCGGCGGCACCGTCAGCGTCAGCGCCGACCGCGCAAGCGAGATTTCAAAACCCGATGACATATCAAGCGGCGTCGTGTTCTTGAAATACTCGAAATGCACCGCCTCTTCGGGCCAGCCCTGTTCCGCCGCGATCGTCCGCGCCACTTCCAGCATCGGCCCCGGCCCGCAGATATAGACATGCCGCCCCGGCCCATAGCCCGCCAGCAGGCCGCGCAACTCTGCCGCCGTCCCTTCGGGCGTCAGGCCGAAATGGGTCTGCGCGGCCGGCCCCAGTGCGGCTATGCGGTCGGCAAAGGCCAGATGCGCTGGGCTTGCCGCAAAGGCATGCAGCGCAAATGGCAGGCCCCGGTGATGCAGCGTCTGCGCCATCGCCAGCAATGGCGTCAGCCCGATGCCCCCCGCGATAAAGGTCGTCATCACTGCATCCTGCCGCAGCGGAAAGTTGTTGCGCGGGGCCGAAACCGCCAGAACATCGCCCTCTCGCACCGTGTCATGCAGACAGGCCGATCCCCCGCCCGAAGGCATCTCCCGCTTGACCCCGATCACCCAATGCGCCGTTTCCCCCGGCGCGTTGACCAACGAATACTGCCGCACCAGCCCGTTGGGCAGCGTCACATCGACATGCGCCCCCGGCTGGCTTGTAGGCAGGACACCTGCCAGCGGCCGCAATTCAAAAGCCATCACCCCTTCGGCCACCGGCCATTTCCGCGCCACCTGCACCCGCAGCGCCGCCGCCCCGCCGGACCGG
>JBGSWJ010000379.1:0-8970 GCA_041752495.1 Rhodobacterales bacterium
GGGCCGCCTGGGCGGTCGAGGCGCGCAAGGCCGCTTTGGCCCGCGTCTCCGCCATGGGCCTGCCCACACGGCGCGATGAATACTGGCGCTACACCGATCCCGCCGCTCTGGTCACGGTCGAGGCTCTGTCTGCGGCACTCCTCACCGATGACGAAGCACCGGTGTTCGGGGCCGTGGACCGCATCCGCATCGTCTTTGTCGACGGCGTCTTTGATGCCGCCCAGTCTGATCCGCTCACCGGCACGGGTATCGAAATCGAACGCCTGTCCGACGCGACGTCCAAGGACATCCACTGGGCCCGCGATCTTTTCGGCGTCCTTGAAGCTCGGGCGCAAAAGCCAGTCGAACGTTCCCTTGCGGCGCTCAACACCGCGTTCGCCGACGATGGCGTCGTGATCCGGGCGGTGACCAAAGTCGAAAAACCGGTCAACCTCATCTACCTGCACAAATCCGAGACCTCGGACGCGATGCTCCACAACCTCGTCCGGGTCGAAGCTGGCGCGGAAATGACCCTTCTGGAAAACGGCCCCGCCGCCGCTCGCTTCTCGAAACTGCTCGAGGTCGATGTGGCCGATGGCGCCGCCTTCCACCACGTCCGCATTCAGGGCCGCGATCATCAGCGCCGCGCCGTGACCCATACCTTTGCCCGCCTTGGCCAGCAAAGCCGGTTCAAATCCTTCACCCTGACGGCCAACGGTGTCCTCACCCGCAACGAATGTGTGATTGAACTGACCGGCGACGATGCCTCGGCCCATGTGGCCGGTGCCGCCGTGGGCGATGGCAAGGATTTCCTGCACGACGACACGGTCTTCATCACCCATGATGCGGTCGGTTGCGAAAGCCGTCAGGTGTTCAAGAAAGTCCTGCGCAACGGCGCGACCGGCGTCTTTCAGGGCAAGATCCTTGTCAAACCCGGCGCGCAAAAGACCGACGGCTACCAGATCAGCCAGTCGCTGCTCCTTGACGACGACAGCCAGTTCCTCGCCAAGCCCGAGCTTGAGATTTACGCCGACGATGTCGCCTGCTCGCACGGCTCGACCTCGGGCGCGATCGACGAAACGGCGATGTTCTACCTCCAGTCGCGCGGTATTCCGAAACGCGAGGCGACCGACCTTCTGGTTCTGGCTTTCCTCGCCGAGGCGCTGGAAGAGGTCGAAGACCCGCGCCTTGCAGAAGACCTGCGTGGCAGGCTCGAGGGTTGGCTCGCCCGGCGGCGGCGCTGATGGCCGTCACCACCGACATTTTGCGCACATGGCGCGGCCCCCGCGCCGTGATGCATGACCTCCTGTCCGGCAGCCCGCGCGAAGACCGCGCGCTGGCCTTTGTGATGGGGTCGTGTTTCCTGATGTTTCTAGCGCAGTTGCCCCTCTTGGCGCGCCTTGCGACACTTTCGGCCGAGGCTGCAGAAGTTGACCCTGCACGTCAGGCACTCGACCAGGGTCAGCTCTTCGGGACAGCTTTCGTTTCTTGGCTGATGATCGCCCCGCTGGCCCTCTATGGCGTAGCCTGGCTGACCTATCTGGTCCTGCGTGCCTTTCGCGTACGGGTTTCGGGATATGTGGTCAGGCTGGCGCTTTTCTGGTCGTTTCTGGCGGCTACGCCCTTGGCCTTGTTGCTGGGTCTGCTGCAAGGGATCAACGGACCGGGGCCGGGCACCCAACTGGTCGGCGGCCTCTGGATCGCAGCCTTTCTCTACTTCCTGATCCAAAGTATCCGTGAAGCCCTCTCAACGCCGGGCCTGCAATTGTGAGCGAATCTTTCGCCCCCGTGCCATTCATCACCAACCTCGTCCTGCTGACCATCCGGACTCCCGCCCGCGCGGCCGAGGCCCTGATCGCCCTCGATCAGCCGCGCGTCATCCTCTGGCAGGCCATGTTCCTTGTCATCGTGGTCAGCGTTCTGGCCGTGGCGATGACCCAAGGGCCAATGCCCGAACTTTCCCCCGATGCCCCACCACCGCTTGAGATTTCCCCCTTCAGCTATGCCCTGATCCTCAGCGCCGCCTTGGTCATGTTCGTCTTTGCCCTGCATTTCACCGGGCAATCCATCGGTGGAAAAGGCACGTTTCAGGGCGCCCTGACACTCGTGATCTGGATCGAGGTCATGTCGATCCTCGTCCGCCTTGTCGAATTCGCGGTGCTGCTTGTCGTACCGGCGCTCGAAACGCTGATGATGTTCCTCGGCATCGGCCTGATGATCTGGATCGTGGTCAATTTCGTCAACGCGCTGCACAGGTTCGACAATCTCGGCAAGGCGCTTCTGACCATTGTCCTCGCTGTCCTCGGGATCGGACTCGGAACGGCGGTACTCCTCACTCTGATCGGCACCGCGGGAGGGCCGCTGAATGTATGACGTGAACGCCATCCGCGCCCAGTTCCCGATCCTCTCGCGCGAGGTGAACGGCAAACCGCTGGTTTACCTCGACAACGGCGCGTCATCACAGAAACCGCAGGTCGTGATCGACGAGATCAACCGCGCCTATTCGCATGAATATGCCAATGTCCACAGGGGCCTGCATTACCTGTCCAACCTCGCCACCGAACATTATGAATCCGTCCGTGGCATCGTGCGGCGCTTCCTCAATGCCGGGTCCGAAGACGAAATCATCTTCAACTCGGGCACTACCGAGGGGATCAACATGGTGGCCTATGCCTGGGCCATGCCCCGGATGCAGGCCGGGGACGAAATTGTCCTGTCGATCATGGAACATCACGCCAACATCGTGCCTTGGCATTTTTTGCGCGAACGTCAGGGTGTCGTCCTGAAATGGGTCGATGTCGATGCCGACGGCAATCTAGACACCGAGGCCGTCATCGCCGCCATCACACCCCGTACAAAGCTTGTCGCGGTCACGCATCTGTCCAATGTTCTGGGCACGGTCGTGGACGTCAAGGCTATCACCGCCGGAGCCCATGCGCTTGGCGTCCCGGTGCTTGTCGACGGCTCGCAGGGTGCTGTCCACATGGCCGTGGATGTGCAGGATATCGGCTGCGATTTCTATGCGATCACAGGCCACAAGCTATATGGCCCGTCGGGTTCGGGCGCGATCTATGTCAAGGCGGCGCGTCAGGCCGAGATGCGCCCCTTCATGGGCGGTGGCGACATGATCCGTGAAGTCACCCGCGATACAGTCACGTGGAACGACCCGCCCATGAGGTTCGAGGCGGGCACGCCGGGTATCGTCCAGACGATCGGACTGGGGGTCGCACTCGAGTACATGATGGGCCTTGGAATGGACAACATTGCTGCCCACGAACGCGCCCTGCGAGACTATGCCCGCACCCGGTTAGCTGGTCTGAATTGGTTGAATGTGCAGGGAAATGCCCCGGACAAGGCCGCCATCTTCTCTTTCACGCTCCAGGGCGCAGCTCACGCACATGACATTTCAACCGTCCTCGACAAACGCGGCGTCGCCGTCCGTGCAGGCACCCATTGTGCCATGCCCCTGATGGCCCAACTGGGAGTCGGCGCAACCTGCCGCGCGTCATTCGCGCTCTACAATACCACCCAAGAAGTCGACATTCTCATCGACGCCCTCGAACTCTGCCATGAGCTTTTCGCCTGATCCCCACGGCAACCCGGGTCAGTGCGAAGGGTCGGTTTTGGATTGCAGGCCCCGCGCGGGCCGTCTATATGACGTCGCAAGCGAGCACCCATAGCTCAGCTGGATAGAGTGCTGCCCTCCGAAGGCAGAGGTCGCACGTTCGAATCGTGCTGGGTGCGCCAACAAAATCAACCACTTACATCCTCTTTGTTCGAGCCCTACTGGTGGCATATCTGTGAGCTCGCACAGAATGATCGGATTCTTGGCGAAGCTATTGATAGCGATGGTGAGTCTGATGCTGACCGTCCGAGCATCGAGACATGACGTCCTAGTCATCTTGTGACTTAAGAGCCATCCTGCTTCGGCATCATCGCCAGGGACACCCACGACGTTCCCAAGCATCTGATCGCTATAAAGAAATCAAGCAGCACAAGATGCTGTGAGACTTCAGAAAAGCGAAAAACACCATGCCCGCGAAGAAACCGCACGCGAACACGCCACTGGCCGACTACATCGAGAAGCGCGTTCTTGAGTTGAGACCAAAACAGCAGAGCCAGATCGCCGAGGAGGCCGGCTTCAAGAACGTGAACATGCTGTCGATGATCAAGAGCGGCACCTCGAAGCTGCCTCTCGACCGCGTCGCGGCGCTGGCGAAGGCGCTTGACTGCGACTCCAAGCTCCTCTTCCGGCTTGCCCTCGAACAGCAGGGCAACGAGACGACCGCACTCGCCATCGCGGAGATCTTCGGTGCGATCGTGACCCGCAACGAGGCCGTCTGGCTCAACGAGATCCGAGACGCCTCCGGCAACAGCGACCCGAGCATGACGACCCGGAGCCGGGCGGCGCTACGGGCGATCTTCGGGAAATGACGGCGGTCATCGTCGTCGAGGGGTTCACTCTGCCGGCCGAGCACCCCCTGACCGCAAATGAGGCGGCGTGGATCGACGCCCTGCGCAGCATCACCGGCGACCAGGTGCAGTCGCCCACCTTGCGCATGGTGCAGAGCGTGCGAAAGGTCCTTGGTGACGCTGGAGGGCCATGATGGTCACGCCAGTGTCAGCTCTGAGGCGATGTGATCTTGCAGGCGTAAACATGCGCGCCGCGCGGCGTCTGTCGAACGAACATTCGAGTAGCTGACCTTAACATGGTCGGCGCAAACTGGTGCGCAAACTAACATAGTTGCGCGAAAATGTGCGTTTTGGGGTGGTTTATGTTCAAAGTCCGTTACCCCTTGTAGTAACGGCTATGTGCAATGTTCGGTCGATGAGCCACAGAAAACCCCATGAAACAAGCGTGCGACGAAGTTTGCACTTACCATTTTCAGGTGACACTCGGCCGTTCGGTCTTTTTTCCAGATCCATGTTAAGTCTATGCCCTCACAGAGGAGCTTGGCGCCGACCCTTCCGGCATGTCTCGGTGAAGCGCTGAGTCAGTCGAGCGCCGAAAAGGAGGTCCTCTAGCCGTGACCATGTTCTGACAGACAAGGCGATCACACTGGGTCCAGAGCGTAAGTCACTGAGACCAGGCTTGACGACCAAACGGCTATTGAAGGATGCGGACTGCGCCGCGGAAACGGTGTGGTTCGCCCATACATTCTGTAATCCTTATATGACAGACATCATTAGAATGGTGAGCTGCAAGTGGTCGCTACTCGCCAGAGCGGCTGGCAGCGTCGCCAGCTGGCCCAACGACGACATCGTGCTCCTCGTGCTCCGGCCGAGAAGGGGCAGCCCAGGTGTCATGCCAGCCATCCCCAGCGCAGCTCTGTCTTCCGACCTCGATCGTATCAGTGACGACGTTGAGGATCTTGAGGCCAATGAATGCGGCGCAAGTCAAAGGCGAGACGTGCCGTCGTTATGCCCGAAGCAGGACCCGGCTGCTTAAGAATGGCACCGTCTTGCAGATTGCCGCGGCTACGGTGCGACGAGAGCTAGGTGTGCTCCAGGCCGCGCTAAACTACTGCCACAAAGAAGGCTATCTCTTGCAGAGCTCGACCGTGACGTTGCCAGAGAAGCCATCTGGCAAGGATCGTTGGCTTACCCGAGACGAAGTCGCGGCGCTTCTCTGGGCGGCGTATAGAAGCCCGCGGGGGCGGCATCTCGCGCGGTTCATCCTGATTGCAGTCTACACAGGAACGCGAAAAGAAGCGGTCCTTAACCTCTCATTTCTGAAGAACTCTTCATCAGGCTGGGTCGACGTTGACCAGGGCGTCATTCACCGAAAAGGAAGCGCCGAGCGTGAAACCAAGAAACGCAGGAAGCCCGTTCGGATCACGAAGCGGTTAATCGGCCATTGTCGTCGATGGAAGCGAAACGGAGCGGTCTGGGCTGTCGAGATTGACGGCCAGCGTGTCGGCGATATCAAGCATGCGTTCGAGGGTGCGGTCAGTCGTGCGGGTTTGGTTGAGGTGACCCCGCATGTGCTAAAGCACACTGCGATCACATGGGCGATCCAGAAGGGCATGACCGTAGAAGACGCAGCCGACTATTTCGATACCTCGGCCGAGACAATCCGAAATGTCTATTATCACCACAGCCCCCACTACCAGGATCGCGCTCTGGAGGTCCTCGAACGCAAACTGTGAGGGCGCACAGATTGAGCGTCTTTCAACGTCTCGAAACGCGCTAAACTGCTCCGAAAACCATGAACATAAGGCGAACATGACGCTGTTCTGAGCCCTCCGAAGGCAGAGGTCGCACGTTCGAATCGTGCTGGGTGCGCCAATCGAACATTTTGTTCATGACAACGAGGCTGGTTCTCGGGCTACAGTTCCATATTGATGGCAAGCTTCTGAGGCCGTTCACCCGCGTGACAAAGAGCGGCAACTACTCTGAGCGCAGGTTCTTCAGCGCCTTGCTCAGGTCACCATATCCGGTGAACCGCCGCTCGAAAGCCAGGCCAAGGCGGGCAGCGCAGTTGCGCGCCTTCTCCGTGAGGGCGGGATCATCGGTCTGGGCCTGATAAACCAGCTTTTCGTAATTGCCAAAATACGTATCCCGCAACTGCGGATGCCGGTCGAGGCCGAGCGGGCGCCACACGAAGGCGTCGAACTGGCGGACAAGGAAATCTGTCAGATAGAAGGACGTCATCTCTTCCCTCATGGCAAAGGCTGCATTGCCTTCGAAAAAACTGTAGCAATGCGGGCCTTCGACCATATTTACACCCATTCTACCGCAAGCGGCCCGGAGGAGGCCGCCGGAGCCGCAATCTGCATAGACGACAAAGACACTGGCATAGCTGTCCCGATGGCGGGCCACTGCGGCCTCAACCGCAGGAACTATGTCCTGAGGTGAGTTGTGCAGGATCGCAGGCAGGCACTGAAGGTCCAGATGGGACCAATTGTTAGCCGCTTTCAGCGCCAGAATCTCTCGCGCAAGGGCGCCGCAGGCGATCAGAAGAACAGGGCCCGCACCGGATGGTGCGAGCCCCTCTGTCGTCAGGCTGTCGTCGGACAGTGTCACCGTCAGTGGGCTGCCTGCTGGTTGTGCTTGCGCGCGACCCAGGTCTTAGCCGTCTCGACGGCAACGGCCGCATCGCGGCAATAGGCGTCGGCGCCGATGGCGCGTCCGAATTGTTCGGTGAGGGGCGCTCCGCCGACGGGGCTGATGTAGTCGTCGCGAATACCCTTTTCCTTCATCGTGTCGATCACGACCTTCATGTAGGGCATGGTGGTCGTCAGCAGGGCTGACATGCCAAGGATATCGGGGCCTTCGGTTTCAAGCGCGGCCAGATACTTTTCGACCGAGTTGTTGATGCCAAGGTCCACCACTTCAAAGCCCGCACCTTCCATCATCATGCCGACAAGGTTCTTGCCGATGTCGTGGATGTCGCCCTTGACGGTGCCGATGACCATTTTGCCCACGCGGGGTGCGCCGGTTTCGGCCAGAAGCGGCTTGAGGATGAACATCCCGCCTTTCATGGCGTTGGCGGCTAGCAGCACTTCGGGGACGAACAGGATGCCGTCGCGGAAGTCGTTGCCGACGATGGTCATGCCGCCGACAAGCGCCTCGGTCAGAATGCGGTAGGGGGCCCAGCCACGGTCGAGCAGGATGTGGACGGCGTCCTCGATCTCTTCCTTGAGACCGTCGTAGAGGTCGTCGAACATCTGGGCGACAAGATCGTCGTCATCAAGGTCGGCAAGGATGATCTCGTCGTCGTCAGCCATAATGCGAAAGCCTTTCCTTTGGCGAAAACCGCTTCGTCGCTTTTGCGCCGGAACGGCATGACGGGTCTGGAACGAAACCGACACTGCCCGCTGCGCAACCGACCCCGGTCTGGGGATGGCCTTAGCGGTTTATGGGGGGCTGGTCAAAAGTTCCCTTTTTGTTCTATATCTGTTGGATGAGCGATGTGCCGATCCCCATTTCCGCCGAACGCCGCAAGGGGCGGGCGGCGGTAACGAATGCGACCAACCGGTTCGAACGGCTGACGTTTCAGGCGGTCGATGACGGCTGGGCGCAGGATGAGGGCCTGCCGCCGCTGCGGACTGAAGTGAGCGATGAAGTCCCGAGGCAGGTGATCACGCGGAACACCTCGCCCGATATCGGGTTTGACCAGTCGATCAACCCCTACCGGGGCTGCGAACACGGCTGCATCTACTGTTTTGCCCGGCCAAGCCATGCCTATCTGGGTCTGTCGCCGGGGCTTGATTTTGAAACGCGTCTGGTGGCGCGGCCGGATGCGCCGCGCGTCCTTGAGAAGGAACTGCGGGCGAAATCATATGTGCCCAAGGTCATCGCCATCGGGACGAATACCGACGCCTATCAGCCGGTCGAGAAGGAGAGGCAGATCATGCGCGGTGTGCTGAAAGTGCTGTCGGCCTTTGACCATCCGGTAGGGATCGTGACCAAGGGGACGCTTGTTGAGCGGGATATCGACATTCTGGCCCCGATGGCCGCGAAGGGGCTGGTCCGGGTGGGGATATCGGTGACGACGCTTGACCCTGCCGTATCGCGCGCGATGGAGCCGCGCGTGCCTTCACCTGCACGGCGGCTGGAGACGATCCGGCGGCTGAGTGCTGCGGGCATTCCGGTGCGGGTCATGGTGTCGCCGATCGTGCCGGCGCTGACCGATCACGAGTTGGAAGCGATTCTGGCGGCGGGCAAGGCCGCGAGAGCGGTTGCGGCAAGTTCCATCGTGCTGCGCCTGCCGCGTGAAGTGTCGGGACTGTTCCGGGAGTGGCTGGAGGAGGCGTTCCCGGACCGGGCCAGACGAATCATGGGGCGCGTGCGGGAATTGCATGGCGGGCGGGATTATGACCCGGAGATCGGCAAGCGGATGACGGGGCAGGGGGAATGGGCCCGGCTGTTTCGCGCCCGGTTTGATTTGGCGCTGGCACGACTTGGGCTGGCGCAGGAGATGCCGCCGTTGCGCTGTGATCTGTTCCGCGTGCCGGGGCGGGCGGGGGATCAGCTGGAGTTGTTCTG
>JBGSWJ010000380.1:0-11087 GCA_041752495.1 Rhodobacterales bacterium
GGCGGCGGCTATGTCGTGACCTTCACCGACGTGACCGCCGAACGTAAGGCCGCCCGCGAACTCGCCGCCGCCAAACATCAGGCCGAAGCGGCCGAGGCCCGCGCGATGGAGGTGCTGGCCCAGGAACGCGCCCGCCAGAACGAGGCAAAGCTTCTGGCGCAACTCGACGAATGGCTGCAGTCCTGCAAATCGCTGGACGAACTTTACATGATCGTCCGCACCTTCATGGTCAAACTCCTGCCGGGCAGCAAAGGCGAACTCTACATCTACTCCAACTCGCGCGATGTGCTGGACGGGATGTGCAACTGGAACACCCGCGACCTGCACCAAAGCATCACCGCTGACAGTTGCTGGTCGCTCCGCCGGGGGCGGTCCTACGAATATCAGGCGGGGGGCCTGTGTTTTCTTTGCGACCATGTCGACAGCCATCACCACGGCGTCGCGGTCAACGAATACATCTGCGTCCCCATCGTCGCCCACGGCGATACCGTGGGCCTTCTTCACATCCGGTTCGACGACATGGCCCCCGACTCCGCCCGCATCGCCGACAAGGGATAATTCGCTGTCCGTTGCGGGGAACATATCTCGCTCGCCATCGCCAACGCCAAACTGCGCGACGAACTCCGCGACCAGTCGATCCGCGATCCGCTGACCGGCCTTTATAACCGCCGCTACTTCATGGATGCCATGCGGCGCGAGGTGTCGATTTCGGAACGCCGGGAATCCTGCTTTGGCCTGATTTCCTTCGACACGGACAAGTTCAAACAGTTCAACGACAATCACGGCCATGACGCGGGCGACATGGTGCTGCGCGCCATCGGGGCGAAGCTCACGGAAATCATGACCGCCGGCGAAATCTGCTGCCGTTTCGGGGGCGAGGAATTCACCGTCCTTGTCCCGGCCGCCAATCTCGATGAAACCCGCGCCCTTGCCGAACGCCTGCGCGAAGCGGTCTTTCTCATGCAGGTCCGCTACATGGACGGCTTCCTGTCCCGCGTGTCGATCTCTTGCGGTGTCGCCGCCTATCCGACGAACGGCACCCTCCCGCAGGATATCCTCCGCCGCGCGGACGAGGCGCTTTATCGCGCGAAAGAGGCGGGACGGAACTGCGTCATCACCGCGGCCGACGGCTGAAACCCGCGCCTTGCAATGCCGCGATGGCTGCCATGCCCCAAGGTCTCTGGCGGGGCCGCAGGAATTAGTTTAACATCAAACTAATTTCTTGCACGGACCGGAGGAACAGATGGCCGCCAGACAATTCGACATGATCGTGATCGGGGCCGGCCCCGGTGGTTATGTCGCCGCGATCCGCGGCGCGCAGCTTGGCCTCAAGGTCGTGATCGTCGAACGCGAACATCTGGGCGGTATCTGCCTCAACTGGGGCTGCATCCCGACCAAGGCGCTCCTCCGCTCGTCCGAGGTTTTCCACCTCATGCACCGCGCCAAGGAATTCGGACTCAAGGCCGACAATATCGGCTATGATCTTGACGCGGTTGTCAAACGCTCGCGCGGCGTGGCCAAGCAACTCTCATCCGGCATCGGCCACCTGATGAAGAAGAACAAGATCGAAGTCGTGATGGGCACCGCCACCCTGACCGCCGCCAACGTGGTCAGCGTCAAGACGGAAAAGGGCACCGACGAACTCACCGCCAAGGCGATCGTGCTGGCCACCGGCGCCCGCGCCCGCACCCTCCCGGGGCTCGAGGCTGACGGCGATCTCGTCTGGTCCTACAAGCACGCGCTCGTCCCGCCCCGCATGCCGAAGAACCTGCTCGTCATCGGCTCGGGTGCCATCGGCATCGAATTTGCCAGCTTCTACAACACGCTCGGCGCGAAAACGACCGTGGTCGAGGTGATGGACCGCATCCTCCCCGTCGAGGATGCCGAGATCAGCGCCTTCGCCAAAAAGCAGTTCGTCAAGCAGGGCATGACCATCCTTGAAAAAGCCGGGGTCAAACAGCTTGACCGCAAGCCGGGGCAGGGCGTCACCGCCCATATCGAACAGGGCGGCAAGATCACGACGCAGGACTTTGACACCGTCATCTCCGCCGTCGGCATCGTCGGCAACATCGAAAACCTCGGGCTCGAGGCGCTTGGCGTGAAAATCGACCGCACCCATGTCGTCACCGACGAATACTGCCGCACCGGGATCCCCGGCCTTTTCGCCATCGGCGACATCGCCGGTGCCCCCTGGCTCGCCCACAAGGCCAGCCACGAAGGCGTCATGGTCGCCGAACTTATCGCAGGCGGCCATCCCCACCCCGTCAAACCGCAAAGCATCGCCGGCTGCACCTACTGCCAGCCGCAGGTCGCCTCGGTCGGCTATACCGAGGCGAAGGCCAAGGAACTCGGGTTTGACATCAAGGTCGGCCGCTTCCCCTTCATCGGCAACGGCAAGGCCATCGCCCTTGGCGAACCCGAAGGCATGATCAAGACAATCTTTGACGCCAAGACCGGCGAACTCCTTGGCGCTCATATGGTCGGGGCCGAAGTGACCGAACTTATCCAGGGCTATGTCGTCGGCCGCACCCTCGAGACGACCGAGGAAGACCTGATGAACACCGTCTTCCCGCACCCGACCCTGTCGGAAATGATGCACGAAGCCGTGCTAGACGCCTATGGCAGGGCCCTCCACTTCTAGGAAGGCCCCGCCCGGCGACCCCTACTTCGTGCGCACCGTCAGAGGGATGCCCGCGGTCAGAGTCTCGCCCCGGCCAAGGAAATAGCGGATCTCGTAGTCCCCAGCCGTGTCAGGCACCTGCACCTGAACGGGGTTCTGCCCGTTGATGTAGGCATAGCTGATGTATCCCGGCTCCGATGCCAGCCCGACCCCGATGAAATCACCCTCATAGCCGGGGCCCGTCCATTCCACCGCGATAGTGCTTCCGCCCGCAGCCTCTTTCGGGCCTGCCAGGGTCACGGTGACCGGCGTGAGGGTGATCGCCTTCCGCGCCAGGATCGCCTCCCCCTGGCCCGACTGATAGCGCAGCTCGTAATCGCCGGGCAGGGCGGGCAGCTCAACCACGACCGGGTTCTCACCCCGCAGATAGGCATAGGTGACATAGGAATCGTCCCCCACCAGGCCCACACCGATAAAGTCCAACTCGGCCCCCGGACCCGCCCATTGCACCGGCAGCGTTCCGCCAACGGGCGCCGTGTCGGCTGCCTTCAGCGCGATCGCGACCTCGCTCACCGTGATGGGCCGCGTCAGCAGAGTCTCGCTGTCGCGGAACACATAGCGCAGCTCATAGACGCCCGGCTCGTTCGGGGCGGCCAGAAGGACGGGGTTCCCGTTCGACGTATAGACATAGTTGAAATAACCGCTCTCGCCGGGCTTGCCGATCTGGATATTGTCATACGTCGCATCCGGTCCACTCCAGACCACCTCAAAGGTGCTGCCCGCGGGCACGGTCTCGGGCGCGGTCAGGGCCAGCGGGGCCTCAACCACTTCGATGGGCCGCGTGGCAATCGTGGTCCCTTCGCGCCACCTGTAGCGCAGCTCATACGTCCCCGTCTGGCCCGGCATCACCAGCGAAACCGGATTGCCATCCGCGACATAGGTGTAAGAGCTATAGCCCGTATCGCCGGGAAGCCCGATCTGGATGTTGTCAAGATCATCTGCAGGCCCGACCCAGCCCACCTCGATCGTCGATCCCAGCGCCGCCTGATCGGGCGCCGTGAGGGTCGCGGTCGGAACCGTCTCCGGAAAGACGACCGTGACCGTCATCTCGCCCGGCCCAGGCACGGTGAATCCCGCACTGGCCGAGGTCTCCAGAACGGCGCTATAGGCTGTCACCGTGAAATCGCCCGCCATCAGGTCAACCGGGTCCAGCGGATTCCCCGCGATATCCGCAGCAATATCGGCCGTCCCGTCCGAGATGGTCCATTCAACCGGCCCGTCAACAACTGGCCCGGCTTCGCTGCCCACCACGGCCACAAAGCTAACCTGCCCGGGTACGGGTTCCGGTTCGGGTTGCGCCGCCACCGCGACCGTTTCCAGGGCCGCCGCCAGCTCGTCCGCATTGGCCGCCGTCAGGAACTGTCCGCCAGTCTCATCGGCCAGGCACTGCATCTGCCGCAATGCCTCGGCATCCGTCACGTCAAAGCCCACGACATGCGCAGTGAAATCCACCCCCGTTTCCTCAAGAACACGGGCGGCGGCACAGGGATCGGGATTGCAGGTCTCGATCCCGTCCGACACGAGGATGACCGTCGCCTTCTGTTCACTGAACCGCAGCGATTGCGCCGCCGCGATGACGGCATCGGTCATCGGCGTCATGCCACGCGGATTGATTGTGTTGACCGCCTCCAGAATCGCCGCCCGGTTATCAAGCCCCGGCGGAACGATCGTCTCGATATCGGTGCATTCCCCGCGTGTGCGATGGCCATAGACCGTCAGGCCCAGGTTCTGGTCGTCCGGGAAATCTGCGACAATCTGACCGATCACCTCGCGGGCGATGACGACTTTGTTCACGCCGTCGATCTGCCCCCACATCGACCCCGATGCATCAAGAACCAGAATCGTATCAGGCCGCTCCTGCGCCTGCACAACACCCGAACCGCCAATAAAAGCTGCCACAAGAGCAAGTTTACGCCACATCCATCCAGTCCGTTTCTGCTACAACGCAAGAAACAGAACATGGAAAAGCCTGTCAGCAAAGCATTTTTTTCCGGCGGACGGCTCAGGCCCGTTCGATCTTGCCCCCGGCCTGCTGCCAGTTCCCGAACCCGCCAATGTTTGACACATTGGTATAGCCCAGCCCTTCCAGCACCCGCTTGGCATTGGCCGACCGCGCGCCCGACAGGCAATAGACCGCAATCGGCTTGTCCCGCGACAGGCGCTTGTCATGGTCTGGCAGGGCCGGGTTTGCCTTGAGCGGCAGGATACCCAGCGGAATCGCAATCGCCCCCGCGGCCTTTCCCGAGGCCTTGATCTCTGACGGCTCGCGCACGTCGATCAGGGTCAATTCGCCTGACGCGACAAGGGGAATCGCCCCCTTGGCATCAAGCCCCGGCTCGGTTTTGCGGAACATCGAGAACATGACGGCACCCTTTCAGCGTTTTCGGGGACAAAAATACATTACAAAAAGCTAATGTAAAGGGCTGCCGCGGCGAAACTAAGCCCATCGCGCGGCTGTTTACCTTTTGTTCTCACTTTCCGATTGGAGACTTCGCCGCCGTCCTCTATCTGTAAGTGGGATCACGGGGGCGACCATGGCTGAACAACGCTATATCGAAGTGCGCGGGGCGCGCGAACACAACCTCAAGAACATTACCGTCAAGATCCCGCGGGATGAGCTTGTGGTCATTACCGGCCTCTCCGGTTCGGGGAAATCCTCGCTCGCATTCGACACGATCTATGCCGAAGGCCAGCGCCGCTATGTCGAAAGCCTATCGGCCTATGCCCGCCAGTTCCTCGACATGATGGAAAAGCCGGATGTGGACCACATCTCGGGCCTGTCCCCGGCCATCTCGATCGAACAGAAGACCACGTCGAAAAACCCCCGCTCGACTGTCGGCACCGTCACCGAAATCTACGACTACCTCCGCCTCCTCTTTGCCCGCGCCGGCACCCCCTTCAGCCCGGCCACCGGCCTGCCCATCGTGGCCCAGCAGGTGCAGGACATGGTCGACCGCGTCATGGCGATGGACGAAGGCACGCGCGGCTACCTCCTCGCCCCGATCATCCGCGACCGCAAGGGCGAATACCGCAAGGAATTCATCGACCTGCGCAAGCAGGGCTTCCAACGGGTCAAGGTCGACGGCACCTTCTACGAACTCGACGAACCGCCGACGCTCGACAAGAAACTCCGACACGACATCGACGTCGTGGTCGACCGGATCGTGGTCAAGGCGGGCATCGAAACCCGGCTGGCCGACAGTTTCCGCACCGCGCTCGACCTCGCTGACGGCATCGCCGTCCTTGAAACCGCGCCCGCCGAAGGCGATCCCGAACGGATCATGTTTTCCGAAAAATTCGCCTGCCCGGTCTCGGGCTTTACCATTCCTGAAATCGAGCCGCGCCTTTTCTCCTTCAACGCCCCCTTTGGCGCCTGCCCGGTCTGCGACGGCCTTGGGGCGGAACTCTTCTTTGACGAACGCCTTGTCGTCCCCGATGTGACGCTCAAGATCGCCGACGGTGCCATCGCCCCCTGGCGCAAGGGCAAAAGCCCTTACTTCCTGCAAACCATTGAGGCGATTGCCAAACACTATGGTTTCAACAAGAGCGCCCGCTGGAAAGACATCCCCGAAAACGTGCAGGAGGTGTTCCTGCGCGGCTCCGGCACCGACGAAATCCCCTTCCGCTATGACGAAGGCGGCCGTGTCTATCAGGTGACCCGCGCCTTTGAAGGCGTGATCCCCAACATGGAACGCCGCTACAAGGAAACCGATAGCGCCTGGGTCCGCGAGGAATTCGAGCAATACCAGAACAACCGCCCCTGCGGTGCCTGCGGCGGTTTCCGTCTGCGGCCCGAGGCGCTGGCGGTCAAGATCGCGGGCCTGCACGTCGGTCATGTCGTCCAGATGTCGATTAAAGAGGCCTATGACTGGTGCCTGACCGTCCCCGACCATCTGACCAACCAGAAGAACGAAATTGCCCGCGCGATCCTCAAGGAAATCCGTGAACGGCTGGGCTTCCTCAACAACGTGGGCCTCGAATACCTGACCCTCTCGCGAAACGCCGGCACCCTTTCGGGCGGCGAATCCCAGCGAATCCGGCTCGCGTCCCAGATCGGCTCGGGCCTCACCGGCGTCCTTTACGTCCTTGACGAACCCTCGATCGGCCTGCACCAGCGCGACAATGACCGCCTGCTCACCACGTTGAAAAACCTGCGCGATCAGGGCAATACCGTCATCGTCGTCGAACACGACGAAGAGGCGATCCGCGAGGCTGACTATGTGTTCGACATGGGCCCGGGGGCAGGGGTCCACGGCGGTGTCATCGTCGCCGAAGGGACACCGGCCCAGATCATGGCCGACCCCGCCTCTCTCACCGGCCAATACCTCTCGGGCACCCGCGAAATCGCGGTCCCGCCTGTGCGCCGCAAGGGCAATGGCAAGATGCTGACCGTGGTCAAGGCCTCGGGCAACAACCTCCACGACGTGACTGTTGATTTCCCGCTGGGCAAGTTCGTCTGCGTCACCGGCGTTTCGGGCGGGGGCAAATCCACGCTGACCATTGAAACCCTGTTCAAGAACGCCGCTGTGAAACTGAACGGCGCCCGCGAAACCCCGGCCCCCTGCGAAACGATCAAGGGCTTTGAGCATCTCGACAAGGTTATCGACATCGACCAGCGCCCCATCGGCCGCACCCCGCGGTCGAACCCCGCGACCTATACCGGCGCCTTCACCCCCATCCGCGACTGGTTTGCGGGTCTGCCCGAATCCCTGGCGCGCGGCTACAAATCCGGCCGTTTTTCCTTTAACGTCAAGGGTGGCCGGTGCGAAGCCTGTCAGGGCGATGGTGTGCTCAAGATCGAGATGAACTTCCTCCCCGACGTTTATGTCACCTGCGAAACCTGCAAAGGTGCGCGGTATAACCGCGAAACGCTCGAGGTGAAGTTCAAGGGCAAGAGCATCGCCGACGTGCTCGACATGACGGTCGAGGATGCGCAGGACTTCTTCAAGGCCGTGCCCTCCATCCGCGAAAAGATGGATGCGTTGGTGCAGGTGGGCCTTGGCTATATCAAGGTCGGCCAGCAGGCCACGACCCTGTCAGGGGGCGAAGCGCAGCGCGTCAAGCTCTCCAAGGAACTCGCCCGCCGTTCGACGGGGCGCACGCTTTATATCCTTGATGAACCGACCACAGGCCTGCATTTCGAAGATGTGCGCAAACTGCTCGAAGTGCTGCATCAACTGGTCGAACATGGCAATTCCATGATCGTGATCGAACACAATCTTGATGTGGTGAAAACCGCCGACCATATCATCGATATAGGCCCGGAAGGCGGCGACGGGGGCGGCTGTATCGTCGCTACAGGCACACCGGAAGAGGTCGCCGAGATCGCGGCGAGCCATACGGGCCGCTATCTCAAACCGCTCTTGCACAAACGCAAGCACGCGGCCGAATAGCGGGCCTTTTGTCAGGAGTTTTCACGATGCGCCTTGCCCTCTTTGCGACCCTCGCGGCCCTTGCCGCCCAGACGGCGCAGGCTGACGAACGTACCTACGACATGACCGGCTTTGACCGGATCGATGCCGGGGCAGGGCTTGTCGTTGATGTGAAGGTGGGCGACGCCTTTGCCGTTTCGGCCCTGTCCGAGGGTACCGACCTTGAACAACTGGTTGTCCGTCTCGACGGCCAGACCCTGAAACTTCAACGCCGTTCGGGCGCGGCTCCCGGCGATCAGATCTCGGTCCTAGTCACGCTGCCCGATCTGGCCGGCATCTCGATCGACTCCGGCGTCACGGCCACCATCGCCGCCACCGCACTTGACACGCTGGATCTTGAACTTCAGTCCGGATCAACGCTCGACATCACGGGCCTTGCCGGTGGCAACATCGCAACCCTTGTCCGCGCCGGATCGAACCTCACGATGCAGGGCACCTGCGACGCGCTGACAGCTGATGCCGCCAGCGGATCAAACCTGGATGCACAGGACTTGGCCTGCAAGGACGTAACCGCCGAGGCCGCCAGCGGCTCCAATATCGCCGTCACCGGCACCGACCGCGTCGATGCCTCTGCCGCGAACGGCTCGGTCATCACCGTCCACGGCGCCCCCGCCACCACGAATTACCGCGAGGCGAGCGGCGGCACCGTCCGGCAGATGTAGGTCTCAGACCTTCTTCATCGGGCAGGTCGACAGGCCCAGCACGGTATAGATCGGGCAGGAACCGATTAGGCCAGTGGCCAGCGGCACGATCCCGATCAGATAAAGCCAGTGCCATGCACCGCCCGTCGTAAAGAAGAAGGCGGCAAGCAGGGCCAGACCTGCGACGATGCGGACGATACGGTCGATGCCGCCGACGTTGTTCTTGAACATGATGCGCTTCCTTGTGCTGTGATCTGGTCATCCGGACCTGATGCACAAACACTGAACCATTTCGCGCCGCCTGTATGTGACATGGTCACGCGTTCAGAAAAAAGGTTAGGGCTTCAGTCCGTCCCGTCCATTTCGGCCAGACGTTGCAGCGTGGCACGGTCGCGGATCCGGACCTGTCCCCTGTCCGTCTCGACCCAACCCTGCCGCGTGAAATGGTCAAGCCTGCGCGACACCACTTCGCGGGCCGATCCGATCCGGGCCGCAAGCACAGCCTGCGTGGCCATGACCAACCCGTCTTCTTCAAGCTCAAGCAGCGCCCCTGCCAGACGACATTCGATCTTTTGAAAAGCCACCATTTCAAGAAGATGCATCATGTTCTGCATCCGGGTGGCAAAGGCCGTAAACACAAAGCCGCGAAAGCCGGGGACATCGTCCATCAACGACAGGAACATTCCCTTTGGGATCAGCGCGACATGGCAGGCCGTGGCCGCCACAGCCTCACCGGCATAATCCTCCTCGCCCAAAAGGCCGAGGGTCGTCTGAATACAGCTTTGGCCCGGAGCCACGGAATACAAAAGGATCTCGCGGCCGTTTGGCCCGGTCAGAAACACGTCGATCCGCCCGGACAGGACCACGACAAACCCCTGCGCCGCCTCGCCGGGACGGAAAAGAACCGACCCGGCAGGGACGTCAACAGGATGGACCGAATCAAGCAGCCGCCGCGCCCGTTCGGGCAGATCACCAAGGGCTGCGTGATCGGTCCATGCCATGGGCCTATTCCATCGGACGGAAGTTCAGCGCCGCACCTTCCTTGATCCCCGACGGCCAGCGCGAGGTAATCGTCTTGGTCCGGGTGTAGAACTTGAACGAATCCGGCCCGTGCTGGTTCAGGTCGCCAAAGGCCGATTTCTTCCAGCCGCCAAAGGTGTGGTAGGCCAGCGGCACCGGGATCGGCACGTTGATCCCGATCATGCCCACGTTCACGCGGTTCGCAAAATCCCGCGCCGCATCGCCATCGCGGGTAAAGATCGCGGTGCCGTTGCCGTATTCGTGGCTCATGGCCAGCCCGAGCGCCTCTTCATAGGACTGCGCCCGCACCGTCGACAGAACCGGCCCAAAGATTTCCTTCTTGTAGATGTCCATATCGGGTGTGACATGGTCAAAAAGATGCGGGCCGACAAAGAACCCGTCCTCGTATCCCTGCAGCGCAAAGTTGCGCCCGTCGATGACCAGTTTGGCCCCCTGATCCACGCCCGACTGCACCAGCCGAAGAATGTTCTGCTTTGCTGCCGCCGTCACGACCGGGCCGTAATCCACGTCCTTGCCGGACGTGTAAGGGCCGACCTTCAGCTTTTCGATCCGCGGGATCAGTTTGGCAATCAACCGGTCCGCCGTATCATTGCCTACGGGCACAGCCACCGAAATCGCCATGCAGCGTTCGCCCGCCGCGCCATAGCCCGCCCCGATCAGCGCATCCGCCGCCAGATCCATATCGGCATCCGGCATGATGATCATATGGTTCTTGGCCCCGCCAAAGCACTGCACGCGCTTGCCGTTGGAACAGCCCCGGCCATAGATGTATTCGGCAATCGGGGTGGAACCCACGAACCCGATCGACTGGATCACCGGATGGTCGAGGATCGCATCCACGGCCACCTTATCCCCGTTGACCACCTGCAGAATGCCCTTGGGAAGCCCTGCCTCCTCCATCAGCTCGGCCAGCATCAGCGGGACCGAAGGATCACGCTCGGACGGCTTCAGGATGAACGCATTGCCGCAGGCGATCGCGGGCGCGAACATCCACATCGGGATCATGGCCGGAAAGTTGAACGGGGTGATCCCGGCGCAAACGCCCAAAGCCTGCCGCATCGAATACATGTCGATCCCCGGCCCGGCGCTGTCCGTGAATTCGCCCTTGAGCATCTGCGGCGCACCGATGCAGTATTCGACCACCTCAAGGCCCCGCTGCACATCGCCCGCCGCATCCGGCAGCGTCTTGCCATGCTCGCGGCTCAGCGCCTCGGCCAGCTTGTCCATGTCGCGGTTCAGAAGGGCGACAAACTTCATCATCACCCGCGCCCGACGCTGCGGGTTCACGGCGGC
>JBGSWJ010000381.1:0-2871 GCA_041752495.1 Rhodobacterales bacterium
CTCATCTGGTCGGCGCCCCGCGAGACGCGTTGGAGGAGCATGGCCTGGCGGGCTTCGAGGATCAGGTTTCCGGCGTCGTTGGAGGCGGAGCCATCCACGCCGAGGCCGACCTTGAGGCCCGCGTCGCGCATGGCGCGGACAGGGGCAATGCCGGACCCGAGGCGACAGTTCGAGCAGGGGCAATGGGCGACACCGGTGCGGGTGTTGGCGAAGAGGCTGATTTCATGCGTGTCGAGTTTGACGCAATGGGCGTGCCAGACATCATCGCCGGTCCAGCCGAGGTCTTCGGCATATTGGCCGGGGCGGCAGCCGAATTGGGACAGGGAATAGGCGATATCCTCGTCATTTTCGGCGAGGTGGGTGTGGAGCATGACCCCTTTGTCACGGGCCAGAAGGGCCGCGTTGCGCATGAGGTCGCGGCTGACCGAGAAGGGCGAACAGGGGGCGACGCCGACGCAGACCATGGAACCGGGTCTGGGATCGTGGAAGCGGTCGATGACGCGAATGCAGTCGTTCAGGATCGCGTCTTCGTTTTCGACAAGGGAATCGGGGGGGAGGCCGCCCTGGGATTCGCCGATGCTCATCGCGCCGCGGGTGGGGTGGAAGCGGAGGCCTATTTCGGATGCGGCGGCGATGGTGTCGTCAAGCCGCGACCCGTTGGGGTAGAGGTAGAGGTGGTCGGAGGTGAGGGTACAGCCCGAGAGCGCGAGTTCGGCAAGGCCGATCTGGGCGGAGGTGAAGATTTCGTCGGGCCCGAAGCGGGACCAGATGGGGTAGAGCGTTTTCAGCCAGCCGAAAAGAAGCGCGTCCTGCCCGCCGGGGACGGCGCGGGTCAGCGTCTGGTAAAGGTGGTGGTGGGTGTTGACGAGGCCGGGGGTGAGGACGCAGCCGGTGGCGCTCACGGTTTCCGCGCCGGGGGCGCGGAGGCCCTGCCCTATTTCGGCGATCTGGCCGTCGCGGATGAGGACATCGGCCCCGGTCAGTTCGGTGCCTGCGTCGTCCATCGTGAGGACGTGGGATGCGCCCCGGATGAGGAGTTCAGGCATCGGCGAGGCTCAGGATGGCGAGCGCCTCGGCATGGACGCTGGGATTGGCGGCGGCGAGGACGCGGCCGCCGTTGTGCGCGGGGTTGCCCTGCCAGTCGGTGACGATACCGCCTGCCGCGTGGATGACGGCGATGGGGGCGTGGACATCGTAGGGGTGAAGCCCGGCCTCGATCACCAGATCGACCTGACCGGCGGCAAGGAGGGCGTAGCCGTAGCAATCCATGCCGTAGCGGACGAGTTTGGCCTTGGCGGCGGTGGCGTGGAAGGCCACCCGTTCGGCGGGGGTGCCGATTTCGGGGAAGGTAGAGAGGATGATCGCCTGCGAGAGGGGGCGCGGGGCGCGGGTTTTCAGGCTGTGTGTGCCCGTGGGGCCGGTGACAGAGGCGCGACCAAAGCCGCCTTGAAACCGTTCGCCGATGAAGGGCTGGTCGATAATGCCGAAGAGGGGGCCGTCTGCGTTGGCGACCGAGATCAGAACACCCCATGTGGGGGTGCCCGAGATATAGCCGCGCGTGCCGTCGATGGGGTCGAGCACCCATGTCAGGCCGGAGGTACCGATGTGGTGGCCGTATTCTTCGCCGAGGATGCTGTCGTCGGGGCGCAGGTCGGCGATGATGGCGCGCATGGCGCGTTCGCTGGCGCGGTCTGCAATCGTGACGGGGTCGAACCGCTGGCCGGAGGCATCCTTGTCATCGCTGTCGATGGCGGTACGGAAATGGCGCAGGGTTTCGGGACGGGCCGCATCTGCCAAAGCATGGGCCACCGCGATCAGGCTGGCCTTGGTATCGTCCGAGAGAGTGGTTTGCATCAGCCGCGCCTCCGCCCGGTCATGGGCTTGACAGGCGGTAGCGCGGCGATCCGTTGGTGGTCAAGGGCTGCGTCAGGCAGCCTCGCTCAGCACGCGGGCGAGATCGAAGAGACGGCGGCGCTGATTTTCGGGAATCGCGTAGTAGGACCGGAGGAGTTCCAGTGCTTCGCGGTCCGACAGGATATCGCCGGGCATGTCGGTGGCGGAGGCGAGATCATCGGCACCGACCGAATCGAGCCCTTCGAAGAAGAAGGAAATCTGCACACCAAGGGCCGCCGCGATATCCCAGAGGCGGGAGGCGCTGACCCGGTTCATGCCCGTTTCGTATTTCTGGATCTGTTGAAACTTGATCCCGACCTTTTCCGCAAGCTGCTGCTGCGTCGTACCATTCATCCAGCGACGGTGCCGGATCCTCTTACCCACGTGAACATCCACCGGATGCTTCATAACTCACCCTTCCTTCTTCTTGTCACCCGGAACCCCAACGCCCCGGCGGAAACGATCGTCGTTCCCTGATCGCATTCAACCTAGCCCGCGAATCCTTTCGGAGCATTGAACGCCCGTGTGCACATCAAACACGCAGTGGTTGCACAAGTCATCATGACCTTTTGGATAGGAGTCCGGGTCAAAAGCACTAACAGTCCCGACCGGATGGGCATAATTGGCGTAACTTGTGGCGATGCGGGGCGGTCCGTGGTGGCTGATTCGGTCATCAGGTCATTGCGAGTGTGGGGCAATGTTGGCGTTTCAGGTTACGGGAATCGGGTCGGCCCCTGAGCTTGCGGATGTTTCCGATCCGGTGCCGGGGCCCGGTCAGGTGCTGGTGCGGATTGCGGCCTGTGGTCTGAATTTTGCCGATCTTCTGATGATCGAGGGGAAGTATCAGGACACGCCGCCGGTGCCGTTCACGATGGGGATGGAGGTGTGCGGGACCGTGATCGCGCAGGGGCCGGGGGTGGCGGCGCCTGAAGTCGGGACGCGGATTGCCGTGGTGGGTGGCAAGGGCGGGCTGGCCGA
>JBGSWJ010000382.1:0-8121 GCA_041752495.1 Rhodobacterales bacterium
AGCCCCAGCCGCCGCTTCTGCCCCGCCGACAGCGCCCCGGCCATCCGGCCCGCCAACCGCTCCAGATCGAACCACCCGAACACCTCCTCGGGCAGAGCCTTCCCGTGCACCGCCGCCCAGAACGACAGATTCTCCCGCACCGTCAGCGTGGCCTTCACCCCGTCCGCATGGCTCGCATAGGCCGCACTGTCCGCAGGCATCCCGACTGTCCCGGCCAAAGGCGGCTGCAACCCCGCCAGCACCCGCAGCAGCGTCGTCTTGCCCACCCCGTTCGGCCCCCACAGGATCAGCGCCGCGCCCGGTTCCACGGCAAAGCTCACGCCCGACAGGACAGGCACGCCCCCCCGCTCGACCGCCACATCTCTGACCTGCAAACCATTCATGCCCGGGGCTTATCCCATCCCCCTCCCCGCTGCAAACCGCGCTCAGACCGGGATCAGCGCAAGCCCCACACGCCGCCCTTCGGACAACAGCACGTTATAGGTCCGGCAGGCCGCAGGCGAAGACATGATCTCCACCCCGATCGCCGCCGCCTCGATCGCGTCACGGAACCCCGCCGGGATATGCACAATCTGCGACCCCGTCCCCACGAACACAACGTCCAGCACGCCCACGGCCGCGACCAGCGCCGCCGTATCTTCATACCCGCCCCAGGGCGCGACACCCGTCGGCAGAACCGTCACGGGCCCCTCGACAACCTCGCCCCCGATGCGAAAGAACCCTGGCCCATAGCCGTCAACAGGGCGGCTGTCCGTATACCTAATCTCATTCAGCCGCATCTTTGCCCCCGTGCCCATCCAGGGCGAAACTGACCCGCACAGGCTTTCGACGCCAAAGCCAGCGGCTCAGGCGTCAATATTCGCGTACTGGTTCCCGCTCGGCTTCTTGGGCTTGTCGCTGCGGTCCAGCCCGATGAACAGCACGATGTTCTTGGCCACATAGACCGATGAATAGGTGCCCAGGATCACACCCACGAAAATCGCAAAGGCAAAGCCGCGGATGACATCCCCGCCCCAGATCAGCATCGCCACCAACGCGATCAGCGTCGTTCCCGACGTCATCAATGTCCGGCTCAGGGTCTCGTTCACCGACAGGTTCATCACATCCTTCAGCGGCATCGTCTTGTACTTGCGCAGGTTTTCCCGCAGCCGGTCAAACACGACCACCGTGTCGTTGATCGAATAGCCCAGAATGGTCAGCAACGCCGCAATGATCGTCAGATCAAACTTGATCTGGAACACCGCGAAAATCCCGATGGTGATGAAAATGTCATGCACCAGCGCCAACACCGCGCCCAGCGCGAACTGCCATTCGAACCGCACCCAGATGTAGATCAGGATACCGGCCGTTGCCGCGACCATGGCCATGATCGCCGTCCAGACAAGCTCTCCCGAAACCTTGGGCCCCACGGATTCCACCGACACGAATTTAACGGACGGATCAATCGCCGTCAGCGCCGTCTGAACCGTCTGAAGAACTTCCGGCGTGACCGCTTCGGCCCCGTCGATCGCCGAAATACGCACCATCGCCACATTCTGATCGGCTGCGAAACCGGGATCAAACACCTGCGTGATCGAAACATCACCCAGATTAAGCCCGCTCAGCGCCGCACGATAGGCACCCACATCCAGCGCCTGCGTGGATTCCGTCCGGATCGTCGTCCCGCCCAGAAAGTCGATGCCAAAATTCAACCCCATGAAAGTCCAGGCAAGCAGCGCCAGAACCATCAACAGCATCGACCCGCCAAAGGTCAGATACTGCCAGCGGAAAAAGTCGATATTCGTCTTCTCGGGTGCAAGTCTCAAACGCATGTCATTGCTCCCTATAGCACCAAGGTCTTGGGACGGCGCCAGTTGAACCAGATCGTCACGACAGCGCGTGTCACAAACAGGGCTGTAAAGACCGAGGTGATGATCCCGATCCCCAGGGTGACCGCAAAGCCGCGCACAGTCCCCGCACCCACGAAATACAGCACCGCCGACGTGATCAGCGTCGTCACGTTCGCGTCCACGATGGCCGACATGGCACGCTCATACCCGACCTCGATGGCGCGCGCCGGGTTCTTCAACTGCCGCAATTCCTCCCGGATACGCTCAAAGACCAGCACGTTGGCGTCCACCGCCATCCCGATGGTCAGCACGATCCCCGCGATCCCCGGCAAGGTCAGCGTCGACCCAAGCAGCGACAGCGCCCCAAAGATAAGCGCAATATTGATCCCCAGCGTGATGCTCGCGAAAACACCAAACAGACCATAGGACGCGATCATGAACACCACGACCGCAACCATGGCAATGATCGCCGCCTTCTGGCCAGCCTCGATACTGTCCTGCCCCAGTTCCGGCCCGATGGTCCGCTCCTCAAGGAACGTCAGTTCCGCAGGCAAGGCACCGGCGCGCAACAGCACGGCAAGCTGCGTCGATTCCTCGACCGTAAAGTTGCCCGTGATGATGCCCGACCCGCCCGGAATATGGCTCTGGATCGTCGGTGCCGAAATCACTTCGTTGTCAAGAACGATGGCAAAGGGCGATCCGATATTCTCGGCCGTATAGTCGCCAAAGGCCCGCGCGCCCTGCGCATTGAACCGGAAATTGACCGCCGGTCGCCCGTTCTGGTCAAAGGACGGCTGCGCATCGACCAGTTCCTCGCCCGTCACAACAGGGCTGCGCTCCAGGATATAGAACACGCCCTCTTCGTTCAGCGACGGCACCAGCACATTGCCCGAACCGGGGTCCGCATTGGCATCCTGCGTCCGCGTCACGACCGCCTGAAAGGTCAGCTGCGCCGTGGTCCCGATCAGATCCTTGACCTCTTGTGCCGATCCCACACCCGGCACCTGCACCAGAATCCGGTCCACGCCCTGCCGCATGATCGTCGGTTCCCGCGTCCCGGCCTCGTCGATCCGGTTCCGCACGATCTCAAGCGCCGTGCGCAAGGTGCGGTCATCAGTCGCAGCCTTCTCGGCCTCGCTCAGCGTGACGATGATCAGGCCATTGTCAGCCCGCACATCAATATCCATCGCCCCCGCGCCAGTCAGGCTGGATACCGGCGTCGCCAGCCCCCGCACGATCTCCAAAGCCTGCGGCACCGCGTCCGCGTTGGAAATCCTGACCCGCAATTCCTCGGGCGGCCCGTCCTCGCGTGTCACGAAACCGATAGTGTCCCGCTGTGCCGCAAGCGCGTCCCGCACCTCGGGCCACATGACCTCCATCCGACTGGCATAGACATCCGCCACCTGCACCTGCGCCAGCAGATGCGCCCCGCCCCGCAGGTCAAGACCCAGATTGACAAGGTTCGACGGCAGCCACGCCGGCCACAACGCCGCCTGCGCCTCAAGCTCGGGCGTGGTCATCCCGCTTTCGATCGTGGCCCTTGCGTCATTGGCCTGTTCGACCCTGTCGTAAAAGAGGTTTGGCAGAGCAAACACAATGCCGACAACGCAGACCAGCCAGATCGCGATCCGCCGCCACAGGGGGGTATACATCTTGTCTCTGCCTTGCTCTGCGTCAGGACTTGGCGGGTTCGGTCTTGCTTACCACGCTGGTGATGGTGGACCGCACAACGCGAACGCTGACGCCTGTGGCAATCTCGATCTCGACCTCGTTGCCCTCGTCCTTGACTTTGGTCACCTTGCCGATCAGGCCGCCACCCGTGATGACCTGATCCCCGCGCCGCAGCGCCGCGATCATCGCCTGATGTTCTTTCAGCTTCTTCTGCTGAGGCCGGATAAGCAGGAAATACATGATCCCGAAAATCAGGACGAGCGGGATAAGGGATTCGAGGCCTTGCATGGCGGTCCTTTGATCTGTGAGCGGGGAGCCCCCGCAAAGTCGCGGCTCTTGTATGTCCGGTCCCCGGGAATGGCAACTGCGCAAGGACCCCGACCTGACGGGAGCCTTTCCGCAGGTCAGTCCCATATGGGATCGTTGGTCAGGAGTTCAATTCCGTCCGTCACCGTAGGGTGGGTGCAACCCACCTCACCGCCACCACAGGCGACCGGCTGTCTGCTTGGCCCCCTCTCCCGATCAACAAACACCGCCCCCGCCTCACCCCACCACCCCCACAATTCCCGGTTCACCTTTCCCCCCCCATAAGGCATATGACGCCCCACTGATCCCAACCTCAGACGGTGACACCATGCATGACATCCGCGCCATCCGCGAAAACCCCGCCGCCTTCGACGCGGCGCTCTCCCGCCGTGGACTTGCACCGGTTTCGAAAGAGATTTTGGAATTGGACGAGCATCGTCGGCGCGTAATTCACTCCGCAGAAACCGGCCAAGCCGATCAGAACCGGTTCGCCAAAGAAGCCGGCGCGGCAAAAGGTAAGGGTGACAATGAAGCATTTGACCGACTTCGTCTCCTTGCAGCAGACAAGAAAGATTACGTCGCGAAAATGACTGAGTTCGGAGCTTCTCTGGACAAGCAACTGCGTGACCTCCTCCTCACCATCCCCAACCTGCCCTATGACGATGTCCCCACCGGCCGCGACGAACATGACAACGTCGAAATCCGCCGCCACGGGAACCCCCGCAACTTCGCCTTCAAGCCCCTCGAACACTACGAAATCCCCGCCGCCGCCGCGGGCATGGACTTTGAAACAGCCGCGAAACTCTCCGGCTCCCGCTTCGTCCTGCTGAACGGGGCCACCGCCCGCCTCCACCGCGCGCTCGCTCAGTTCATGATCGACACCCATGTCGAAAACCACGGCCTGACCGAGACGATCACCCCCGTCCTCGTCAAATCCGAAATGATGCTCGGCACCGGCCAACTGCCCAAGTTCGGCGAGGACAGCTACCAGACCACCAACGGCTGGTGGCTCATCCCCACGGCTGAGGTGACGCTCACCAACATCGTCCACGGCGATACCGTGGACGAATCCACCCTGCCCCGCCGCTACGTCGCCCACACCAACTGCTTCCGCTCCGAGGCCGGATCGGCAGGCCGCGATACCGCCGGCATGCTCCGTCAGCACCAGTTCGAAAAGGTCGAGATGGTCTCCATCACCACCCCCGACCAGTCCGAAGCCGAACACAGGCGGATGACCGAATGCGCCCAGAACATCCTCGAGGCTTTGGCCCTGCCCTACCGCACAGTCGTCCTCTGCACCGGCGACATGGGCGCAGGCGCCCGCCGCACCCATGACCTCGAAGTCTGGCTCCCCGGCCAGAACACCTACCGCGAGATCTCGTCCGTCTCGACCTGCGGCGAATATCAGGCCCGCCGCATGAACGCCCGCTTCAAACCGGCGGCAGGCGGCAAGCCCGAATTCGTCCATACGCTCAACGGATCCGGCCTCGCCGTCGGCCGCACCCTGATCGCAGTCCTCGAAAACGGACAAGAGGAAGACGGCTCCGTCACCCTCCCCGCCGCACTGCACCCCTACCTGCGCGGCAAGACCCGCATCACGCCCCAGGGCCAGCTTGTCTGACCTTCCAGACGGGCCTCACTCCTCCTGCCGGGGCAGCCAATAGGGCGACCCCGGCAGAAACGTCAGCCCGCCGTCCCGATACCCCACCGCCTGGTGCATCCGCGCCACGGTTTCCACGTCCATCTCCTCCAGCGCCCGCCGCGCCTTCCGCAAGGTCCCGGGCCTGTATCTCTCATCCGCCAGACACCGCTCCAGCGCCGCCAGCGACAGCCCCTCTGCCGTGTCCGGCCCGTGCCGGTCCGCCCGAATGAGCGTCAGCATCACCTCCACCAGACTTAGGCTCTCCAGCCGGTTCACCAGGGGCCCGCAAGGGTCCATCTGCCAAGCCAGCCGGTCCAGTTCCTCGGGGTTCAGCCGCAACCCTGCCCGTGCCGCGCCAATCGCCATCCACCGCAGGGTGATGCCCGACAGCGCAACCCGGTTGCCCCCGCCGCCGACAGACCCGTGCACGCCCGGAAACCATGCCTGCTGATACAATGGCACATCGGCCGGACGTTTGGCGTTGAGCGCATCAATATTCGCAATCGGCACAACAGGATAAAGCGCCCGCCGCTCATCCACGGCCATCGCGTGCCGCACCGATTCCACCATCGAACTCAGGTCCAGATCGTGAAAGAACCGGGGCGTCGGCACCGTCCCGCCCCCCGCCCCCTGCGCCACGGCAAAGGATTTGACGGTATCCCACAGCCCCAGAAACCGCACCCCCAGCAGCATCGCCTCCCCCCGCCGTGCCTCCACATCAACCAGACTCGTCGCCGTCTCCGGCGCGAACCCGGCCCGGAACGCGATGCTTGACGGGTGATCCGGATGCGTGTCATCCCCCTTCGCCAGATGCCGCGCCATCGCCTCGGGGATGCGCTGCAGGTTGCGCCGGGGCGGGATCCCGCAGGACCGGATCAGCCCGCAGAAAACCCGCGCCGTAAACGCCCCCCGCGAAAAGCCAAAGACATACAACTCGTCCCCCGGCTCATAGACAAAGGCCAGCGCCCGATAGGCCTCCTCCACCACATCAATCAGCCCAAAGGCCGACGCGCCCCCCAAAGCCCGGTCGAGCGTCTTGGCCACCCAAGTCGACCCCCGCCCCGTTCCAACACCCTGATAATACTGTACGATCTGCGTGGCATCTGCGGCATCCGTCGCCATGACACAGCGCGACAACAGCACGACATTCGTCTGATATTCCGCATCCGACCGGTTCGCCGTCCCGTCAAAGAAGATCGCGATGCGCTTCATCCGCCTGCCTCCAAGGGTTGCATCACGCTCCCGCAGCCCTGTCGCAACGTCAAGTCAGGTCAACCTGACCTCAAAGTGAACCATTTGCGTCCTTCAAACGTCTCACAACCATGACCAGAACATTCGCATACATCACCGCCTTCTTCACCGTCACCTTCGGCCTCGCACCCTTTGTGACTGAACCCTTCATGGGCTTCCGCCCCGATCAGTTGCCGATTCCCCAAATCGACCCGCCGGTCCAGCCCGCAGGCTATGCCTTCTCCATCTGGGGCGTGATCTACACCTGGCTCATCGTCTCGGCGATTTTCGGCCTCTGGAAGCGCCGCGACGACAGCACTTGGACCGCCTCCCGCGTGGCCCTTTCCCTGTCGCTCGCCCTCGGCACCCCCTGGCTCGCCATCGCCAACACCAGCGCGATCTGGGCCACCGTGGTCATCTTCACTATGGCCGCCGCCGCGATCACGGCCCTGCTCCTGTCGCCAAAAACCGACCGTTGGTGGCTGCAAACCCCCGTCGCCCTCTACGCAGGCTGGCTGACAGCCGCGAGCTTCGTTTCCCTCGGCAGCATGGCCGCAGGCTACGGCATCCTCTTCGGCAGCCTCGGCTGGGCCTACACGGCCATCGCGGGTGCGCTCCTTGTCGCCCTCACTGTCCAGACCCGCCGCCCCCGCGCCCCCGAATACGGCGCAGCGGTCATCTGGGCGCTCGTCGGCATCATCGTGGCCAACGGCATGACCAATGCCCTCGTCTCCGGCCTCGCCGCCACCGGCATCGCGATCCTCGCCGCAACCCTGCTCCGCCGCCTCGTCAGGACCAACGCAACAGCATAACCCTCAAACGATCCTCAGCTTCTTCTGGTCACAAATATCCCGGGGCTCCGGGGCAGAGCCCCGGGTGCCAGCCCCGCACGACCGGCCAGCCTGTTAATCGAGGTGCTTTTTCAACCGCGAAGGCTGCGCCTTCTTGCGGTCCTTGAACGGGTTCTTTGACGACTGATCCCGCAGCATCAGCCGGATCGGCGTCCCCGGCATGTCAAACGACGCCCGCAGCCCATGCACCAGATAGCGCTCATAGCTCTCCGGCACTTCCTGTGGCAACGACGTCATGATGACAAAGGCGGGGGGCCGCGCCTTGACCTGCGTGGCATAGCGCATCTTGATCCGCCGGCCCCCGGGTGCGGGCGGCGGATGCTGCTCCAGCACGTTTTCCATCCAGCGATTGAGCCGGCCGGTCGAAACCCGGCTGTCCCAGATCTCGTTCTGGCGGAACACGGCCTGCGCAAGCCGCTGCGTGCCCTCGCCCGACAGGCCCGACACGGGAACAACCGGCACGCCACGCACCTGCGGCAGCAGCCGTGTGGCGTCTTCCTCGAGCCGTTTGAGCAGCCCGGCCTCACCGCGCACGAGATCCCATTTGTTGACTCCGATCACCAGCGCGCGACCTTCGCGCTCGACCAGATCA
>JBGSWJ010000383.1:0-1629 GCA_041752495.1 Rhodobacterales bacterium
GCGCGATGCGGCCGGCCAGATCGCTGCCCGCTTCGCGCCCACGGGCCTTGAGGCGAATGGCCAGCGTTTCGGGGCGCGCGGTCAGCGACAGGACCACGAGTGGCGACAGATGCGTCATCGCCTGATCGAGAACGCCACGAGAAAGGTTGGCCATCACATCATGCCCGGCTGAAAGGTCGCGGATGACACTGGCCGGTATGCCGTAGTGCAGGCCGTGAGCGGACCAGTGCAGCACGAAATCGCCCGCAAGAACCCGGTTTTCGAATGCAGTTGACGTGACGGATTCAAAATCCTCGCCCCCGAGTTCGGCGGCGCGGGTGATCGTGCGGCGCGCTATGTGCAGGCCGGGGCAAGTCTCTGCCAGGCCGGACATGACGGAATCCTTGCCGACGCCCGAGGGGCCGACCACCGCGATGAACCGCCCACTCATACAGCGCGCACCCCCGAGAAGGCGTTCACGTCGACCAACCGGTCGCACACCCGTTCGCGTGCGCCTTCGTCATGGAAGATGCCAAGGATCGCCGCGCCGCGGGATTTGGCCTCGGTGATGAGGGACAGGACGACTTCGCGGTTGGCGGCATCGAGCGAGGCGGTTGGTTCGTCGAGGAGCATGACGGGCACGTCGCGGATGAAGCCGCGGGCGATGTTGACGCGTTGCTGTTCACCGCCAGAGAAGGTTGTGGGCGAGAGGGACCAGAGCGTCTGGGGGATATTCAGGCGGGCCAGAAGGGCGCGGGCGCGGTCCATCGCCTCGGACTCGGCCAGACCCTGGACAAGTAGGGGTTCGGCCACGACATCGACCGTGGGGACGCGAGGGAGCACGCGGAGGAATTGGCTGACATAGCTCATCTGGTTGCGACGGAGTGCGATGACGTCGCGCGGGGTGGCACGAGCGACGTCGACGCCGGCCACCATGATCGATCCGGTGGCGGCAAGGTAATTGCCCCAGACCATGCGCATCAGCGTCGATTTACCCGCGCCGGAAGCCCCCACGAGGCCCACGCATTCGCCGGGGGCGACGGTCAGCGCGGCGTCGCGCATCACCTGGATCACGGCGCCGCCCTGATTGTGCAGGGTGAAGGTCTTTGAAAGTCCCGATATGGCGATCATCGCATCTACCTTTCAGACCTGCAGTACGGAAGAAACCAGAAGCTGCGTATACTCATGCTGCGGATCGTCGAGGACCTGGTCGGTCAGACCTGCCTCGACCACGCGGCCATCTTTCATCACCATCAGGCGATCCGCGAGGAGGCGCGCGACGGCGAGGTCATGGGTCACGATGATCGCCGAGAGGCCCATACGGCGGACAAGGCCGCGCAGAAGGTCGAGAAGGCGGGCCTGCACGCTGACGTCAAGGCCACCGGTTGGTTCGTCCATGAAGACAAGGCGCGGGCCGGAAACGAGGTTGCGGGCGATCTGCAGACGCTGCTGCATGCCGCCCGAGAAGGTGGTCGGGCGGTCGTCGATGCGGTCGGTGTCGATTTCGACCCTTGCGAGCCAGTCGGTTGCGGCGGCGCGGATCGTCCCGTAGTTGCGGGCGCCTACGGCCAAAAGCCGTTCTCCGACATTCCCGCCCGCCGAGACGCCCATGCGCAGCCCGTCACGGGCATGCTGATGGACAAAGGCCCA
>JBGSWJ010000384.1:0-1732 GCA_041752495.1 Rhodobacterales bacterium
GGCCGTGGTGGAGCAATGGGTTTTGGCAAGAGCCGGGCCAAACTGCTGACCGAAAAGCATGGCCGCGTGACGTTTGACGACGTGGCAGGCATCGACGAGGCCAAGGAAGAGCTTGAGGAAATCGTCGAATTCCTGCGCAACCCGCAGAAGTTCAGCCGCCTTGGCGGCAAGATCCCCAAGGGTGCGCTGCTTGTCGGCCCCCCGGGGACGGGTAAGACGCTTCTGGCCCGCGCCATTGCGGGCGAGGCCGGGGTGCCCTTCTTCACGATCTCGGGTTCCGACTTTGTCGAAATGTTTGTCGGCGTGGGTGCGTCCCGCGTGCGCGACATGTTCGAACAGGCGAAAAAGAACGCGCCCTGTATCGTGTTCATCGACGAAATCGACGCCGTGGGCCGGTCGCGTGGCGTGGGCTATGGCGGCGGGAATGACGAACGCGAACAGACGCTGAACCAGCTTCTGGTCGAGATGGACGGGTTCGAAGCGAACGAAGGTATCATCATCGTCGCAGCCACAAACCGTCCCGACGTGCTTGACCCCGCGCTGCTGCGTCCGGGCCGGTTTGACCGTCAGGTCACTGTGCCGAACCCCGATATCAAAGGCCGGGAAAAGATCCTTGGCGTTCATGCCCGCAAGGTGCCGCTTGGCCCCGATGTGGACCTGCGCATCATCGCCCGTGGCTGCCCCGGCTTTTCCGGTGCCGATCTGGCGAACCTTGTGAACGAGGCGGCGCTGATGGCGGCGCGGATCGGGCGGCGGTTCGTGACGATGAGCGATTTTGAATCCGCCAAGGACAAGGTCATGATGGGCGCGGAACGCCGCAGCATGGTCATGTCCGAGGACGAAAAGAAGCTGACCGCCTATCATGAAGCGGGCCATGCCATCGTCGGCCTGAACGTTCCGCAGCATGACCCGATCCACAAGGCCACGATCATTCCGCGTGGCCGGGCGCTGGGCCTTGTCCTGTCGCTGCCGGAACGGGATCAGCTTTCGGTAAGCTTTACCAAATACCGGTCCAAGATCGCGATGGCGATGGGTGGCAAGGTTGCGGAAGAGCTGATCTTTGGCAAGGAGAACGTCACTTCGGGCGCGACGTCGGACATTCAGCAGGTGTCCAAGATCGCGCGCGCCATGGTCACGCAGTTCGGCTTTTCCGACAAGATCGGCCATATCGACTATGCCAATGAACAGCAGTCCTATCTGGGCTCCTACGGCGGCGGCACCAACCATTCGGCCGAGACGCAGAAGCTGATCGACGAAGAAGTGCGGCGGATGATCGACGAAGGCTATGAGACGGCCAAGCGGATCCTGACGGAAAAGCACGACGATCTGGTGCGTCTGGCCGAGGGCCTGCTGGAATACGAGACGCTGACGGGCATCGAGATTGCCAAGGTCATCGCGGGTGAGCCGCTGAACCGGGGTGACGACAAGGATGATTCCATGCCGTCTGCCGGGGGCGGATCTTCGATCACGGCGATCCCCAAGACCAAGCCGCGCAAGGCCAAGGACGAAAGTTCGGGGCTGGAACCTGAACCGACCGTGTGATGACGGACAGGGCGAACGACTGGGACCCCGGAACCTATGCCAGGTTCCGGGGTCTTCGTTTGCGGCCAGCGCTTGACCTGCTGATGCAGGTGGGGAACCTGCCGGGCGGGGATGTGGTTGATCTGGGCTGCGGCGACGGGGCGGCGGCGCCTGCGCTGCGGACGCGGTTTGCCAAGCGGCGGGTGGTGGG
>JBGSWJ010000385.1:0-2313 GCA_041752495.1 Rhodobacterales bacterium
ACCACGGCGGCATGGCCGACTGTCCCTGGGCGCAGGCGCATGGGCCTGTCCTTGGTGTGGTGGCGGAGTGGGTGGTGCCGCCGCCCGAGACGCTGACCGCCATGCCGGTTCTGCCCGTCGTTCGGCCGGTCCTGCCGCAGGAGGACCCCAAGTTCACCCAAAGCCAGGGCCCGCCCCTCGACCTCTGACGGACTGTTTCTTTCAATCCTCAGAGGAGTTTACCGATGGTTTCCATCGATCCGACTGCCGTGGGCAAGGCCCCGGCCGACGCGCCGCGCGTCAACCGTTTCTATTTCGCCGCCTGGCGGTGGCATTTCTATGCGGGGATATTTGTCGCCCCGTTCATGATCATGCTGGCCCTGACGGGTCTGATCATGGTCTGGGTCAGTTCCACGACAGAGTTGAACGGCGAAAGGACAAGCGTTCCGATTGCCGGAGACTGGCAGGCCGTGTCGGTTTTGGCCGAAGCGGCGGTGGCCGCCGTGCCGGAGGGCGTGGTCACGCAATATGTGGAGCCGCGCGCGCCAGGTAAGGTCGCGCTGTTCAGCGTCATGGACGGCGAGACTCAGATGGCGGTGCTGGTCGATCCTTATACCGCGACGGTGGTGGATCAGTTCATCTGGGGTGACAACTGGTACACGTTTGCCAGCGATATCCACGGGACGCTGTTGCTCGGCGATACGGGCGACCGGCTGATCGAGATTGCGGCGGGGTTCGGGATCCTGCTGATCGCCACGGGGCTTTACATGTGGTGGCCGCGGAACGGCACGGGATTTGGCCGGATGCTGATCCCCGATCTGACAGCGCGGGGGCGCGGGCTGTGGAAATCGCTGCATCAGAGCATCGGGTTCTGGGTGTCGGCGCTCTTGCTGTTCTTCCTGATCTCGGGGATGAGCTGGACCGGAATCTGGGGTGACCGTTTCGTGCAGGCCTGGAACACCTTTCCCGCCGACAAGTGGGAAGCCCCCCTGTCCGAGATGACCCATGAGGAGATGAACGGGCATGCAGAGCACGAGGTGCCCTGGACGCTCGAAAACACGCCGATGCCCGAGTCGGGGTCTTTGGCCGGGACGGCGGGCGTGACCGTGCCGGTGACTATTGACAGCGTGGCGGCGTTTGCACGGTCGCTCGGCTTTGCCGGGCGGTTTCAGCTGAATCTGCCGACGGATGAAACCGGGGTCTGGACGATCAGCCATGACACGATGAGCAATGACGGTGGCTCTGCCACCGGGGACCGGACGCTCCATCTGGATCAGTACACGGGCAAGGTTCTGGTCGATGTGCGGTATGCCGACTATTCGCCCTATGCGAAGATGATGGCCTGGGGGATTGCGCTGCACGAAGGTGACATGGGGAACTGGAACCTCGCGCTGAACACGCTGTTCTGCATGTCGGTGATGTTCATTGCCGTGTCGGGGCTGGTAATGTGGTGGAAACGGCGTCCAGCGGGGGCGTTCCGTCTGGCCGCGCCGCCGATGCCTGCGGATCTGCCGATGTGGAAGGGGGCGGTGTTGGTCGGCCTCTTTGTGGCGCTGGCCTTTCCGCTGGTGGGGATCACGCTGGTCGCGGTGATCGCGCTGGACCTGCTGGTGCTGTCGTGGCTGCCGGCGGTGAAAAGGGTGGTCTCTTAAGGACCATGGGGGGCGGGGTGAACCCCGCCCTACCCGTTCGTGACAAGGTCGGGATGGTCAGGGCTTTTGGTTATCAGCGCGGGGCGAGGTTCACCCCGCCGTTTGCCGTTGTCAGGTAGGTTTCACCCGCGCCTCAGGTGAGCGCCCGGTCGAGGTGGGTATAGCCGCCGTCGGGGAAGAGCCATTCGCCGGTCATGTGGCTGGCGCGGTCGGAGAGGAGCCAGACCACGGCATCGGCAATCTCGCGCGCGGTGGTCATGCGGTGGCCAAGGGGGATGCGGGAGCCGATGCGGGCAATCTCGGCTTCGGGGTCGGCGAAGGTCTTGATCCAGCGGGCATAAAGGGGGGTCATGACCTCGGCCGGGATGACGGCGTTGACGCGGATGCCGTCAGGGGCAAGGGCGGCGGCCCATTCGCGGGTGAGGCCGAGTTGCGCCGCTTTGGCTGCGACATAGGCCGAGGTGTTGCCCTGCCCCGTCAGCGCGGTCTTGGACGAGACGTTGACGATGGCCCCTCTGGCAGCCTTGAGGTCGTCAAGGATCAGGTGGACGAGCGTGTAGTAGTGGATCAGGTTCTGGTCGAGAGAGGCGCGGAAGGCGGCGGGGCCTGCGGTGAGGCCGACCGAGTCATTGGCGCCGGCGTTGTTGACCAGCCCGTCGATCCGGCCCCAGCGGGCGCGGGT
>JBGSWJ010000386.1:0-2610 GCA_041752495.1 Rhodobacterales bacterium
CGCTGGGCATGCTGGCCGCGATGCTGGCGGGCGCGGCCTATGGGTGGGTGCCGGGCTATGCCAAGGCGCGGTTCGGCGCGTCGGAAATCGTGTCCTCGCTGATGCTGAACTATATCGCGATCCGGATGGTGAACTATGTGATCCGGGCGCATCTGGCGCCGCCGGGGACAGGGCAGCTCAATTCGCCTGATTTTCCGCCGCAGGCCGTGTTTCCCGCCATCGTGCCGGGGACGAGGTTTGATCTGGGGATCGTGATCGCACTGGTGACGGTGGGGGTGGTCTGGTTCCTGCTGTATCGCACAGCATGGGGGCTCAAGCTGCGGCTGGTGGGACATAACGCGCAGTTCGCGGAATATGCCGGCATCCGGGCCAATGCGATCATGGTGTCGGCGATGACCGTGTCGGGGGCCATCGGGGGATTGCTCGGGTCGGTCTTTGTGCAGGGCAAGGCGTTCGGGCGGATCGCCATCGACTTTGACGGGAACCTGGCCTTTGAAGGCATCTTGATTGCCATTGTCGCAAGGTCCAAACCGCTCGCCGTGCCGTTTGTGGCGCTGGCCTATGGATACCTGCGGCAAGGCGCGCAACTTATGGGGATGCGGTCCGATGTGCCGACCGAGATGATCGCCGTGGTGCAGGCGCTGATCATCCTGCTGGTCGCGTCCCAGTTCACCTTGCCGGGGCGCAAGGCCTTTGCGAGGCTGTTCGGCCGGAAGGAGGCGGTCTGATGGAAGAGCTTTTTGTCACCGTCTTTTCGGCCACCTTCTTTGTCACCGTGATCCGGGCGTCGACGCCGCTGTTGTTTGCCACGCTGGGCGGGCTGATTTCAGACCTGGGCGGGGCACTCAATGTGGCGCTGGAAGGGATGATGCTGATTGCGGCACTGACGGCCGTTGTCGTGTCGGTCTATGCACCCTGGTATGTGGCGGTGCTGGCCGCCATCGGATCAGGAGCGCTTTTGGGTGCGCTGATGGGGTTCTTTCACTTGCGGCTCAAGGCCGATGTCATCCTTGTGGGCTTTGCAGTGAACATTCTGGCGGCGGGCGGTACGGTCTTTGCGCTGTCACTGGCCACGGGAGGGGACAAGGGGACTTCGATCAATCTTGTCTCCAAATCCATTCCGGCCGTGCATCTGGACTTTCTGACAGCGATCCCGGTCGTAGGGCCGACGCTGCACAGCCTGCTGTCGGGGCATTCGGTCCTGACGTGGCTTGCGTTCCTGTCAGTCTGGGCGATCTGGTATTTCCTGTATCGCACGCCGTGGGGCCTGTGGCTGCGGGGCGTGGGGGAATATGCGGCGGCGCCTGCGGCCGCAGGCATCCCCGTGGACAAGGTGCGGCTCTGGTCGCTGATCGTGTCCGGTGCCCTTGCCGGCGCCGGGGGTGCGCAACTCGCGATGTTCAACTATATCGGCTTTACCCGCGACATGACGGCGGGGCGAGGGTTCATCGCTTTGGGTGCGGTCCTGCTGGGCGCGCGGCATCCGGTGGGTGCCATGCTGGCCGCGCTGCTGTTCGGCGTGTTCGAGGCGTTGTCGATCGTGATGCCGGGGCTGTTTGCGTGGATCCCGGGCGAGATGATCCAGATCATCCCATTTGTGGTGACGGTGCTGGCGCTGATCCTGTTCTCATATCGGTCGCAGCGGGCGCGGATGATGAAGGTCCCGGTCCGGGAATGACGGGGCGGGTTCTTGTCGCATCAGGCTTTCATGCGCCGGTGCGGGGCGAGGTGAAGGAATTCCGCGACGCGGTGATCGTGGTCGGCGATGAGGGGGTGATCCTTTCGGTAACCGAAGGCGGCGCGGTGCCCGAGGGGGCCGAGCGGTTACCCACGGGCTGGGTGTTGTTGCCGGGATTTGTCGATTGCCATGTCCATGCGCCACAATATCCGCAGCTTGGCACGGCGCTGGATGTCCCGCTGGAGGATTGGCTGCAGGTGCATACCTTTCCGCTTGAGGCGCGGTATGCGGATGCGGGCTTTGCCGAAACAGTCTGGCGGGCGCTGGTGGCGGATCTGCTCGCCGTGGGGACAACGACGGCGGTCTATTACGCGACAATCCATGTAGAGGCGACGGTGCGACTGGCCGAGGTCTGTGTCGAGCTGGGGCAACGGGCGCTGGTGGGCAAGGTGGCGATGGATCATCCATCGGCCTGCCCGGAGTATTACCGCGACGGGTCTGCCGCAGAGGGTGTGTCGGGGACGCGGGAGGTGATCAACCGGGTCGGGGCGATTGCAGGGAACGGGGGGCGTGTGCAGCCGGTGATCACGCCGCGCTTCATCCCGGCCTGCACAGATGACCTGCTCGCGGGTCTCGGGCGGTTGGCGGAAGAGACAGGCGTCAGGGTGCAGAGCCATGTGTCGGAGAGCGACTGGGAGCACGGGCATGTTCGGAAGCGTTGCGGGCGGTCGGATGCGGCGGCGCTGGATGGCTTCGGGCTGATGCGGGAACATGGGGTGTTTGCCCATGGGACGCATCTGTCGGGCGGGGATATGGAACTGATGCGGGTCAGAGGGGCGGCGGTGGCGCATTGCCCGCTGTCGAACGCCTATTTCGCCGGGGCGGTGTTTCCGTTGCGGTCGGCGCTGGAGCGCGGGCTGCATGTGGGGCTC
>JBGSWJ010000387.1:0-4451 GCA_041752495.1 Rhodobacterales bacterium
GAAGCAGGTGGCCGACACAGGGCCGGGCCGTCTGACGCGCGGGCAGGCGGCGGGCCTGACCCGGCAGGAAACCCGCATCCTGCACGCCCTCTCCGAAGGCGCCGCCAACAAGGCCATCGCCAATATGCTGGGCCTGTCCGAGGCGACGGTCAAATTCCACCTCGCCAATCTCTACCGCAAACTCGGCTGCTCCTCGCGCCGCGACGCTGTCAAGGCGGCCTCCGCCCTTCGCCTCGTGTCCTGAAACCCTTTCTTCCAGCTTCTTCTGGTCCCAAATATCCCGGGGGGAGCCGAAGGCGGGGGGCAGCGCCCCCCTCCACATATGACATGAGTCAAAACCTATCCGTTTTGCGCCAAAACCTATCCGCCCCACCCATTGCCGCATGGGCAGGTGACGACCCATGCTGACCTCATGACAAGAGGCACTAAGCCTCCGCCTGTCTTGGACAGTCCACATGGGGATGATGATGACCAAACGCCTTCTCGCGACCACGGCCTCTCTGGCCCTTGCCTCTGCCCTTCTTGCCGGGGCTGCGGCGGCCCAGACCATCGTGACGATGAATACCGTGCAGATCTTTGGCACGATCGATCCGGCCAAGATCAGCGACTATACCGACTACATGGCCGCCGTGAACCTCTATGACAGCCTTGTCACGGTCGACTCCTCGGGCAACCTCGTCCCGCAGATCGCGGAAAGCTGGGTCGTGTCCCCGGACGCGACCGAAGTCACCTTCAAACTGCGCGCCGACGCCACCTTTACCGACGGGACCCCGATCCTTGCCTCGGACGTCGTCTATTCCTTTGAACGTCTGCTCAAGATCAATCAGGGCCCCGCGAACCTTTTCGCAGGCGTCGTCGAATCCGGTGCCGTGACCGCCGTCGATGACACCACTGTCAGCTTCAAGCTGTCCAAAACTTTCGCCCCCTTCATGGCCACCGTGCCCGCGCTGATGATCGTCAACGCCGATCTCGTCGAAGCCAACAAGGGCGAGGACGACGGCCAGACATGGCTTGCCGACAATGTCGCCGGTTCCGGTGCCTATCTCCTCGACAGCTGGGATCGCGGCAGCCAGATGGTGATCAAGCGCTACGCCGATTACTACGGCGGCTTCCTTGACAACCCGATCGACGAAGTCCGCTGGATCATCACGAACGACGAAGCGACCGTGAAGGCGCTCGCCGCCTCGGGCGAACTCACCATGTCTTCGCAGTTCCAGTCGCCCGATACCTATCAGGCGCTGGTCGACATGGGCCGCTTCCGCATCGAAAGCCAGCCCACGACGACGGCCTTCTACCTCAAGCTCAACACCAAGGCCGCGCCGACCGATGACATCCACATCCGCCGCGCCATCGCCTATGCCACCGACTATGCCACGATCCGCGAAGTGATCTTCCCGGGCGAACCGATGACGACGGTCCTTCCTGCAGGCTTTGCCGATTTCTGGAACCCCGATGTGGTGGCCCCCGCCTATGATCTTGCCAAGGCGGCCGAGGAAATCGCCATGTCAGCATATGCCGGACAGGAAATCCCGATCACGCTCGGCTGGGTTGCCGGCACGCAGTTCGAAGAAGAGATCAGCCTTCTCATGCAAGCCAACCTCGAATCCCTTGGTTTCAAAGTCACCCAGCAGCCTGATCCCTGGAACCGCATCACCGAAATCGCGGCCGATGTGGCCACCACGCCGAACGTGAATCAGATCTTCTTCGGGCCGACCTATCCTTCCCCTGATTCGATGTTCTTCACGCAGTTCCATTCGGCAGCCGCCGGCACATGGGCTTCGATGGAATGGGTGCAGGATCCGGCGGTCGATGCGCTGATCGACGCGGCCCGCGCCACTGGCGATGTTGCCGAACAGGCCCGGCTCTATAAGGAACTGCAGGCCAATCTGGCCGATCAGATGGTCGCCGTGCCGCTTCTGGCGCAGACCGTCCAGCACGCGATGGACAACTGCCTGCAGGGCTTCAACGCCGTGCCGATGCAGTCCTTCGACTATGACATGACCCGCTACAGCTGGTCCTGCCCCTGATCCGGAACTTGGGCGGTGAAGCCGGGTCCTGTGGCCCCGGCTTCTCCCCACCGGAAACACTTTGCCAAAATGAGAACGGCAGGAAGGGCAGGGGTCACATGGCCCGCTTGCCAGTCTGAAGGATCGGCATTCATGGAGTTTCTTGCCTTCCTTGCGCGGCGGCTGGCCTGGTCGCTTCTGGTCCTTGTCGGGCTGTCCGTGGTGATCTTCGTGATCGCCCGGGTCGTCCCCGGGGACCCGGCGCGTATGGCTTTGGGGCCAAGGGCAAGTGCTGAACAGGTACAGGAACTACAGGAAAAGCTCGGGCTGAACCGGCCGCTCTATCAGCAATACGCGCTTTTCGTCGGCGGTCTTGCACGGGGCGAACTGGGCCAGTCGCTTCTGACGGAACGGTCGGTGAACCTTGACATCCGCAAGACCTTTCCGGCGACGCTTGAACTGGTGATCGTGACGGTGCTGATCGCCTTCCTGTTCGGTGTCCCCTTGGGTGTCGCCGCCGCCCGCTGGAAAGACAAATGGCCCGACAACCTTGTCCGCGCTTTTGCCATCGTCGCGGCAGTCATGCCTACCTTCTTCATTGCTCTGCTGTTGCAGGTCCTTGCGGGCTATGTCCTCCAGATCCTGCCCACCACGGGCCGCCTGCCCACAGGCACCGATTTTGAAGCCAATATCACCGGCCTTTTGATCGTGGACGGACTCCTCAAAGGGCAGTTCCACATCGTGTTCGAAGCGATGCGTCACCTCCTCCTCCCCGCACTCGCTCTGTCACTCGCCACGATGGGCCAGATGGCCCGCATCACCCGCGCCTCGATGATCGACGTGTCCCGGCAGGACTATATGGAGGCCGCCCGCGCCTTTGGCGTGCCCGACCGCATCCGCCTGTTCAAATACCAGTTGCGCCCGGCCTTCGTGCCGCCGCTGACCATCATGGGCCTTGAATTCGCCTCCCTCATCGGCGGGGCCTTTGTGGTCGAACTCATCTTCTCCTGGCCCGGCATGGCCGCCTACGGCATCCGCGCCATCACGCAAAAGGACCTCAACGCCATCATGGGTGTCGTCATGGTCTCGGGCGTGTTCTTTGTTCTCGTCAACCTGCTGATCGATGTCCTTGTGGGCATTGTCGATCCCCGCATCCGCATCCGGGGAAGACGCGCATGAGCGATCTGACCGCCCTCTCGAACAGCTATCAGAACTGGTACCGCTTCAGCCGCAACCCGACCGCCGTGATCGGTCTGATCATTGTCGTCGTCTCGATCCTCGCCGCGATCCTTGCACCCCATATCACGCCCTATCCGGAACATGCCGGTGCCTTTGTCGATTTCCGCAACCGCCATCAGCCACCCAGCTGGGACCACTGGTTCGGAACCGATAACGTGGGTCGGGATATCCTGACGCGGGTCATCTTCGGCCTGCGGGTCTCGCTTCTTCTTGCGTTCGTCGTGCTGATCATCGCTGTCCCCTTCGGCACGATCATGGGCCTTTTGGCCGGGTATTTCGGCGGCTGGACCGAGATCGTGATCATGCGCCTGACCGATATCGCCCTGGCCCTCCCGCCGCTGATCATGGCGCTGGCCGTGGCGGCCGTGCTCGAACCCTCGCTCATGAACGCGATGCTGGCCATCGCCTCGCTCTGGTGGACATGGCACACCCGGCTTGTCTATTCGATGGTCCGCCAGATACGGGCGCTGGAATATGTCGAGGCGGCTGAGACCTTGGGCGCTTCCAAGTTCCACATTCTCTTCCGCGAAATCCTGCCCAACTGCGTCTCGGCCATCGCGGTCAAGACCTCGCTTGACGCCGGTTTCGTCATCCTGGTGGGCGCGTCCCTGTCCTTCCTCGGTCTTGGCATCCAGCCCCCCACGCCCGACCTTGGCACGATGGTGGCCGACGGGGCGCAGGGCCTGCCGGATTACTGGTGGGAATCCATGCTGCCGGGGGTGTCGATCCTTTTCGTGGCGCTTGGCTTCAACCTCCTTGGCGACGGCCTGCGCGATCTTTTCGATGTGGAGGATGTGCGATGACCGCCCTCCTTTCCGTCCAAGGGCTGTCTGTCAGCTTCTCCACCTACGGCCGCACAGCCGAGGTTCTGAAAGGCGTCAGCCTTGACGTGCCCCAGGGCGCTCAGGTGGCTTTGGTGGGCGAAAGCGGATCGGGCAAGTCAGTCACGATGAAGGCCATCATGGGCCTTCTCCCGCAACCCCCCGCCCGCATCCATGCGGGCCGCATCATGTTCGACGGGCGAGACCTTCTGACCCTGCCCGAACGCGAACGCGTGGCCCTGCGCGGCACCGCGATGAGCATGGTGTTCCAAGACCCCATGTCCTCGCTCAACCCCGTCTGGACGATCGAGGATCAGCTCACCACGATCCTCAAATACGCCGACCGCCGCCTTGGCCGCGACCGCGACCGGCGCGGGCGGCGCGC
>JBGSWJ010000388.1:0-8002 GCA_041752495.1 Rhodobacterales bacterium
CGTTTAGAAATCTTAGATTTATCATTGTTACGGAGCAGTGGAAGGTGACAAAAAACCGCAGACGACCGCGACGCGATCCCCCTTTACGGAATCGTGGCCCTTTCCGCATCCGCCTACGATCCGCCCTTACCCGCCTCCCCCGCCGTGGCGGCTGCCACATAATCGGGCGGACGCTAGGTCATTTTTGCAGCAAGGCTTGCTTTCAAGGCCGAAGCACGTCTTATTCGCACGCTAAGAATAGATGAGTGACCTCGTGCCCAAAGAAGACCTCGTCATCGAGATCCGCGATCTCCACAAATCCTTCGGCACACTCGAAGTGCTGAAGGGTGTCCATATTGCCGCCCCGGCGGGGCATACGGTCGCCATGATCGGCTCCTCCGGTTCTGGCAAATCCACCCTCCTGCGCTGCTGCAACCTTCTCGAAGACAGCCAGCAGGGCGATGTGATCTTCTGCGGCGAGCCGGTGAAATGGAAAGGGACGGGCCTGAACCGCCACCCCGCCGACAAGGCCCAGATCATTCGCATCCGCACGAACCTGTCGATGGTGTTCCAGCAGTTCAACCTCTGGGCCCATATGACCATCCTCCAGAATGTGATGGAGGCCCCGGTGACCGTCCTTGGCCGCGACAAGCACGAAGTCGAAGCCTCCGCCCGCAAGTATCTTGAAAAGGTCGGCATCGCTGAAAAGGCCGACGCCTATCCCGCCATGCTCTCGGGCGGCCAGCAGCAGCGCGCCGCCATCGCCCGCGCCCTCTGCATGGAACCCAAGGCGCTCTTGTTCGACGAACCCACCTCTGCCCTCGACCCCGAACTGGAACAGGAAGTGATCCGCGTGATCAAGGCGCTGGCCGAAGAAGGCCGCACCATGATCATCGTGACCCACGACATGCGCCTTGCCGCCGATGTCAGCGACCATGTCGTCTTTCTCCACAAGGGCAAGATCGAGGAAGAAGGCTCCCCCGAAGAACTCTTCGGCGCGCCGAAATCCGAACGCCTGCGGGGCTTCCTTTCGTCCACGATGCCCGCATGAACCGCGCTCTCGCCCTGTCGCTTTGTGTCGCCGCCTCTCCGGTCATGGCCGAAACATGGGTGATCGGGACCGAAGCCGATTATGCGCCCTACATCTACCACGACGGCAACGGCGCCCTGACCGGCCTTGACAAGGATCTGGGAGATGCCCTCTGTGCCGCCGCCGGGACCAGCTGCACCTGGACCGAAGTCGCCTTCGAAGACCTGATGCCCGGCCTCGCCGCAGGCCGCTTCGACCTCGTTCTCGCCGGGATCGGCGAAACCCCCGACCGCCGCGATTCCGCGTTCTTCTCCATCCCCTACCGGGGCGGCGGCACCAACTACGGCGTCTTTGCCGGGCTGACCGACGGGATGCAGGTCGAAGGAACCGTGATCGGCGTGCAGACCGGTACCGTCCATCAGGAATGGCTGATCCAGACCGGCCGCACCGTCCAAGGCTATCCGACCCAGGAAGACGCGATCAAGGCGCTCCTCTCGCGGCGGGTGGATCTGGTCTTCGGCTCCAGTTCCTACATGCAGCACGCTTTTGAAACCGATTATCCGCAACTGCGGCTTGTCGCGACCGAGGAATTTCCATCCTCCGGCGCATCCGTAGCGGTGAACAAGATGAACCCCGCCCTTCTCGAACAGGTCAACGCGATCCTGCAACGCATGATGGACGACGGTTCGCTTGAATCCATCCAGAACCGCTGGTTCGTCACCGGGGCACCGGTCTGACGGCCCAGCAACAACCAAGAAGACTTCATCACAACGGGAGACGACTGATGAAAAACCTTATCCTCACCACGGCTGCACTGGCCCTTGTCAGTGGCATGGCCATGGCCCAGGACGTGGTCCGCATGGGCACCGAGGGCGCCTATCCTCCGTACAACTTCATCAACGACGCGGGCGAGGTTGACGGCTTTGAACGCGAACTCGGCGACGAACTTTGCAAACGCGCCGGCCTGACCTGCGAATGGGTCACCAACGAATGGGATTCGATCATCCCGAACCTCGTCTCGGGCAACTATGATGTCATCATCGCCGGGATGAGCATCACCGACGAACGTGATCAGGTGATCGACTTCACCCAGAACTACTATCCGCCGACCGCCTCGGCCTATGTCGCCGCCTCTGACGATGTTGACGTCATGACCGGCACCATCTCAGCCCAGGTCTCGACCATCCAGGCGGGCTATATCGCTGGCAGCGGCGCGACCCTCCTTGAATTCGCAACCCCCGACGAAACCATCGCCGCCGTCCGCAACGGCGAAGCCGATGCCGTATTTGCCGACTACGACTACCTCCTGCCCGTGGTCGAAGCCTCCGGCGGCGAACTGATGTTCGTGGGCGAACGCGTTCCCCTTGGCGGCGGCGTCGGCATGGGCATCCGGGAAACCGATACCGCGCTCCGTGACCAGTTCGACGCGGGCATCACCGCGATGAAGGCCGACGGCACGCTGAACGAACTGCTCAAGAAGTGGTTCGGCGACGCAGCCCCGCAGTACTGATGACAACCGGGGGCGGCAGACACTCTGCCGCCCCCGTTTTTCAGCAACGCCATGTGCGCTGACCCCGATACCCTTTCCAGCTTCTGGTGGATGACGTGCTACCTGACCACGGGCAAGCACCTGGGGCTCTATTGGGCTTTCGGCACGGTCCTGCTCCTCCTCGCCATTACCGCCCCTGCCGCACTTCTTTTCGGCTTCGGCGGCGCGATGGCAGCCCGGTCGAACTTCCTGCCGCTGCAATGGTTTGGCAAGGCCTACATATCGGTCGTGCGCGGCGTGCCCGACATCGCCTTCTTCCTGTTCTTCGTGATCGCGCTCGATCAGGCCCTTGAATGGTCCCGCCACCAGATCCTCTGCCCCGACTGGGATCAGCCCATCCGCCAGGGCAACGATTTCGTCGTATGCGACGCGGCCAAGCTGCCGCTGTCCACGGCCCCGCAATACATCCATGAAATCTATGGCTTCGCCATCGCCGTGCTGACTTTTGCCATCGTCTTCGGCGCCTTCGCGGCATCGGTCCTTTTTGGCGGCATGCGCGCCGTCCCGCGCGGCCAGATCGAAACCGCCGAAGCCTATGGCATGTCCCACCGTCAGGCGTTCTGGCGCATCCTCGTGCCGCAGATGTGGGTCTATGCCCTGCCCGGCCTGTCCAATCTCTGGATGGTCCTGATCAAGGCGACGCCCCTCCTCTTCCTGCTCGGCGTGCCCGACATCGTTTATTGGGCCAAGGAACTTGGCGGCACCAAGACTCCCCAGTTCACCGCCTTTCCTCATGGCGATTGGCGGATGTGGTATTTCCTCTTCCTGCTGGTCTTTTACCTCGCCTTCACCAAAGTTTCTGAAATCGTCCTCGACCGCCTGATGAAACGCCTGACCCACGGCCAGGCAACCACCGGTGGCGAAGCCCAGCGGAGGGCGCAGGTGTGACCTGCTGGGAAACCATCAACGCCTACGCCTTCCGGTCGATCGGATTCGGTGAAAGGCAGTTGCCCGCGACCGATTTCACCCTCTGCCATCAGTTCACCCTGATCGGCTCGGGGATGATCTGGAACATCTATTTCGGCCTGATCTCGCTTGTGACAGGGTTCTTCCTTGCCACGGTGCTGGCGCTGGGCAAGGGGACCGCGAACCCCTTCATCCGCAAGCCCTGCGAATGGTTCATCTTTGTCTTCCGGGGCTCGCCACTCTTCATCCAGTTCTTTTTCGCCTATTTCCTGTTTCTCAGCCTCAAGGGCCTCAACCCTGCCTTTGACCCGTTCACCTCGGCCTGGCTCGGCGCTGCCGTGGTTCTGTTTTTCAACACCTCGGCCTATTCGGCAGAAATCTTCTATGGCGCGCTTCAGGCGATCCCGAAAGGCGATGTCGAAGCCGCAGATGCCTATGGCCTTTCCGGCTGGAATCGCTTCCGCCGTATCATCTGGCCCACTTCACTCCGCCTTGCCTGGCCCGCCTATACGAACGAGGCGATCTTTCTCTTCCACTCCACCACACTCGTCTTTTTCACCAGCTTCCCGGCAACGCGCCAAATGGGCGACGCGCTCTATTACGCCTCCTATTTTGCCGACAAGACGTTCAATCCCTTCATTCCCTATCCGATCCTTGCCATGTATTTCATCCTGTTGACGCTCACCGTCATCGGGATCTTCGGGATCGTGAACCGGCGCCTCAACCGCCACCTGCCCCGCGACCGCCGCAGCCGGATGAAGTTCCGCATGCCGGTGATCCGATGACCTGGAAGCCACGTCACTTCAGCGCCTGACTTGCCCTTTGACGCGCCAGCGACTAGCCTCTGACAATCTGTAAACTTGGTGTTCTTATGAAAATCGGCATCCTGCAGACGGGCTACGCGCCAGACGCGTTGCGCCCCGCGCATGGGGATTACCCGGACCTGTTTGAAAAAATCCTGTCCGGCCATGGCTTTACCTTCCAAACTTGGCGCGTGTTGGAAATGGAGTTTCCCACCGGCCCCCATGACGCGGACGGCTGGCTTATCACCGGCTCGCGCCACGGGGCCTATGAACCCCACCCTTTCATTCCCCCGCTCGAAGACCTGATCCGCGCGATCTATGATGCGGATGTGCCGCTGGTCGGCATCTGCTTCGGCCATCAGATCATCGCCCAGGCCCTTGGCGGCAAGGTCGAGAAATTCGGGGGCGGCTGGGCCGTCGGGCGCACCGAATACGACTGGGCCGGGGCCAAGGTCGCCCTGAACGCCTGGCATCAGGATCAGGTTGTGCAACGCCCGCCGGGCGCCACCGTCTGCGCCTCGAACGAATTCTGCGAAAACGCGGCACTGGTCTATGACCACCGCGCCTTTACCGTGCAGGCCCATCCCGAATACTCGCGCGACTGGATCATAGACATGATCGAGAAACGCGGCCGCGGCCTTGTGCCGGACCCGCTCCTCGACGCGGCAAACACCCGCGTCAGCCAGCCCATCGACGATGTCGCCTTGGCCGATCAGATCGCCACCTTCTTCAAGACGCGCGCCATTGCGCCGCCAAAATCCATGGAAAGCATGCTCACATGAGCTCGAACTGGACTGACAATATCCCCGCCGCCGCCCGCGCCTATCTCGACGCCAACCGGCTTGACGAGGTTGAATGCATCATCCCCGACCTGCCCGGGATTTCCCGGGGCAAGGCCGTTCCCGCCGCCAAATGGGAACGCCAGCAGTTCTTTCACCTGCCCAACTCCATCTTCTTCCAGACCATCACCGGCGAATGGGCCGAAGCGGCCGGCGATGACGGCTTCCTCGAACCCGACATGACGCTCCGCCCCGACCTTGCCACTGCCAGCGCTGCCCCCTGGGCTGCCGACGGCACGCTGCAGGTTATCCACGACGCCTTTGACCAGAAGGGCCGCCCCATCGAATGCGCCCCCCGCAACGTGCTCAAGCGCGTGGTCGACCTCTTCAAGGCCGAGGGCTGGACCCCGGTCGTCGCCCCCGAGATGGAATTCTACCTCGTCGCCCGCCACGCCGACCCTGCAAAGCCCATCGAACCCATGCTCGGCCGCACCGGCCGCCCCGCCGCCGCCCGTCAGGCCTATTCGATGAGCGCGGTTGACGACTACGGCCCCGTCATCGACGACATCTACGAATTTGCCGAGATTCAGGGAATCGAGATCGACGGCATCACCCAGGAAGGCGGCGCAGGCCAGCTTGAAATCAACCTCCGCCACGGCGATCCGGTCAAACTCGCCGACGAGGTGTTCTACTTCAAACGCCTGATCCGCGAAGCTGCTCTCAAGCACGACTGCTTTGCCACCTTCATGGCCAAGCCCATCGAAGGCGAACCCGGTTCCGCCATGCACATCCACCATTCCGTGACGGATGAAAAAGGCCGCAACCTATTCAACGGCCCACAAGGCGGTGAAACTGACGCCTTCTTCCACTTCATCGGCGGGCTGCAGGAACACATGCCCAGCGTGATCGCCGTGATCGCGCCCTATGTGAACTCCTACCGCCGCTATGTCCGCAACTATGCCGCCCCCATCAATCTTGAATGGGGTCGCGACAACCGCACCACGGGCCTCCGCGTCCCGATCAGCGATCCTTCGGCCCGCCGCATCGAAAACCGCCTCGCCGGGATGGACTGCAACCCCTACCTCTGCATCGCGGCCTCGCTCGCCTGCGGCTATCTGGGGATGAAGAACGAAATCTGGCCCGACAAACGGTTCGAAGGCGACGCCTACAAGGCGAAAGAGGCGATCCCGCAGGGTCTGCGTCAGGCGCTCGACCTGTTCGACGCCGCCAAGGAAATCCACGACGTCCTCGGCCCCGATTTCGCCCGCGTCTATTCCATCGTGAAGCGGACCGAGAACGACGAATTCCTGCAGGTCATCAGCCCGTGGGAACGTGAACACCTGCTCCTGAACGTCTAAGGTAACATGGGGTTCTCGCCAACCATCGACGTGCCCGACATCGGGGCAGCGCTGGCCTTCTACGGCGGCGTCTTTGGCTTTACCGAAGTCGCCCGCCCGGTCCCGGTCTATGCCATCGTCGAAATGGGCGGCCAGACACTTGGCCTGATGCAAAAGGCGGCAGGAACCAACGCTACACCCGCCGCCGGAACCGAACGCCACTACGACCGGCACTGGACCCCGATCCACCTCGACTTTCACGTCGAAGACTTTGACTCAGCCCACAAGGCCGTCCTCAACCTCGGCGGCACGGTCGAGGCCCTCCACCGCGTCCCCGGCCGCTCTGTCGTGGCCTTCTGCTGTGATCCCTTCGGCCACGGCTTCTGCCTTCTTGGCCCCAAGACACCCGCTGATCCGACATGAACCCGCTCTACCGCAACGACAGCCCCGGCACCTACCCGCCAAGCTGGTACGCCGCGACCGCCGACAACGGCCCGGAACGCCCCGCCCTCGCAGGCGATGCAAGGGCCGATCTCGCCATCGTGGGTGCAGGCTTCACCGGCCTCTGGGCCGCCCTTACCGCCGCCCGTGCGGGCCTCAGGGTCATCGTCCTTGACGCCCACCGTGTGGGTTTCGGCGCCTCTGGCCGGAACGGCGGGCAGGTCCATTCAGGCTACAACATGGGCCAGCGCGACCTTGCAAAGAAGATGGGTGACGGCCCCGCCCGCGCCGTCTGGGATCTCTCCGAAGACGCCAAGACCCAACTCCGCGACTTCTGCGCGGCCCACGCGCCCGAGGCGCGCTACCTCCCCGGCATCGCCCACGGCGAATACTCGGCCTCCGAGGCCCGCGACATGGCGACCGAAGTCGAATGGCTCGCGAAAACCTACGGCACCGATCAGGTCACCGTCCTTGACAGGACCGCTATGCAGGCCCTCGTCAAATCGCCCCTCTATCAGGGCGGCACCATCGACATGACCGGCGGCCACCTCCATCCGCTGCGCTATGCCCTTGCCCTCGCCCGCGCTGCCGAGTCCGCCGGAGCCATCATCCACGAACGGACCGAGGTCACGGCCCTGACCAAAGGCACGCCCGCCCGCCTGACCACGCCCAAAGGCACCGTCACCGCCGACCACATCATCCTCGCAGGCAACGGCTACATGCCCAACCTCGACGATCAGGTCGCCGCCCGCGTGATGCCGATCAACAGCTTCATCGCCGCGACCGAACCGCTCGGAGACCGCTGGACCGACGTGCTGGCACAGGACATCGCCGTCGCCGACAGCCGTTTTGTCGTCAATTACTACCGTATGTCCGAAGACCGGCGCTTCCTTTTCGGTGGCCGCGAAAACTACACCATCGGCTTTCCGTCCGACATTTCCGGCGCGCTCAAGACCCGGATGGAAACCCTCTTCCCCCAGATCAAGGGCGTGAAAATCGACTACGCCTGGGGCGGCACCCTTGCCGTGACGATGACCCGCCTGCCCTACATCACCCGCACCGCCCCCAACGTCCTCTCAGGCGGCGGCTATTCCGGCCACGGCGTGGCCCTTGCGGGCATGTCGGGCCGGATCATGGCCGAAGCCGTGCTGGGTCAGGCCGGGCGCTTTGACGTGATG
>JBGSWJ010000389.1:0-5950 GCA_041752495.1 Rhodobacterales bacterium
CGCGACGCCACGCTTGATGAACTGCGCGCCAAGCATGACAGCGTTTTGATCGCCACCGGCGTTTACAAGGCCCGCGACATCAAAACCCCAGGCGTTGGCCTTGGCGGCATTCATGCCGCGCTCGATTTCCTGACCGCATCAAACCGCAAAAGCTTTGGCGATGCTGTCCCCGCGTTTGACGATGGAACCTTGAACGCAGCGGGCAAGAACGTTGTCGTTATCGGCGGCGGCGACACTGCGATGGATTGCGTCCGCACCGCGACCCGCCAAGGCGCGAAATCGGTCAAATGCCTATACCGCCGCGACCGCGAAAACATGCCGGGGTCACAGCGCGAAGTCGCCAATGCTGAGGAAGAGGGCGTCGAATTCGTCTGGCTGTCCGCGCCAAAGGGGTTCGAAGGCGATGCCGTGACCGGGGTCGAGGTGCAGAAGATGCGCCTTGGCGCGCCCGATTCCTCGGGCCGGCGGATGCCGGAACTGATCGACGGGGCCGACTATGTCGAAGACGCCGATCTGGTGATCAAGGCGCTGGGCTTTGAACCCGAAGACCTGCCCAAGCTTTGGGGTGTGCCGGGGCTGGACGTGACCCGCTGGGGCACGATCCGCGCCGATTTCAACACCGGCAAGACAAGCCTTGATGGCGTCTATGCCGCCGGCGACATCGTCCGCGGGGCAAGCCTTGTCGTCTGGGCGATCCGCGATGGCCGCGACGCGGCCACGGCAATCCTGAATTACCTCGGCCAGGCGGCCTCGGTCGCTGCGGAATAGGGTTTCGGTATCGCGTCTGTAACACGTCGGTATTGCGTCGGTCCCAAGTACCGAAACTCGACGTGGTGAAATCTGGAAAGGTCAGCACGGCTGACCATCAGTCAAAGGGAAGAAACAGTCCCGTGTTTGTGTTCAGGTCGGTCCTCGCTTTCGGAATCCTCGCCCTCGCCGCCCCTGCCGCGGCCGAGACGACATTTTCCCTGCCGCAGGGCTGCACAGGCTATGTCACGGTGCAAAAGCACGGCTGTTCGGTCAGCCACCTGTTCACCTGTGAAGGTGATCACGCTGGCCATCAGCGCCGGGTCGATATGGACGAATCCGGGATGACCTACATGGGCGTCATCGACGCGGAAACCCAGTGGGTCGAAAGCTTTCACGCCTCGACCGGCGAGACGACGCGCCTTGCCCCCGGCGCGGCGGATCCGGCCAATTTTTCCGAACTTCTGGCCACCGGCCGGGACGGGATGGATTTCCAGACCACCTCTGACATGTTCGGCATGAACCGTTACAAGGGCGAAGATCGGCTGACAGGCGAAACCGTCGTCATCGACGGCGTGACCCTGCAACGCACCGAATTCGACATGGTCGTGACCGACGATGCCGGCAACACAATCTGGACGGTGACGGGCAGCGAATTCATCCACCCCGAATGGCGGACCTTCCTGTCCGGCACCCGCAAATACGTCACCACGACCGACGAATTCGAAGAAGACCAAAGCCCCGCCGCGTTCATTTTTCCGGGAGAACCGGGATTCCTCTCCTCGACACCGCGCTATGATTGCGGCGTGGTGGTATCACAGGGCATGGCCGATTTGCTGCCGGTCCCGGTTTCATTCGAGAGGAATTGAAGATGCGTCTTGTTGCCCTTGTCCTGCCGCTTGCGGTGTTTGTGCCGCCGCCTGCCTTTGCGCAGAACACCCAGACCATTTCCCTGCCCGCAGGCTGCACCGGCTACCTGACCGTGCAGTCGAAAAGCTGCACGGTATCGCATCACTTCACCTGTGAAGGCGATCCCGAAGGCTGGCAGCGCCGGATAGATATGAATGACTCAGGGATAACCTATTTCGGGGCCATCGACGCCGAAACCCAGTGGGTCGAAAGCTATGATCTGGTCAACGGCGGGACGGAAACTCTCGAAGCCTCTCCTGTCGACAGGGCAAGCTTTACCGACCTGACGACAAACGGCATGGACACCTATGATTTCAAGACCGAAGCCGAAAGCGGCATCACCCGGTTTGTGGGGGCGGACAAGCTGACCGGGCAAAGCGTCACCATCGACGGCGTGACCCTGCTGCAGACGGAATACAATATCACCGCCTATGACTCGGGCGGCGCGATGATCTGGCAGTCCAAGGGACGCGAATTCATCAGCCCGGAATGGCGGATGTTCCTGTCGGGCCGCTCCACGATCACCACGCCCGAGGATGAGTTCGAGACGGACGACACGCCGATGGAATTCATCTTCCCCGGCGAAGCAGGGTTCCTGTCGTCCAATCCCAAATACGGCTGCGCGTCGGTCCTGTCCGGGCTCGAACCTGATGCCTCCGTCCTGCCGGCCAGCCTGACGGTGACCCCATGAGGCAGACCGCCACGATCCTTGGCATCCTGATGGCGTCGCCCGCTCTTGCGGATACGGCGACGCTGTCCCTGCCCGGGACGTGTCAGGCCTATCTGACAACCCAGCACGATGACTGCGTCGTCGCGCATTTCGTGACCTGCACCGGCGATCCCGCCGGGCAGCAGGCCATCGTGCGGATCTTTCCCGACGGCGGCGACTACATCATGGTCGTTGACGGCGAATATCAGTGGCTGACGACGGTCGATCAGATGTCGGGGATCGTGTCGACCCTCGGACCCGAAGTCACAGACCCGGGCACCCTGTCCGAACTGATCGACGACGGCGCAGATTCCTACGACTTCACGACGACCGATAACTACGGCGGTGTCACGCGTTTCATCGGAAAGGAAAGCCTGACCGGGCAGACCCTGACAGTCGACGGCATCACGCTGGAAGAGGCGCAGAACCAGATGCGCGCGCTCGACTCTGACGGGACCGAGCTTTGGCGGGCAAGCACCACCGAATACATCAGCCGCGACTGGCGCCTGTTCTTCAGCGGGCCGGGCACGATGACCGTGCCGGGCCAGACCTATCCGACCAACGGAACTCCGGTCGAATTCATCTTCCCGGGGGAACCCGGATTTCTCTCGACGCAGCCTGTGACAGGTTGTCCCGGCTGATCCTTAACCTGCGAACCGAAAGGCCCTGACCATGACCACACATGACGAAACCTGGGTCGCCACCGAAGAGGCAAAGCGTCAGTGGATGGCTGAAAACAGCCTGTACCGCGCCGAGGATGAACATTCCTCCTGCGGGGTCGGCCTTGTCGTGTCCATCGACGGCACACCGTCGCGCGGCGTGGTCGAAAAGGGGATCAAGGCGCTTCAGGCCGTCTGGCACCGCGGCGCGGTCGATGCCGATGGCAAGACGGGCGATGGCGCGGGCATCCATGTGCAGATTCCGGTCAAGTTCTTTTACGATCAGGTCCGCCGCACGGGGCACGAGCCCGCGATGGACAAGCTGATCGCTGTGGGTCAGGTGTTCCTCCCGCGCACGGACTTTGGCGCGCAGGAACGCTGCCGGACAATCGTGGAAACCGAAGTGCTGCGGATGGGCCATTATATTTATGGCTGGCGGCATGTCCCTGTGAACGTGACCGTTCTGGGCGACAAGGCGAATGCAACCCGGCCCGAGATCGAACAGATCCTGATCCGCTGCGACAAGGATCTGGACGAGGAAGATTTCGAACGCGAACTCTACATCATCCGCCGCCGGATCGAAAAGGCGGCGATTGCCGCACAGATTCCAAGGCTCTACCTCGCCTCGCTGTCCTGCCGGTCGATCATCTACAAGGGGATGATGCTGGCCGAACAGGTTTCCGTCTTTTACCCCGACCTGCAGGACGAACGCTTCGAAAGCGCCTTTGCGATCTACCATCAGCGCTATTCGACCAACACCTTCCCACAGTGGTCGCTGGCGCAGCCGTTCCGGATGCTGGCCCATAACGGCGAGATCAACACGCTGAAGGGCAACGTCAACTGGATGAAGTCCCACGAAATCCGCATGTCGTCGGACACGTTCGGAGAGATGGCCGAGGATATCAAGCCGATCATCCCGTCGGGCACGTCGGATTCGGGCGCTCTGGACGCGGTGTTCGAGGTGACGGTGCGTGCCGGGCGCTCTGCACCGATGGCCAAGACGATCCTTGTGCCCGAGGCATGGTCCAAGATGACCGGCGAAATGCCCAAGGCGTGGCAGGACATGTATGCCTACTGCAACTCGGTCATGGAGCCGTGGGACGGCCCCGCCGCTTTGGCGATGACCGATGGCCGCTGGGTCTGCGGCGGGCTGGACCGGAACGGTCTGCGCCCGATGCGCTATGTCGTCACCGGCGACGGCCTGCTCATCGCCGGGTCCGAGGCCGGGATGGTTCCCGTCGACGAACGCACCGTCGTGCAGAAAGGCGCGCTTGGGCCGGGGCAGATGATTGCCGTCGATATGGCCGAGGGCAAGCTGTACCACGATGCCGACCTCAAGAACAAACTCGCCGCCGCCCAGCCATTCGGCGACTGGATCGAAAAGGTCGTCGACCTGAACGCGCTGCTGCGCGACGTGCCGGAAAAGCCGATGTTCACCGGGGCAGAACTGCGCAAGCGGCAGATTTCAGCCGGATATTCCATCGAAGAACTGGAACAGGTCCTCGCGCCCATGGCCGAGGATGGCAAGGAAATGGTCGCCTCGATGGGCGATGACACGCCTGCGGCCGTCCTGTCCCAGCAGTACCGCCCGCTGTCGCATTTCTTCCGCCAGAACTTCAGCCAGGTCACCAACCCGCCCATCGACAGCTTGCGCGAAGCGCGGGTCATGTCGCTGAAAACGCGGTTCGGCAACCTCAAGAACGTGCTGGACGAGGATTCGTCGCAGACCGAAATCCTTGTGCTGGAAAGCCCCATTATCGCAAACGCCGAATTCGATGTGATGGTGCAGCAGTTCGGTGGCCATGTCGCCATGATCGACTGCACGTTCACGACGGGCCATGACGCGTTGCGCCGGGGTCTGGAACGCATCCGGGCCGAGGCCGAGGATGCCGTGCGGTCGGGTGCCGGGCATATCGTGCTGACCGACCAGCATCAGGACGAGACGAAGATCCCGATGCCGATGATCCTTGCCACCAGCGCGGTGCATAGCTGGCTCACGCGCAAGGGCCTGCGGACGTTTACATCCGTCAACGTGCGGTCGGCGGAATGCATCGACCCGCATTACTTTGCCGTGCTCATTTCCTCGGGTGCCACCACGGTGAACGCCTATCTGGCGCAGGACAGCATTGCAGACCGCGTGAACCGTGGTCTGATCGAAGGATCGCTGACCGACGCCATGCGCCGCTACCGTGCGGCCATCGACGCAGGACTGCTCAAGATCATGTCCAAGATGGGCATCTCGGTCATCTCTTCCTATCGCGGCGGCCTGAACTTTGAAGCGGTGGGCCTGTCCCGCGCCATGTGCGCCGAATACTTCCCTGGGATGCACAGCCGCATTTCCGGCATCGGTGTGATCGGGATTCAGCACAAGTTGGAACAGGTCCACGCCAAAGGCTGGAAGGGCGGCACTGACGTTCTGCCCATCGGCGGCTTCTACAAGGCCCGCCGTTCGGGGGAAAAGCACGCCTGGGAAGCACAGTCGATGCACATGCTGCAAACGGCGTGTGACCGTGCGTCCTATGAGCTTTGGATGCAGTATTCACGCGCGATGCAGGCCAACCCGCCGATCCACCTGCGCGATCTTCTGGCGATCAAGCCGATGGGGAACCCCATTCCCATCGAACAGGTGGAAAGCATCACCTCGATCCGCAAGCGGTTCGTGACGCCGGGCATGTCCTTGGGCGCGCTGTCGCCTGAGGCGCACAAGACGCTGAACGTGGCGATGAACCGCATCGGGGCCAAGTCGGACAGTGGCGAAGGCGGCGAAGACCCCGCGCATTTCCACCCCGAACCGAACGGCGACAACCCGTCGGCCAAGATCAAGCAGGTGGCCTCGGGCCGGTTCGGCGTGACCGCCGAATACCTGAACGCCTGTGAGGAATTGGAGATCAAGGTCGCCCAAGGGGCCAAGCCCGGCGAAGGCGGG
>JBGSWJ010000390.1:0-3203 GCA_041752495.1 Rhodobacterales bacterium
AATCCGGCCACCGTCGCGGCCCGCTCGACGGCGTCCCCCTGTCCTGGAAAGACCTCTACGATACCGAAGGCGTGGCGACCGAGGCCGGAACCGCCCTCATGGCCGGCCGCATCCCGACCAAAGACGCGCAAGTCCTCCAGAACGCCACCGCCGCAGGCACCGTCTGTCTCGGCAAAACCCACATGTCCGAAATCGCCTTCTCCGGCCTCGGCTACAACCCCGTCACCGCAACACCGCCCAACGTGAACGACCCCGACGGCCTGCCCGGCGGCTCCTCCTCGGGCGCTGCCGCCTCGGTCGCCTTCGGTCTCGCCCCCGGTGCCATCGGCTCCGATACCGGCGGTTCGATCCGCCTCCCCTCCGGCTGGAACGATCTCGTCGGCTTCAAACCCGCCCACGGCTTCCACCCGCTCGACGGCGTCGTCCCCCTCTGTGAAACCTTCGACACCGTCGGCCCCCTCTGCCGCTCGGTCGAAGATGCCGCCCTCATCAATGCCGTGCTCGGCGGCTCCAAACCCGCCGACCTGACCGGCAGCAGCCTCAGTGGCACCCGCATCCTCATCCTCGACACCATCGTCACCGCCGATCTCGACCCCGCCCCCGCCGCAGCCTTTGACCACGCCGTCACCCGCCTCTCGGCCGCCGGAGCGAGGGTCGACCACGGCACCGTCCCCGAACTTGCCCGCGCCTACGAACTGGCCCTCCCGCTTTACGGTGCCGATGCCTATGCCTTCTGGCGCCCCTATGTCGAAGCCGCGCCCGAAAAGATGTACTTTCACATCCTCGAACGCGTCCGTTTCGGCGGCACCGTCCTCGCTGTCGACTATATCGCCGCCTGGGCCGAGCTTCGGGCCATCCGCCAGACCTACCTCGCCGCCACCGCCGGATATGACGCCGTCATCTGCCCCACCGCCGCGATTCTGCCGCCCAAACTGAAACGCGTGGCCGAAGATGCCGATTACTACCGCGCCATCAACCTGCGCACGCTCCGCAACACACGCCTTGCCAATCTCATGGGCCTGACGTCGATCAGCCTCCCCACAGGCACCCCCTCCTGCGGAATCATGCTGCAAAGCGCCCCCGGCACCGAAGGCCGCCTCCTCCGCATCGCCGCCGCAGCCGAGGCCGCCTTGGCCTAAATGCCACAACAGCGGGGCCCAACCCCCCTGATTCGCAGTCCTTTTTCTGGACAGCCGGGGCCATCGGCGCATACTCTGCATCAAACGGGGCAAACACGACCCCGGGCATGAGGCAGCGATGGTGTTCCCCGAGCGGTTTTCGGACCTACCGGAATATGCGTTTCCGCGTTTGCGGAGGCTGCTTGACGGCCATCAGCCGGGCGGCACGCCCATCGCCATGACCATCGGCGAACCGCAGCATGCCTTCCCGTCATGGGTCGGTGCCATACTCGCGCAAAACCTTGACGGCTTTGGGAAATATCCCCCGAACGAAGGCACGCCCGAACTCCTCTCCGCCATTCAGGGCTGGATCGCCCGCCGCTATGGCGTGACCGTTTCGCCCGACCGCCTCATGGTCCTGAACGGCACCCGCGAAGGGCTCTACAACGCCGCCATGGCGCTTTGCCCGGAACTGAAAAACGGTCAGCGCCCGGTCGTCCTGATGCCCAACCCCTTCTATCAGGTCTATGCCGTCGCCGCCCTATCGGTCGGGGCCGAACCCGTCTTTGTCCCCGCCGACCGTGAAAACGGCCACCTGCCAGACTATGCCAGCCTCCCCGCCGACATCCTGAACCGCACGGCGCTGGCCTATCTCTGCTCTCCCGCCAACCCGCAGGGGGCCGTCGCCAGCGCAGACTACTGGCGCGACCTGATCGCTCTGGCCGAAAAGCACGATTTCCAGATCCTCGCCGATGAATGCTATTCCGAAATCTGGCGCGATGCGGCCCCGGTCGGCGCGCTCCAGATTGCCGCCGAGACCAACGCCAACCCGGAACGGGTCGCCGTCTTTCACTCGCTCTCCAAACGCTCCAACCTGCCGGGCCTGCGTTCCGGCTTTATGGCCTCGGGTCCGCAGTCCATCGCCCGCATGCGCCAGTTGCGCAATTATGCCGGTGCGCCCCTGCCGCTCCCCCTGCAGCGCGTCGCGGAAAAGGTCTGGGCGGACGAAGATCACGTCACCGAAAACCGCAGCCTCTATCAGCAGAAATACCGCGTCGCCGATCAGGTTCTTGCCGGGGTACCCGGCTATGAACCACCCCCGGCCGGGTTTTTCCTTTGGCTTCCCGTCAAGGACGGAGAAGAGGCCGCTTTGACACTTTGGCAAAAGACCGGCGTCCGCGTCCTGCCCGGCGGCTATCTCAGCCGCGAGGTAGACGGGCAAAGCCCCGGCAAAGGTTACATCCGGGTCGCACTCGTGGCCCCAACACAAGAAATGCAGCGCGGGCTGACGATGCTCCGCGACTGCCTCTACGGTTAAGAGGCGAGGGACAGATGGCATATCAAACGCGGGGCCGCGATCCACTGCTGGACAGTTCGATGCAGGCCGTCCTTGAAAAACGCGGGAAAGAGCTTCTCGGGCTCGCCCTCATCGGCGTGGGCATCTTGTCCGCCCTGATGATCGGCACCTACTCGCCCGACGATCCCAACTGGCTCGTTGCCACCGACGCCCCTGTCCAGAACTGGATGGGCCGCACCGGGGCGTCGCTCGCTCACCCCCTGTTCATGATCGTCGGCTGGGCTTCGTGGGTCATTCCCATGGCCTTCCTCACCTGGGGCATCCGCCTGTCCGCCCACCATGGCGAAGACCGCGCCCTCTCCCGTGCCATCCTGACGCCCATCGCCATTGCCGTCGCCTCGATCTACTGTGCCACCCTGACGCCCGGTGCCGACTGGCCGCATAATTTCGGCGTTGGCGGTCTTTTTGGGGATACCGTGCTCAGCGTCATCCTGACGGTCCTTCCCTTCAGCACCGGCTTTCTGGGCCTTATCCTTTCGCTGATCCTCGGTGTCGCCGCCCTCGCCGCGCTTACCTTCGTCCTTGGCTTCACCACGCCCGAACTGCGCGTGGGCTGGCAATATACCCTCTTCGGCCTTGTCCGCGGCTACGAGATGATCCTCATCCTCCTTGGCCGCAGCGCCGCCGTCTCGCTCAAGGCCGCACAGGGGATGCAGTCCCGCGTCCAGACCGGGCTTGAAACACGCCGCGAAACCCGCGCCGAACGCGCCGCTCTGGCCGAGGCCGAG
>JBGSWJ010000391.1:0-3197 GCA_041752495.1 Rhodobacterales bacterium
CCCTTTGCGACCGACCTTCCCCTCCGCCTCGGGACCAAGGTCCCGGCCTGCCCTGAAATCGGCCTGTCCGACGATCCCGCCGCCGGCCTCCTCCACAACACCCTCCTCACCCTCACGGCCGACGGCCAGACGGCCACGCTCAGCGCCGATCACAGCCGGATCTCGCCCGCAGCCTTCACCCTGATCGCCGCCCGCCTGACCGCGCTGATCCTTGATCCCGCCGCGACCTCCGCTTTCCCGGCGTCGGAACGCGATCTCGTGCTGAACGGCTGGAACGCGACTGCCACCGAATATGACCGCACCACCACCATCCCCCGCCTGATCGAGGCGCAGGCCGGCAAGACCCCCCACTCCGAAGCCATCTTCTTCGAAGGCCGCGCCGTCACCTATGACGCCATGAACCGGCAGGCCAACCGCGTGGCCCACCGACTCATCGCGCTGGGCGTCAAACCCGGCACGCTCGTCGGCCTCCACCTCCGCCGCTCCATCGACCTGCTGATCGGCGCGCTCGCAATTCACAAGGCCGGCGGCGCCTATGTCCCCCTCGACCCCGCCTATCCCGCCGACCGCATCGCGCTCTATATCGAAGACTCGGGCGCCCCCGTCATCATCACCCATTCCGGCATCGCAGACACCCTCTCCGCCCACGCCGCCCAGGTGCTCGTGATCGATACTGACTCAGGCATCGATTCCGCCCCCGACACGAACCCCGAAAGCGGTGCAACCGCCGAAGACCTCGCCTACCTCATCTACACCTCGGGCTCGACTGGCCGCCCCAAGGGCGTGATGATCGCCCACCGCAATGTCGTGAACTTCTTCACCGGCATGGATGCCCGCATCCCCCACGATCCGCCCGGCGTCTGGATGGCCGTGACCAGCCTCTCTTTCGACATCTCCGTCCTCGAACTCTTCTGGACGCTCTCGCGCGGCTTTACCGTCGTCATCTCCTCGGACGACGACCGCCGCCTCGTCTCGTCGGGCCACATGGCCCTCACCGGCCGCGGAATGGAATTCAGCCTGTTCTATTGGGGCAACGACGACGGTGTCGGCCGCGACAAATATCGTCTCCTCCTCGAAGGCGCCAAATTCGCCGATGCCAATGGCTTTGTCGCCGTATGGACGCCCGAACGCCATTTCCACGCCTTCGGCGGCCCCTATCCCAACCCCTCGGTCACTGGCGCCGCCGTCGCCGCCGTGACCCGCAACCTCTCGGTCCGGGCTGGGTCCTGTGTGGCACCCCTCCACCACACCGCCCGCATCGCCGAAGAATGGGCCGTCATCGACAACCTCACCAATGGCCGCGCGGGCCTTGCCATCGCCTCAGGCTGGCAGCCCGACGATTTCGTCCTGCGCCCCGAAAACACGCCGCCTGCCAACAAACCGGCCATGTTCGATGCCATCACCAAACTCCGCGCCCTATGGTCCGGCACGCCCGTCGATTTCCCCACCGCGAACGGCGGCACCTTCCCCGTCCTGACCCAGCCCCGCCCCGTGTCGAAAACCCTGCCCATCTGGGTCACCACTGCCGGCAACCCCGACACATGGCGCGAAGCGGGGAGCATCGGTGCCAACGTCCTCACCCACCTGCTTGGCCAGTCAGTCGAGGAAGTGGGCCAGAAGATCACCATCTACCACGAGGCCCTGCGCGCCGCAGGCCACAACCCGGCGGACCACAAGGTCACGCTGATGCTGCACACCTTCATCGCCGAAACCCGCGAAAAGGCCCGCGAAATTGCCCGCGAACCGATGAAGGATTACCTCCGCTCCGCCGCCGCCCTGATCAAACAATACGCCTGGGCCTTCCCCGCCTTCAAGAAACCCGTGGGCGTCTCCAATCCCATGCAGCTTGACCTCGGCTCCCTCGAACCCGCCGAACTCGAAGGCATCCTCGATTTCGCCTTCCTGCGCTATTTCGATGACTCGGGCCTTTTCGGAACCATAAACGATGCTCTTGACCGTGTCGAAGAACTCAAGCGCATCGGCGTCGATGAAATCGCCTGCCTGATCGACTACGGCATCCCCTCCGCGCAGGTCCTCGAAGGGCTGAAACCCCTGGCCGAAGTACTTAACCGCGCCAACAGCACCCAACAGCTTCCCCAGGACGATTTCTCCCTCGCGGCCAAGATCGTCCGTCGCAAGGTCACCCACCTGCAATGCACCCCCTCCATGGCCCGCATGCTTGTGACCAATGACGACAGCCGCACCGCCCTGTCCCGAGTCAAACACCTCATGATCGGCGGCGAGGCATTGCCCGGTGCCCTCGTCTCGGACCTGAACAAGGCGACCTCGGCCGCCATCACCAACATGTACGGCCCCACCGAAACCACGATCTGGTCCACCACCCAGCCCGCCACGTCGACCGAAGGCGTCATCGGCATCGGTCGCCCCATCGCCAACACACAGGTCTATGTCCTCAACGACGCCCGCGAACCCGTCCCCGTCGGCCAGCCCGGAGAGCTTTACATCGGCGGCGAAGGTGTCGCGCGCGGCTACTGGCAGCGCCCCGACCTGACCGCCGAACGCTTCCTCCCCGATCCGTTCCGCCCCGGCAACCGGATGTATCGCACCGGCGACCTTGTCCGCTGGGCCGCCGATGGCACGCTCGATTTCCTTGGCCGCGCAGACCATCAGGTCAAACTGCGCGGCTACCGCATCGAACTCGGCGAAATCGAAGCCGCCATCGACAGCTTCCGCCATGTGACCCAATCCGTCGTCATGGCCCGCGAAGACACGCCCGGCCTTGTCCAGCTTGTCGCCTATTTCACCGCCACAGGCCCGGTTGACGAAACCGCCCTCCGCACCCGGCTCTCTGCGGCCATGCCCGAACACATGGTCCCCGCCCGCTTTGTCCGGCTCGACAGCTTCCCGCTCACCCCGAACAAAAAGGTCGACCGTAAGGCACTTCCCGCCCCCGCCGAGCGCGTCGTCACCGCCGTCGTCACCGCCCCCGTCCAAGGGTCTGCCGGAACCATCGCCGCCATATGGACCCGCATCCTCGGCGTGTCCCAGATCGGCCTGCGTGACAGCTTCTTCGATCTCGGCGGCCATTCGCTCCTCGCCGTGCAGGCCCACCGCGAGATCCGCGATACGCTCGCCGTCCCGCAACTCGGCATCACCGACATCTTCCGCTTCCCCACCCTCGGTGCTCTCGCGGCCCGTGTGGACGAACTGCGCACGCCCGAACCCGCAGCCCCCGC
>JBGSWJ010000392.1:0-6027 GCA_041752495.1 Rhodobacterales bacterium
CGCCACCCGCGCCCCGCCCGCGGCCAAGGCCAGCGCGACCCCCCGCCCGATTCCGCTTGACGCTCCGGTGACAAGGGCATTGCGCCCTTCAAACAGTCCTGCCAAGGCACACTCTCCCTCTGTCCGGCGTCCTGACCGGGGTACGACCCGGCGCTTTGAACGGGACGCTACCGCAACCCGTTCCCCTCCGCCACTCTGCCATTAGTCCAGCACCGGCCCGAACCCCTCTGGCCATTTCCCCCGCCACTTGCCATCCTCTGCACCGCAACGAACCGGACCGAATGATGAGCAAGAGCCTCAAACGCGTCACCGCCGCCCTTGCCGCTGCCGGGCTGGACGCCATACCGATGGAAATGGGTGCCGAAACCCGCACCGCGGCACAGGCCGCCGCCGCCGCAGGCTGCGCGCTCGACCAGATCGCCAAGTCGATCATGCTCAAGGGGCAGGACTCGGGCCGCGTCATCCTTTTTCTTACCGCCGGGGGCAATCAGGTCGACCTCGCCAAAGCCACAGACCTCGCCGGCGAACCGCTGGGCAAGGCCGATGCCGACGATATCCGCAACCAGACCGGCTTTGCCATCGGCGGCGTGGCACCCCTGGGCCAGTTGCACCCCGTCCGCGCTTTCGCCGATCCCAGACTCATGGACTTCGCCACGGTCTATGCCGCCGCCGGAACCCCGCGTCATATCTTCCCCGTCGCACCTTTCGATCTGCTCCGTGTCTCGGGCGCAACCCTCGCGGCCTTCACGCAATAAACACCTGATATCATGACACAAAAACAGGTCGGCACTTTTCCGCCGACTCGATGTAAAGGTTTTTCACATTAACTCTTGAACCGGAGCCTCACCTTCCCGATATTCCGTCATGTGAAAGACATTCACATCAACACCGACAGGCGAAGGAGTATCCCTGATGAGTTCGACCGAAGTTTACCCGCCGTCCGGTCTGCGGCGTGACTATGACCGTCCTTCCTGGTTCAGCAAAGCCGAAGGCTGGCTCGACGACAAGGGCAAGGGCGCATGGATCGCCGCCATGATCGTCGGTTTCGTCATCTTCTGGCCCATCGGCCTCGCCTTTCTCGCCTACATGATCTGGAGCAAACGCATGTTTTCAAAGTCCCGCAACTGCGGCATGAGCCGCCGTGACCACCACGAGCCCTTCCACGCCGCCCGCGCCGCGATGCGCTCCTCGGGCAACTCGGCCTTCGACGCCTACAAGGCCGAAACGCTGCGCCGCCGGCAGGACGAACAGGCCAGCTTTGAAGAGTTCCTGATCCGTCTCCGCGACGCCAAGGACAAGGCCGAGTTCGACCAGTTCATGGAAGACCGCGCCCGCAAGGCCCGAACCACTGAACCCGACGCCGGCACCCCTACCGCCGCCTGATCCACAGCCTGACGCGGCCCCCACCCCGGGGGCCGCTGTTCCCTCCCACAGAACCGACAAGAAGCGAGGTCGCGCGACGCGCGGACGAGCGCCCCAAATGAAACCCATCACACGAGGTTCCCCATCGATGACCTACACTGCCACCTCTTCTGCGCACCCCGGCCTGCCTGACCCCGTCCGCGAAGGTCACTTCTATGCCGGCGTCTCGATGAAGCGGCTCCTGGCATGGGTCGTCGATGCGCTGCTGATCTTCGCCCTCTGCATGATCGTGCTGCCCTTCACGGCCTTCACCGCTCTGTTCTTCTTCCCGCTCCTCTGGCTCGTGGTGGGCTTCTTCTACCGCTGGGCCACGCTGGCGGGCGGTTCTTCCACCTGGGGCATGCGCCTCATGGCGATCGAGATCCGCGAACAGGACGGTTTCCGCCTGACTGGCACAACCGCCTTCCTCCATACGCTGGGCTACACCGTCTCGGTCGCCTTCCCGCCGCTGCAACTGATTTCGGTCGGCCTGATGGTCGTCCTCGGGCGCGGCCAGGGCCTCACCGACATGATCCTGGGCACTGCGGCCATCAACCGCCCGGCGCGCTGAGTGCGCCCCCCCCGAAAGGGGGGGCTTGGCGGATGGGCGGGGTGTTGCTAACCTCGCCCTGATCCCGCCCGCACCCCAGGACCCATGCGCCACACCCTTCCCATCGCGCCGCAGTTCTACGTGACCGCACCCCAGCCCTGCCCCTATCTCGAGGGGCGGATGGAACGGAAGCTGTTCACCGCCCTGCAGGGCGAAGGGGCCGAACGCCTGAATGACGCGCTCTCCAAACAGGGCTTCCGGCGGTCGCAGAACGTGCTCTACCGCCCCTCCTGCGCCGAGTGTTCGGCCTGCCTGTCCGCCCGCATCCGCGTCGCGGATTTCCACCCCACGAAAAGCCAGGCCCGCGTCGCCCGCCGCAATCAGGCCCTGCGCCGCCGTGCCACCAGCCCCTGGGCGACCGAAGAACAGTTTTCCCTGTTCCGCGAATATCTTGACGGCCGCCACGCCGAAGGCGGCATGGCCGACATGGACCTCTTCGAATTCGCGGCCATGGTCGAAGAAACCCCGGTTCGCTCGCGTCTCATCGAGTATACCCATCCGGACGAAACCCATAACGAACTGCGCGGCCTGCGCGCCGTCTGTCTGACCGACATTCTCGATGACGGTCTGTCGATGGTCTATTCCTTCTTCGACCCGGCCCATGAACGCGACTCGCTCGGCACCTATGTGATCCTCGATCACATCCGGATCGCCCGCGAACTGGGCCTGCCCTATGTCTACCTCGGCTACTGGGTGCCCGGCAGCCCCAAGATGGGCTACAAAAGCCGCTTCGGCGCGCTTGAAGTTTACCGTCTTGGCCGCTGGCAAGAGATCGGTGACCCCGAGAACTATTCGGCTGATACGCATCCCCTCTCGGTCGATCCCATCGCCGAACAGGTGGCCCGCATCGCCCTGCCCGACACCCACCCCGTGCGGGGCTGACAGGCGGTGCACCTTCACGCCTTCACCATCGTCGTGCCCGACTATGATGCAGGCATCGCCTTCTATGTGGGCCAGCTTGGCTTCGACCTGCGCAGCGACACCGACCTTGGCGGCGGCAAACGCTGGGTCATGGTCGCGCCACCCGGTGGCCAGACCGCGATCCTTCTCGCCCGCGCCACAGACCCCGCCCAGCAGGCTGCCATCGGCAACCAGACCGGCGGCCGCGTGGGCTTCTTCCTTTACAGCGATGATTTCATGACCGATTACACCCGGATGAAAGCCGCAGGCGTCCAGTTCGACGAAGAGCCCCGCCACGAACCCTATGGCTCGGTCGCAGTCTGGCGCGATCCATTCGGCAACCGCTGGGACCTGCTCCAGCACAAGTGACCGCCGCCCGCCCGCTCTCCCAAAAATCCTCGAGGATTTTTGCCAAGGACCTTCCAAGGTCCTTGCCCCCACCTCCACCCGCAAAACCCTGAAACAAAGTTGCGAGAAACCACCCCATTGCGACATTTTCTCCGCAAACCACTGTTGACGCCTCCGCGCCATCGTGCATAAGTCCGCCAACGCAAGCGAAAGGCCCAAGGGAATGTCCCTTATTCTTGTAGTGGTAAAGGATTGGCGCATGGGCCGGTAACGGCAGACCATCATCGGTCCCCATGCGCCCCCGAAAACCGGGGGCTTTTTTATGCGCCACGCAGAGGCAAAGACGACAACGGAGTAAGGCCAGATGACCCGCGAAATGACCGGCGCAAAGATGGTGGTTCAAGCCCTGAAGGATCAGGGCGTCGAAGTGATCTTTGGCTATCCCGGCGGGGCCGTACTTCCCATCTATGACGAGATCTTCCTCCAGAATGACATCCGTCATATCCTCGTCCGCCACGAACAGGCCGCCGTCCATGCCGCCGAAGGCTATGCGCGCTCTACCGGCAAACCCGGTGTCGCGCTCGTCACCTCAGGCCCCGGCGCGACCAATGCCGTCACCGGCCTGACCGATGCACTGATGGATTCGATCCCGATCATCGTCCTGACCGGACAGGTCCCCACCTTCATGATCGGCACCGATGCCTTTCAGGAGGCCGACACCATCGGCATCACCCGCCCCTGCACGAAACACAACTGGCTGGTGAAAGAGACCGACAAGCTGGCCCAGACTATCCACGAGGCCTTCCATGTCGCGACTTCCGGCCGCCCCGGCCCTGTCCTGATCGACATCCCCAAGGACGTCCAGTTCGCAACCGGCCTTTACGCCGAACGGGCCCACCATGTCTCGCGCTACCAGCCGCGCAAAAAGGGCGATGCCGACGCCATCATGGCGCTGGTCAAGATGATGGAAACCGCGAAAAGGCCCGTCTTCTACACCGGCGGCGGTGTCATCAACTCCGGCCCCGCGGCCAGCCAGCTTTTGCGCGAACTGGTCGATGCCACGGGCTTTCCCATCACCTCAACGCTGATGGGCCTCGGCGCCTATCCGGCGAGCGGCAAGCACTGGCTCGGCATGCTCGGCATGCATGGGCTTTACGAGGCCAACATGGCCATGCATGGCTGCGATCTGATGATCAACATCGGCGCCCGCTTTGACGACCGCATCACCGGGCGGATCGACGCCTTCTCGCCCCGCTCGCGCAAGGCGCATATCGACATCGACCCCTCCTCGATCAACAAGGTCATCCGCGTCGACGTCGGCATCGTGGGCGACGTGGCCCATGTCCTCCAGGACCTGCTTGATACGTGGAAGGACCGTGGCCGCGTCACCGACCGCGAAGGCCTGTCCGGCTGGTGGGATGAAATCTCCGCCTGGAAGAAGATCGACTGCCTCAAGTTCAAGAATTCGGCCAAGACGATCAAACCCCAGTATGCCGTCCAGCGGCTCGAGGCGCTGACCAAGGGCCGCGACCGCTATGTCACGACCGAAGTCGGCCAGCACCAGATGTGGGCCGCCCAATACCTCAATTTCGAAGACCCCAACCGCTGGATGACCTCGGGCGGCCTCGGCACCATGGGCTACGGCTTCCCCGCTTCAATGGGCGTCCAGCTTGCCCATCCCGACGCGCTCGTCATCAACGTCGCGGGCGAAGCGTCCTGGCTCATGAACATGCAGGAACTCGGCACCGTGGCGCAATACCGCCTGCCGGTAAAGCAGTTCATCCTGAACAACGAACGCCTCGGCATGGTCCGCCAGTGGCAGGAACTCCTCCACGGCGAACGCTATTCGCAGTCCTGGTCCGAAGCCCTCCCCGATTTCGTGAAACTGGCCGAGGCTTTCGGGATCAAGGGCATCATCTGCAAGGATCCCGCCGACCTTGACGACGCGATCCTCGAGATGATCAACCACCCCGGCCCGGTCGTCTTCGACTGCCTCGTCGAAAAGCACGAAAACTGCTTCCCGATGATCCCGAGCGGAAAGCCCCATAACGAAATGCTCCTCGGCGAAGCCTCCACCAAGGACGCCATCGGCGCAGGCGGCGGGGTGCTGGTGTAGGGCGGGGTTCACCCCGCCCCCTGCTCCCGTCCCTATCCCAGAACACAAAGGCCCCGCCCATGAACGCCCTCAAGATCAAGAAAGGCTCCACGAGCCATTCCGCCTACAACCTCCGCGACACGCATTCCGATGTGATCGAACGCCACACCCTGGCCGTGATCGTCGAAAACGAACCCGGCGTCCTCGCCCGTGTGATCGGCCTCTTCTCGGGCCGTGGCTACAACATCGAAAGCCTGACCGTGGCCGAGATTGACCACGAAGGCCACCGTTCGCGCATCACCATCGTCACCTCGGGCACCCCCCATGTGATCGACCAGATCGAAGCGCAGCTTGGCCGCATCGTCCCCGTCCACGAAGTCCATGACCTCACTGCCGCGGGGCGCGCCGTCGAACGCGAACTTGCCCTCTTCAAGGTGGCCGGCAAAGGCGAGGCCCGGGTCGAGGCGCTGCGTCTGGCCGATATCTTCCGCGCCAATGTGGTCGATTCCACGCTTGAAAGCTTCATCTTCGAAATCACCGGCACATCCGAGAAGATCGACGCCTTCGCCGACCTCATGCGCCCCCTTGGCCTGATCGACGTGGCCCGCACCGGCGTCGCCGCCCTGTCGCGCGGGTCCTACAAGTAGGCGCCCCCGGGGGGACCGCGCCGCCC
>JBGSWJ010000393.1:0-7788 GCA_041752495.1 Rhodobacterales bacterium
CTGACGCCGCGAAAGCCCGCTGGTCAACGCGATCCGCACCGCATCCTTGCGAAATTCATCCGTCCTGACTGTGCCCATGCTTCATCTCCTTTGCTGCACATTACGTGATCAAAGGAGCGGCACCAAACCGCGACAGGTCCAGTCGCCGCTCCGCCACCACTACAAGCACCAGTCCCAGATCGAAGCGGTCGCACAGGGTCAAGGCGTCTATTTCTGGATTGCCTCGTCGGTGTTGAGGTCGGCCAAGAGGCGTCCATGGCGGCGCACTTCCACCAGGACGTCGCCGAAGGTGGTCAGCTGCCGGCCCTTGAGGATCTGGACAAGCTTCAGATAGGCCTCGGCCGTTGCGCGGGTGTCGCCGATCGCGGTGTGACGCGCCTCTTCGGGGATGGTGATGCCAAGCCTGTCAGTGAGCGAGTCAAGCGAATGCGAGGCGTGCTGGCCATAGACCACTGCGGAGAGAAGGACGGTATCGAGGACGGGATTGTCGAACTTGAGGCCGATCCTCTTTTCATGCCGCCGCAAGAATTCCATGTCAAAGGGGGCATTATGGGCCACAAGGACAGCCCCCCGGGCGAAGTGGTGAAAGCGCTGCAGGACAGTATCGACATCTGGCGCCAGTGAGACCATCGCCTCGGTGATCCCGTGGACTTCGGTCGATGACAGGGGAATTGGGCGGCCAGGATTGACAAGGCTGTCAAATACCTCGCCGTCGACCTGCCGGCCGTTGACGATCCGGACGGCGGCGATCTGGACGATCTCGTCACCCTGCTGCGGCAGCAATCCAGTCGTCTCCGTATCAAAGACCACGCAGGTGAGATTCTCGAGCCGGGTATCGGCGACCTTGGCAGAGCGCGATTGGGAGAGCAGGTCAAAGTCATGAACGACTTTGCGGACGATGGGCGGAGGGCGCCCAACTTCTCGACGCGCCTCACGGATCGGCAGGCAGAGACCGGCATGGTTGCCGTCGAGCCGTTCTGGCCAGATGTCTGTCGCATGCGCCACGATCACGTCAGCGAGGCGCAACTGGGGGCGTTCAGCATCGACGGGTTCTGCGAGCCAGCGTTCCAACTTGGCAAAGGGGAGGGGGTCACCTTCCCATACAAGGCGGACGACGGCACCTGTTTCCTCTTCTCCGATAGAGATGCGGAGATGGCGATGGGCTGTTTCAGCCAGCCGACTGCAGAGCCCGCCAATCAGGGCAATGAGGTCGTAGCCGTTACACCTGAGAAGAAGCGGGGCTGCGTCGATCTCCGCATCGATACCGGCGTTAGAAAGGCGGGCCTTGAGCGCATCCAACAGGTCCGAAGCGCGGGCCATTGCTATTGGCCATCCTTCCAGCCTTTTGGCATCATGCCTGTCGGCAAGGTCAGTGACGGCTGCAGCGAGCGAGGCCACTTCAGCCCGAAGGGCAGTATCGACAGGTTCGCCGGTTTCCGGTTCCGCCGCCATCAACATGCCGATGTTGGCAACGGGGCGGCGGAGCCGGTCAAAAATCTCAGCCAGCAGGGCATCCGTTCTTGTCCGTGCGGCAAGGTCGGTGGTCACGTCCCGCAGGGTCAGGACATAGCCTGGACGTGTCTCGGTTTCGTCGGACATCAGGCGCATCCGAACAGCCATCACCCGTGCGCCATCAACGGTGGTGCATATGAGGTCGGAGGCGGCGTCGGCATCGCCGGCCCTCATCAATCGATCATATGCCATAAGGATTGGGCCGGCGCGCAAGTAGTCGGTTATCTTGTGGTCGAGGCCGATACTTGCCCCGGTTGTGAGGGTCTCGCCCGCCGAGGCGTTGTAGAAAGCGATCTGGCCGTCTCCGGCGCAGAGAAGGACGCCGACCGGCACGTCAGAGAGCAGCGTTTCAAGCCGGGCATTCTCCTGCCCAAGGCGCAGGGTTTCGCGTGCGACGGCTTCGGCCAGCGCACTGCGGGTTTCGCGGAGGGTTGCGGCCGCTGCGGTCGCGGCAGGTGCGAGGTCGCCGAGGTAACGTGCCACGGCGGCATCAAGGTTCCCGCCCGCATCGGCATGGGTCCGTGCGCGCAGTGCCCCGGCGAGAACGTCGATCGGCTTGGCGACATTGAGGTCGAACAGATACCAGACCAGCGTCACCAGCCCGACGATCAGAAAGCCTGCGATGACGCCTGCCTGAACGAAGGCGTCAACCGTGTCGGGAGAACCCAGACGGCGATGACCAAGCCAGAGGCCCGCCACAAGTGCGACGACCGCGCCGGCGGCAAGACCCGCGAAAATGAGGAGGATGCGCGTCCGAAGGCTCAGCTTGCGGAGCATTTGCATGTCCCAGTCATCGACCGGCTTCGCCGGGCGCACCATTGTCTGCAGCCGTCAGGAGCCGCCTCACCTCCTTCTTCAGTTCGGCGAGTTCGAATGGCTTGGCGATGAACCCGTCTGCACCCATTGCGAGTCCCTTCCTCATTCCGATGGCAGAACCATTTGCCGTCATCAGCAATATTTTCACATGAGACAGCGTCGGGTCCAGCCGGACACCTTGACAGATTTCGTAGCCTGACACTTCAGGCAACATCACGTCGAGGAGGACGAGGTCCGGGTGGGTCTTGCGGATGTGATCGAGCGCGCCGTTGCCTGTCGCAATGCGTTCATGCTCATACCCTTCGCGGGTTATGATGAAATCAAGCGCAATCGCGATGCTGTCCTCGTCTTCCACGACAAGAACGCGAGGGCGCCGTTCCATTGCCTCGGGCATCGCTTATCCCTCCTGACAGGCCGCCTTTTGAAATGGGTCTTCCGGGCCGACATCCAGCCAATTGGCACCGGGGATTTCGCCGTTCGCGTCGGGCACAAGGTCCGGCGCCAGCAACACCTGCCGCCCGCCCGCACAGTCCACGACCAGCATCCGTTCCGCCGTACCGCCCCAGCGGACATAGGACACCTGCCTCACGATGCGCAGGTCGGGGTTGTCCGGGTTCGCGACAGTCGCCCGGTGGTCGATTGCCGTAAACCGCATCGTCAGCGGCGCGAGATAGGTCCAGGGGCGCATGGGCATCGCCTCTTTCGGGGCGGAGACGACGGCAACGCCTTCGGGCAAGGCGCCGCTGACCCGGTCGAACCAGTCATATTCGCTCCAGACGGTGAAGCCGATCAGGCCAAGGCCGCCGGCAAGGGGGATGATCCATTTCGGAAAGCGTTCGCCTGTCCAGCGCCGCAAGATCCACGCCATTCCGCCAAGGGCGAAACCGGCCACGATCGCCGCAATCAGTTCCAACGCCATTCCCTGCTCCTCAGCTTCGGGCGCCGCGGGCCTGACCCACGGCGGATTGCATCGTGCGCACGACAACGAAAGCATCGCGCAGATGCGAGCGTTCGAATTCCGACAGGTCGGAGGGTGCCATGAAATTGGTCGGCCGTTCGCCCTGCTTCACCCGCCGGGCCTGATGGGCCAGCCGGGTTTCGGCGATCAGGTCATAGGCGTCGATCAGATCGCGCGCACCCGAAGGCGAGATCACCCCGGCCTCGCCTGCGGCCACCAGCCTTGCGCGCGTGTTGACGGCCGGGATCTGGCCGATCAGCGCATAGACGCGGCCCAGGTCAGCGACGGGAACGACGCCGTTCATCTTGAGGTCGATCTGGTGTTTGTGTTCGCCCGACCGGATCGTCGCGAACCCTCGCAACAGCCCGAGCGGCGGTGAATGCTTGAGCGAGTTGGAGATCATGTGCGCAACAAAGATCGAGTTCCTTGCCGCCATTGCCAACGTTTCGGCCTGCAGGTCGCGGAACAGTGTCACCGCCCCGCCGATCGGGCGAAGGTCGAACATGACGCTGGCCAGCATCTGCGCCATCGGATCGGGCACCGCGACCCAGCGGCGGAAATAGTCGCGCCAGACAGACACGCGCTGGCACCATTGCGGATTGGTGGCCATCATGTCGCCCGGGCAGAAGACATAGCCACATTTGTCGAGCCCGTCGGACACCCGGTGCGCGAATTGCGCGAACCAGCGCATGTCGTCGTCAGTGGCAGCGTCGTCGATGAAAAGGCAATTGTCCTGGTCGCTGACCCCGGTCTGTTCCTGGCGCCCCTGGCTGCCGCAGGCAAGCCAGAGATAGGGGACCGGGGCGGGGCCAAGTTCGGCCTCGGCCAGGGCGATGAGGCGGCGGGTGACGGTATCGGCGATGTCGGTGATGAGGCGGGTCGTCACCTCATGCGCGCTGTTGCCGCCGACAAGCTGCAAGAGAAGCTTGGGGATGCGGGCGGTGACGCGGGCGAGGTCTTCGACGCTGTCAGCGGTTGCGGCATCACGCACGAGTTGGGCAGAGGAGACGGCCTGAAACCGGACAAGATCGGTCTGGGTGATCATGCCGACAAGGCGCCCGCCTTCGACCACCGGCAGGTGGCCGATGCGGCGTTCAAGCATCATGTGCAGGATGTCGGAGCCGAGCGATTGCGGCGTGAGCGTCACCGGATCGGGCGTCATCACGTCGCGCACCATCATGTCGGGCGATCCGCCCGCGGCGAGCACACGGTGGGCGAGGTCGCGGGTGGTGACGATGCCGAGGAAGCTGTCGCCCGCGACGACTCCCAGGCTTGAGACATGGGCATCGCGCATGATCTCGGCTGCGCGGCGGACACTGTCCTGCGGTGAAACGGTGACGGGGCTGCGGGCCATCAGGTCGGCCACCTTGCGGGTGGTCAGGTCGGCGTCGCGCGCGTCAGCGGGGCGGCCACGGTGAAAGAAGCGTTCGAACGCGGGGACCGTGGCGATGAGGCTGCGGAATTGCGCGGTGGGCAGGAGGAGGACGACCGATTCCTCGACCGCCTGGGCGGTGGTGACGGCGATGCCGTCGCGCATCAGGCCGCGTTCGCCAAAGGTATTGCGTGGGCCAAGGAGCGAGACCAGCCCGCCCGAGGGATCGAGCACCTCGACCGAGCCGCGTTTCACCAGATAGAGGCCGCGCAGGGGGTCTCCGGCGTGGTAGATCTCTTCTCCGGGGGCGTATTCCCTGCGGCTGAAGGAACCGGCGACACGCGCCAGTTCGTCCTGCGGCAGGCTGTCATAGGGGTGGACCGTCTCGAGAAAGGCGATGGTCGTCTCGATGCTGTGGTCCATGTCCGTCCCGTGACTGCGGTTACGTCAGGAGGGGGGTGGCCCCGGGACCGGCCCGGGGACACCCTTCTGTGGCTTAGTGGGCCTGCGCCGTTCCGGCACCCTTGGGCACGCGGATCGATTCGATCAGTTCCACGACTTCGCGCGGCGGCGCCTTGGTCGCCATCGAGACGAGATAGGCCACGATGAAGTTGAGGAGCGCGCCGACGGTGCCGATCCCGGCCGGAGAGATGCCGAAGAAGTAGGCATCGGGCGTGTTCGGGAACATGTTCGTGCCGGGGATGAAGAACCAGCCCAGGTAGAGGAAGATGTAGACCGAGGTGAACACGAGGCCGACGATCATGCCGAGGACGGCACCCTGCATGTTGATGCGCTTGGAGAAGATGCCCATCATGAGTGCCGGGAAGATCGTCGCGGCGGCCAGACCGAAGGCCAGCGCCACCACCTGCGCGGCAAAGCCGGGCGGGTTGAGGCCAAGCCAGGTGGCCAGCAGGATGGCGACAGCCATCGAGATGCGAGCCAGCAGGAGTTCGCTCTTCTCCGAGATGTTCGGATTGAGCGTGCCTTTGACGAGGTCGTGGCTGATCGCCGAGGAGATGGCGAGCAGGAGGCCGGCTGCGGTCGAGAGAGCAGCCGCAAGCGCCCCGGCGGCGACGAGCGCCACGACCCAGCCCGGAAGGGCCGCGATCTCGGGGTTGGCGAGCACCATGATGTCGTTGTTCACGGTGGTCAGTTCGTTGCCCACAAAGCCACGTTCGGCCAGCGAGACACCGCCCAGCATGGTTTCGCCCAGAACCGTGTCGCGGGCTGCGACAGCGGCGATGCGGGCATCCTGCAGGGCCTTTAGGTCCGCGTTCTCGGCCCCGTCCAAGGTGATGGCGGCAGGGGTTGCAAGGTCCACGCCTTCGGTCGCGATACCGGCTTCGGTCATCGCGGTGGTCAGCGCGGTGGTCGCATCCGCCACAGCCTTGTTGGCGGCGGTCACAGGTGCGGGTTCGTTGAAGTACTGGATCTGCCCGTCACCATTGCGGTCCGAGAAGACGAGAAGGCCGGTTGCCTGCCAGGTACGGATCCAGGACAGGTCGTCACGGCTTTCGATGTCCGCGAGGGTGATCGCAGGGCCGTCAAAGGCGCTGCCCGTCACGGCGTTCGGCCAGAAGGTGGTGGTGATGTTCAGACGCGCCATCGACCCGACCGCCGGGGCGACCGTGTAGAGCAGCGCGATGAAGACCAGCGCCCAGCCCGCCGAGGACCGCGCGTCGGCCACCTTGGGCACCGTGAAGAAGCGGATGATGACGTGCGGCAGGCCCGCAGTGCCGATCATCAGCGACATGGTGACAAGGAACATGTTGAACATGTTGGGCGTGTCGGCGGTATAGGCGGCAAAGCCCAGTTCCGTCACGACCTGGTCAAGTTTGGCCAGGAAGTGGATGTCTCCGCCGGTGGGGGCATAGGTCCCGATCAGGCCGAGTTGCGGTAGAACGCTGCCCGTCAGGCTGAGCGAGATGAAGATCGCCGGGATCGTGTAGGCGATGATCAGAACGATGTACTGGGCGACCTGCGTGTAGGTGATGCCCTTCATGCCGCCAAGCACGGCATAGGTGAACACCAGCGCCGACCCGATCCAGAGACCGGTCGAGGACGACACTTCGAGGAAACGGGCAAAGGTCACGCCCACGCCGACCATCTGCCCGATCACATAGGTGATCGAGATGACGAGAAGGCAGACCACGGCGACAAGGCGCGCGGTTTTCGAATAGAAGCGGTCACCGATGAATTCAGGCACCGTGAACTTTCCGAACTTGCGCAGGTAGGGCGCAAGCAGGAGGGCAAGCAGCACATAACCGCCGGTCCAGCCCATCAGAAAGACCGAGTTGTTGTAGCCGCCAAAGGCGATGAGGCCCGCCATCGAGATGAAGGAGGCGGCCGACATCCAGTCTGCGGCGGTCGCCATCCCGTTCATGACCGGGGGCACGCCCTGACCGGCCGCATAGAATTCTGCGGTCGAGCCCGCGCGGGCCCAGATCGCAATCCCGATATAGATGGCAAAGGTGATGCCAACGACAATCAGGTTGAGGGTAAACTGATCCATCTGTCCCTGTCCCTTATTCTTCTACGCCGTGTTCCCGGTCGAGCCGGTTCATCACGCGCGCATAGACGAAGATCAGTACGAGGAAGACGTAGATTGACCCGTTCTGTGCCATCCAGAACCCGAGATCCGCCCCCCCGACCATGATGCCCGAAAGGGCCGGGCGCAATAGAATGCCCATCCCGAACGAGCAGGCAAACCAGACTGCCATGGATATGAGGATGATCCTCACATTGGCAGACCAGTAAGCGTTGTTTGACGATTCTCCCGCCATCTGTCTCACTCCCTGTTGTTTCACGCTTTAGTTCCGTCCCCGGAGACCCGGGACCGGCCATCCTTCTCAGGCTGTCACGCCCTCGACGATCCGGCCGAGTGCGTCACGGATGTCGGCGATGGACCCCATGGCATCCACCCGCGTCAGTACGCCCAACCGCTCGTAATGTGTGATCAGCGGTGCCGTCTGGGCGTGATAGGCCTTGAGCCTTTCGCGCGCCGTTTCGGCATTGTCGTCGGCCCGGCGCGTGAACGCCGTGCCGCCGCAATTGTCACACGTGCCCGACACGGCGGGCTGCTTGAAGTCGTCATGAAAGCCTTCGCCGCAGGTGGCGCAGGTGAACCGCC
>JBGSWJ010000394.1:0-11881 GCA_041752495.1 Rhodobacterales bacterium
CGCCGCCGCCTGCCAGCTTGCCAGCCCGCCCCAGACCGGCGTCCCCGTCCCGGGCGCAAAGGCCGGGTCCAGCGCGTCGATGTCAAAGGTCACATAGACCGGCCGCGCGCCCACAATTGCCTTCACGCGATCCACGACCCAAGCCACACCCTTCTCATGCACAGTCCGCGCGTCGATCACATTGACGCCCAGATAGTCCTCCGTGACCGTTCTGATCCCGATCTGAACCGACGACGCCGCATCCACCAACCCGGTCTTGACCGCCTTGTACATCATCGTCCCGTGGTCGATCCGGGTCAGATCGTCATCTTCCCACAGATCGGAATGGGCATCGAAATGGATGACCGACACCGGCCCGAACTTCTCGGCATAGGCCCGCAGGATCGGAAAGGTGATATAGTGATCCCCGCCCAGCACCACCGTCCCCGGCCCCGCCGCCAGTATCCCGGCGATATGCGCCGTCAGCGCCCCCGGAAAGGCCGAAGTCTGCGCATAATCAAAGGCCAGATCGCCATAATCAGCCACCGCAAATTCGGCCAAGGGGTTGAACGGCCAGCCAAATGGCGGGTCATAGGGTTGCAACGTCGATGCCTCGCGGATCGCCCGCGGCCCGAACCTTGTGCCGGGCCGGTGCGTCACCGCCTGATCAAACGGCACCCCGGTGATCGCCAGATCAACCCCGGTCAGATCCTTGGTATAGCGCCGCCGCAGGAAAGACGTCGCCCCGCCAAAGGCATTCTCGAACGAATTCCCCTTCAGATCCTCGCGGGTAAAGGCCTGGTCAACCTGGCTTTTCGCGTCCTCAAGTCCCACGTCACTGTCCTTCTGTCACAAGCGGCTGCGCCCGTTCCACCAGCCGGGCAAAAAAGGATGCCCCCACCGTTGCCGCCGCATCGTCAAAGTCAAAGGCCGGATGATGCCAGGTCGCCGTATCCCCGTTCCCGATGAACAGATAGGCCCCCGGCCGCTCGGCCAGCATATAGGAAAAATCCTCGGCCCCCATCTGGCGCGGCGCATTGGCGTCCACCTGCCCGCCCACCTCGGCGGCAATCTGCGCCGCAAAGGCAGCCTTCCCGGGATCATTCACTGTCGGCGGATAGTACATTTCATAGTCCAGCCGCGCCTCTACCCCATAGGCCAGCGCCTGTCCCGCCACGATCTCTTCCATCCGGCGCTTCACCATCGCCTGCACGGCCGTGTCAAAGGTCCGCACCGTCCCGTTGATCCAGGCCGTCTCGGGCACAATGTTCTCGGCCGTCCCGGTATGGATCTGCGTCACCGACACCACCAGATCGTCCAGCGTGTAATTGTTCCGGCTCACAATCGTCTGGATCGCCGTGACGATGCCACAGGCCGCCACCACCGGATCGCGCGTCTCATGCGGCATGGCCCCATGCCCGCCGCGCCCCTGCACATGGATCGTGAACGTGTCCACCGCCGCCATGATCGGCCCCGGCGCGGTATAGAAATCCCCCACCGGCACCCCCGGCGCGCAATGCAGCGCATAGACCTGCCCGATCCCGAACCGGTCCATGATGCCCTCCTGCACCATCACTCCGGCCCCGCCGCCATGTTCCTCGGCGGGTTGAAAGATCAGCGCCACCGTCCCGGCAAAGTTCCGCGTCTCGGCCAGATACCGCGCCGCACCCAAAAGCATCGTCGTATGCCCGTCATGCCCGCAGGCATGCATCCTGCCGGGCGTCAGTGATGCATAGTCTTTACCGGTTTCCTCCAAGATCGGCAGCGCATCCATATCCGCCCGCAACCCGATCACCGGCCCAGGGGCCCGCCCCCGGATCAGCGCCACCACCCCCGTCGTCGCGATCCCCTCGTGGATCTCGTCCACCCCAAAGCCGCGCAGCTTCTCCACCACAAAGGCCGCTGTCCCGTGACAATCAAATGCCAGTTCCGGATGCTGATGCAGATGCCGCCGCCACGCGGTCAGGTCGGGCGCCATGGCGGCAATACTGTTGATGACGGGCACGGGTGGACTCCGTTGCAGACAAGGTTAGGCTCCCGCGTAACGCCACAAGGGTTCCCCCGCAATGCCTGACGCCCCGTCCCCTTTCGACACCGACACGCTTGTCCGCGACCGCACCGACGATCCCACCCGGCAGATGGCCCGCCTTCTGGAAATCATGCGCCGCCTGCGCGATCCCGTCACCGGCTGCCCCTGGGATATCGAACAGACCTTTGCCACCATCGCCCCCTACACGATCGAAGAAGCCTATGAAGTGGCCGACACCATCGCCCGCGGCGACATGGACGAACTTGAGGGCGAGTTGGGCGATCTCCTCCTCCAGACCGTCTATCATACCCAGATGGGCAGCGAAGCCGGCCACTTCACCTTTGCCACCGTCGCCCGCGCCATCAGTGACAAGATGCTGGCCCGCCATCCCCATGTCTTTGGCCCCGAAAGCCGCGACAAGACCGCCGACCAACAGACCGCCGACTGGGAAAGGATCAAGGCCGCCGAGCGCCGCGACAAGGCCCAGACCCGCACGCTCGACGGCGTCGCCATCGGCCTGCCCGCCCTCCTCCGCGCCATCAAACTCCAGAAACGCGCGGCCCGCGTGGGATTTGACTGGCCCGATATCTCCCATGTCCTCGACAAACTGGTCGAGGAAGCCCGCGAAGTGACCGAGGCCCGCGACCAACTGACCCAAGCCGATCTCGAAGAGGAAATCGGTGACCTCCTCTTTGTCATGGCCAACCTCGCCCGCCATCTCAAGGTCGATCCCGAAGCCGCCCTGCGCGCCGCCAATGCCAAGTTCACCCGCCGCTTCAACGCGATAGAGGACGAACTTCAAAGCCGGGGCAAGACACCAGCGCAGTCCGATCTGGCCGAAATGGATGCAATCTGGAACACGATCCGCGCCGCGGATCGTGCGGCAAAAAACACCTGACAGAAAAAATCAGGTATTGACCTGAGTAAAACACTCAGCTTTACAGGCGCCAGTCAGTCATACTGGAGTCTCTCATGACCCTGCGTTCCCTTCTTCTTGCCACCGTGGCCTGCGGCACAGCCCTTCCTGCCTTTGGAGATGTCAATATCTACACCACCCGCGAACCCAGCCTGATCCAACCCGTCATGGATGCCTTCACCGCCGAGACGGGGATCACCGTCAACCTCGCCTTCCTTGAAGAAGGCATCGTCGAACGCCTTGCCGCAGAAGGCGATCGGTCACCTGCCGATCTCGTGATGACGGTGGACATCGCCAACCTTCAGCAGATCGTCGATGCCGGTGTGATCCAGTCCGTCGACAGCGCCGTCCTGACCGCCGCAATCCCCGCCGAACTCCGCAGCCCCGACAACCTCTGGTTCGGCCTCACGACCCGCGCCCGCATCGTCTATGCCTCCAAGGACCGCGTGGCCGATGGCGAAGTGACCACCTACGAAGACCTCGCCTCTCCCCAATGGCAGGGCCGCATCTGCACCCGCCCCGGCACCCACAACTACAACCTCGCGCTCCTGTCGGCCTATATCGCCCACCACGGCGAAGACGCCGCCCGCGAATGGGCTGCAGGCGTCAAGGCCAACCTGGCGCGCAAGCCCGAAGGCAATGACCGCGCACAGGTCCGGGCCATCTGGGCCGGGGAATGCGACCTTTCACTGGGGAACACCTACTACATGGGCCAGATGCTGGCCGATCCTGAACAGGTCGAATGGGCCAATTCGGTCCGGATCATCTTTCCGACGTTCGAAGATGGCGGAACCCATGTGAACGTGTCGGGCGTCGCCATGACCAAAGCCGCCCCCAACCACGACGAAGCCCTGCAACTGATGGAATTCCTCGTCTCGCCCGAGGCGCAGGCCATCTATGCCGAAGCAAACCACGAATACCCCGTCCTCGCCGGTGCCAAGGTTTCCGATCTCGTGGCCAGCTGGGGCCCCTTCACCCCCGACAATATCGACCTGACCGAAATCGCCAAAAACCGACCGCTGGCGCTCCAGATCATGGAAGAAGTGAACTTCGACGGCTAAGCGCCGGTCACGCCTCCCCCCAAGATCCGACCATGAGGCGCGGCAAGACCGCGCCTCACGTCAACTCAGCGCCGAAAGGCATCCTGCCGCGCCAAGCGGGTGCAATGCCTCAGAATATCCCGGTCAGGATGAGCATGGGGTTACGGATCATACGGGACAACCCGTCGCAGTTGTCTTTGCCGCCACTCAGATTAATTGCTCCGCCATGAGCATCCTGACCCCCGTTCCCCCCGCCCTTCCGTTCTATGCCCGGCTGTTCTTTGCGATCCCCCTTCTGGGCTGGATCGCCCGCGACGTGGCCTTTGGCGACAAGGACAACATCTGGTACGCCCTCGTTATTCTGGCGACAGTCTGGATCCTTGCGATCCTGACCTGGGGCTATCCGGCCTTCATCATTCCCTATCTGGCCGCCGTCCCGGTCTGCTTCTTTCTCATCATCATGATCTCGCGCCCCTGACGGACGTTGCCCGGCGGCTTCGACTCTGCCACTCTCGCGTCATTCGATGACGGAGATTTCATGCGCCCTTTGTCCCTTGCCGCCCTGATCACCGCCCTCGCCCTGCCCGCCGCAGCACAATCGCTGCGCGAGACGATGCTGACCGATGCGCCGTTCTGCTTTGCCCGGACCTATGACAAGGCGCATCTGGCCGCTCACCCCGACCAGACGGTCACGGCCTTTCGCATCGGCCCGCACCCCGAAGTACCGCAAAACGTGACCGACGGCATGGTCCTTCTGCTGCAGGTCGAACGCCGGGGCAGCGATGAAGTGTTGACCGGGGCCGGCTATTGCACTGTCGGGAAAATGGCCGATTGCGGGATGGAGGGGGATGCCGGGTCCTTCACGATCGAACCCCGCGACGGCGACTCGCTTCTCCTCCGCGTCGGCCCCTACGGCATCACCTTCGAAGGCCCGCGCGACTTTGTCACGCTTCAGGGGAACCGGGGCGACGACAGGGAATTCCTGCTTTATCGCGCTGATCCCGCCCTTTGTGACTAATCTTTCGGCTCGAACGCCAGAGACACGCCGTTCATGCAATAGCGCAAGCCCGTCGGCGCAGGACCGTCCGGAAACACATGTCCCAGATGCCCGTCGCAGCGGGCGCAATGCACCTCGGTCCGCTTCATGAAGAAACTGCGGTCTACCGTTTCGCCCACCACCTCGGGGCTCAGCGGCGCATAGAAGGACGGCCACCCCGTCCCGCTGTCGAACTTGGTCGACCCGTCAAATAGGGGCTGCCCGCACCCGGCACACATGAATGTCCCCGGCTCTTTGGGGAAATTGTCGTTGGTAAAGGCCCGCTCTGTCCCGTGCTTGCGCAGCACCTTGTAGGCCATTTCGGAAAGCTGGGCGCGCCATTCGGCATCGGTTTTGATGACTTTATCCATCGACCGTGTATCCTCTGTCATGATGACCCTGTATCTAGTGCCCTGAACCCGCCCCGCCAAGTGAGACCCGCGATGACCCTGTCCCTTGCCAAGGGAAACTATCAGGCCCGGATCGCCACCTCTCCGGCTGATCTTGTAGCCGCGCAACGCCTGCGTCACCTGTGCTTTGTGGACCGCGCGGGCGGCACGCCGCGTGTGGACGGACTGGACCGGGACGGATTCGATCCCCTCTGCCAGCATGTTCTGCTCGAAGAGGTGGCGACGGGCCGCCTCGTCTGCTGCTTCCGGCTCCTGCCCCTTTCGGGCGGGTCCGAAATCGGACGCAGCTATTCCGCCCAGTATTATGAACTCAGCGCCCTCCGTGATTTTCAGGGACCGATGGTCGAACTCGGCCGCTTCTGCGTGCACCCGGACGTGCATGACGCCGATGTGCTGCGCGTGGCCTGGGCGGCCATGACCCGCTTTGTCGACGGACGCGGGGTCGAAATGCTGTTCGGCTGCTCTTCCTTCGCCGGAACCGAAGCCGACCGCTACCTCGACGCCTTCGCCCTCCTCTCGGCCAGCCATCTCGCACCCAAACGCTGGCTGCCCCGCGTCAAGGCCCCCAGGGTCTTCCGATTCGCCGACCGTCTGCGTCGCGTCGTCTTTGACCGCAAACGCGCCCTGCTGGCGATGCCGCCGCTTTTGCGGACCTATCTGGTGATGGGGGGCTGGGTCAGCGACCATGCGGTGGTCGACACCGATCTCAACACGCTTCACGTCTTTACCGGGCTCGAAATCCGCGCCATCCCCGCCGCCCGTGCCCGGGCCCTTCGCGCCACCGCCGTCTAGCGCCTCGCCCAAAAATCCTCGAGGATTTTTGCCAATGATCTTCCAAGATCATTGCGCCCGCCTCGCCGTCCCACCCAAACCACAATACAGGCCCTTGATCCCGCCGCCCTCCCCCTCTAGCTGACCGGCATGGCACGCGCACCCCTTCTCCAGCTTTCCGACATCGCCCTCACCTTTGGCGGCAATCCCGTCTTTGACGGGCTCTCCCTCAACGTTCAGCCCGGCGACCGTGTGGCGCTTGTTGGCCGCAACGGTTCAGGCAAGTCGACCCTGATGAAGGTGATGGCTGGCCTTGTCGAACCCGACCGGGGCCTGCGCGTCGCCGCCCCCGGCGTGACCGTGGGCTACATGGAACAGGACCCCGGGATGGAGGGCTTCGCCACGCTCGGGGATTACGCCGCTTCGGGCCTTCCGCAGGGCGAATCCTACAAGGTTGATGTCGTCGCCGAAGGGCTCAAGTTCGACCCTGACCGCGATGTAAACGTCGCCTCGGGCGGCGAACGCCGCCGCGCAGCTTTGGCCAAACTCATGGCCGAAGCGCCCGAACTCATGCTGCTCGACGAACCCACCAACCACCTTGATATCGAGGCCATTGCCTGGCTGGAAAACGAACTCAAGGAAACCCGGGCCGGTTTCGTCCTGATCAGCCACGACCGTGCCTTCCTGCGCGAACTCACCCGCGCCACGCTCTGGATCGACCGGGGCGTCGTGCGGAGGCTCGAATCGGGCTTTGACGGGTTCGAGGCGTGGCGCGACAAGGTCTGGGAGGACGAAGACCTTGCCCGCCATAAGATGGACCGCAAGATCAAGGCCGAAGGCCGCTGGGCCGTCGAAGGCATCTCGGCCCGGCGCAAGCGCAACATGGGCCGCGTCCGCGCACTTCAAGATTTGCGCGCCGAACGCGCCTCCCTGATCCGCCGCCAGGGCACGGCGGCGCTCGCCTTCGAAGGCGGCACGACCTCGGGAAAAAAGGTGATCGAGGCTGTAGGCCTCAGCAAATCCTACGGCGACAAGACGCTGGTGAAGAACTTTTCGCTCACCGTTCAGCGCGGCGACAGAATTGCTTTCGTAGGCCCGAACGGCGTCGGAAAGACAACGCTGATCAAGATGTTGCTGGGCGAAGTGGAACCCGATGCGGGCACCGTCAAACACGGCACGAACCTTGAAATCGCCGTCTTCGATCAGGCCCGCGCCGCACTCGACCCCGAAATGTCGCTCTGGGACAGCCTGACGGGTGATCCGACGATGCGCGTCTCGGGCAGGGCCGATCAGGTCATGGTACGCGGCATCCCCAAGCATGTCGTAGGCTACCTCAAGGACTTCCTCTTTGACGAAAGTCAGGCCCGCGCGCCGGTCAAGTCGCTGTCAGGCGGCGAAAAGGCACGGTTGCTGCTTGCCAAACTTATGGCCAAGGAAAGCAATGTCCTGATCCTTGACGAGCCGACCAACGATCTCGACATCGAAACGCTCGACCTTTTGCAGGATATCCTTGGCGACTATGACGGCACCGTCCTCATGGTCAGCCACGACCGCGATTTCCTTGACCGCACGGCATCAACCACCATCGCGATGGAGGGTGACGGTCGCGCCACGGTCTATGCCGGCGGCTGGTCCGACTACCGCAGCCAGCGCGGGACAATCGAGATGGAGGTCGCGGCCGAAAAGACCCTTGCGCCCAAAGAGGATCGTCCCCGGGAAACTGCCCGCAAATCCGGCCTCACCTTCACCGAAAAGCACCGTCTCGAGGCCCTGCCTGACCAGATCGCCAAGCTGGAAACCGAAATCGCCAAACTGACCGAAGTGCTGGCCGACCCGCAACTTTTCACGCGGGATTATGCCAAGTTCAAAAAGGCGACCGACGCGCTGACAGACCGGCAGGCGGCACTGGCAAAGGCCGAAGAGGAATGGCTGATCCTGGCCGAAAAGGCCGAGGCATAGCAGCTTTCCGCCGAGGCTGTGTAAAAACTCCGATTTATGCTATGCTTAGGCATGTTTGGGAGGCTTTGCATGGCAGGTTTCATAGAGGGCGTCAGCCGAGATCAGACGACGCTTTTCCCAGTGCGGTTGGACGACTGGATCGGGGAAGATCACCTTGCGCGCGTTGTCGATCTGTTTGTTGATCAGCTCGATCTGACGATGCTTGGGTTTCAACGCCATGTCGCCGCACGCACCGGGCGGCCAGGCTATCATCCCGCTGTGTTGCTTAAGCTTTTCATCTACGGTTATCTGAACCGGATCCCTTCCAGCCGTCGCTTGGAAGGTGAGGCCGGTCGCAATGTCGAACTGATGTGGCTGACCGGTCGATTGGTTCCCGATCACAAGACCATCGCGGATTTCCGGCGACAGAATGGCCCGGCCATTCGCAAGACTTGTGCGCAGTTCGTGGAACTGTGCCGCCGGATCGGTGTGCTGACGGGCGCCATTGTTGCGGTGGATGGCAGCAAATTCAAAGCTGTTAACAATCGCGACCGGAATTTCACCAAAGGCAAGATCGCCAGTCGCCTCGCGCATTTGGAGGCCGAGGTGGGTCGCTACATTGAGGAGGCCGACCGGATTGACCGTCAGGAAACTGGCGCAGCTCGGGCTGAGCGGGCCGCGCATCTCACCGGCCGATATCGCCGCATCCGAGAGGAGATTGAACGCCTCATGGCAATGGATGCGGCGCTGGCCGATGCGCCGGACGGGCAGATCTCGCTCACTGATCCCGATGCCCGGGCAATGGCGACACGCGCGCAGCACAGCGGGCATGTCGGCTATAACGTTCAAAGCGTAGTCGATGCCGAGACGCATCTCATCGTGACGCATGAGGTCACCAATCAGGGGCATGACCGGGATCTGCTGACCAAGATGGCCACAGAGGCAAAAGCAGTTTTACAACGCGAGGATCTGCACATCCTTGCCGACAAGGGCTACTTCAGTGCTCTGGAAATTCTTGCGTGCCACAATGCGAGCATAACAGCGACAGTGCCGCGGTCGGATACCTCCGGCGCCCGATCAAAGGGGCATTTTGTGAAGGCCGACTTCGCCTATGACCATGATGCCGATGTCTACCGCTGCCCGGCGGGACAGACACTGACCTACCGCACCACGAGCGAACAGCAGGGTCTCCAGATGCGGCGCTATTGGACAAACGCATGCAAGGGCTGCGACATCAAAAACCGTTGCACCACCGGGCAAGAACGTCGGGTATCGAGGTGGGAACATGAACACCTTGTCGAAGCGTCGAATGCCCGCCGCCGCAGTCCTGCGGCCCCGATGAGCGTCCGTCGCTCGACAGTCGAGCACCCGTTCGCCACCATCAAGTCTTGGACAGGGCCCTGCCATTTCCTAACTCGACGCCTTCGGGGGGTCCGAACAGAAATGGCGCTCAACGTGCTGGCCTACAACATCAAGCGCATGATCGCCTTGGTCGGGATCAAAGGGCTGATGACCGCAATCCCGGGGTAGATCGGGCCAGCATTGACGTCCATCGACGCTTCTGCCTGATTAAGGGCTTCACTCAGGCCCCCCGAACGCGTCAAGAACCGGGTCTACGAACAATTTGAGCCGAAATCCAATCGCCAGCCAAAACTACGCCCCCACCCGATGAGGCAGCCGAGTTTCCACACAACCTCCGCCGCTTAAGCCTCGTAACTCACGACTGAAACGACCAAGCGATCTGCATTTGCAGCCCTGTGTCCGCTTGAACCCGGTGCGCCCAGTTCATCTGGCACCTCTGCCGCATGGCCCGGATCCGCCTCCGACAGCCCGCTACTGATCTTCCAGATTGATCAGCTTCGCCCCATCAAAGTTGCCCACGTTGGCAAACAGTTGCCGCAGGAAGGTCGTATCCGTCAGGCCGTCATCCGTGACCCGCCGCGACAGCGCCACAACCATCCCGTCCTCAAGGCCGAACCGTTCGATATTCGCCACGACTCCGTTCGAATCAAAGCTGACCAGAAGGATCTGCCGGTCGATCTCCTGCGATTCCTGAAAGGCGAAATCGCGGAACTTACTCTGGATATAGTAATATCCGGTGTCGTTCATCACGCCTTCGATGGACGGGCGTCCGATCTCGGTCAGCACCGTTTCGCGCGTGTCCACACCGACCTGCACAAGGGCCAGTTCTTCTTCGGGCGGGATATAGCCGTGGAAACTGTAGACCGGCGAACAGGCCGTCATGGCAGCAAGAGCCAGGACCATCACAGCCCTGCGGACGCCCTTTCCGGTCACGAACCGGATCGCGCCGTCCTGCCTGCCCATATGTGCCCCCTTGTCATGGTGCTTTCTGCCTTCTATCCGGCTTACATCATCGACGGCCCCCTGTTCAAGAAAGGATCAGCCGATGTCCGCTCAGCCCGACGCGGCCCTTCCCACCGAGCCTGTCCGCCTTGCCGACCAGCGCAGCCGCGGCGACCGTGACTTCACGCTTGAACCCGATGCCGCCGCCCGCGCCGCCATTGCCGCACATCTGGATATCCCCGCAGTCCGCAAGCTGCGTTTTGCCGGACGTCTGGTCCCTGCGGGCAAACGCGACTGGGAACTTCACGCAACCCTTGGCGCCACGGTCGTGCAGGACTGCGTCGTCACGCTCGACCCCGTCACAACCCGTATCGACGAACCCGTCCTGCGCCGCTACCTGGCCGAACTGCCCGAACCCGCCCCCGGAGAGATTGAAATGCCCGAGGACGACTCGGTCGAAGACCTTCCCGCCGTGCTCGATCTCGCTCAGGTCATGATCGAGGCACTGGCCCTCGCCCTGCCCCCCTTCCCCCGGTCACCGGGCGCAAGCCTTGGCGAAATCACCGTCACCGAACCCGGCAAGGCCCCCCTGACCGACGACGCGGCCCGCCCCTTTGCGGGCCTTGCGTCCCTGCGCGATGCCCTTCCGGGCAAGGCGAAAACCGATTCCGACGACCCCGCGTAACGGGTCCGCGGACTCCGCCAAAGGGGCTTGCACTCGGACGCAATCACAGTATGTTCGCGGCCTTCATCAGATCGCGGCTCGACAGGGTCCGGCTTAACCGCTAAGACCCGCCCAACGTCGCCAAGACGAGACACGAAATCAGGGCCATGCGCCCCCATTTATCCGAGGTTGTGACATGGCTGTCCCACAGAATAAGATCTCCAAATCCCGCACCGGGCAGCGTCGCTCGCACGATTTCCTCGTGGCGGCTAACCCCAATGAATGCGCCAACTGCGGCGAACTCAAGCGTCCCCACCACGTCTGCCCCTCCTGCGGTTTCTATGCCGCCAAGGAAGTGGTTGCCATGGCGACCGAGGTCGATCTGGACGAAGAGGCGGCCTGAGGCCGCCCTCTGACGGACGCGCCATGACTGGACCCCATCCGGACGACGTGTCCCAAAAGGGCGGAACTGGCGCTACCATCATTTCGGTCGACGCGATGGGCGGCGACAAGGGGCCTGCAGCCGTGGTTGCGGGCCTTGCGCGTTTTCTGGACGAAGAACCACAGGCCCGCGTTCTGCTGACCGGCCCCGAATCCGAACTCCGCCCTCTGCTTGCCAAGAAAAAAATCACCGACCGCGTGTCCATCGTCCACGCAGCCGAAACCGTCGCCATGACGGACAAGCCGAGCCATGTCATGCGGCACGGCAAGGATACGTCGATGTGGGCCGCCATTGATCAGGTCCGCTCGGGCGCCGCCGCGGCCTGCGTCTCCTGCGGCAACACGGGCGCGCT
>JBGSWJ010000395.1:0-16428 GCA_041752495.1 Rhodobacterales bacterium
CCAGACGCGGCGGGCGGACTGGTTCCGCGCCTGCCATCAGCCAGCGTCCAGCGGCGTCAGCCCGACCGGCCGTCCGCCTTCGCCAAGGGTGATCTTGGCGACCTTCTCTTCGGCCTCGGCCAGTTTCTTTTCGCAGCGCGCCTTGAGCGCGGCCCCGCGTTCGTAAAGCGTGATCGACTCTTCCAGCGCCACATCGCCCCGCTCCAGACGGCCCACGACCGCCTCAAGCTCGCGCAGCGCCTCTTCGAATGTCATTTCGCCGACAGGCTTGTCCGTCATCCCCGTTCCCTCAACACGCCCACATGGGCTGCCACCGAAGCGCCCAGCGCCTCGAGATCATAGCCGCCTTCAAGGGCGGAAACCACGCGACCGTGACACAGGTCATCCGCCAGATCGCAAAGCCGCCCGGTGATCCAGGCGTAATCGTCCGCCTCAAGGTTGATATTGGCCAGCGGATCGGCGCGATGGGCGTCAAAGCCTGCGGAAATGAAGATCATCCCGGGTTTGAAGGCGGCCACGCGGGGCAGGATCTCGGCCTCGGCGATGCGGCGGAATTCGGCAGAGCCGGTACCGGCGCGGAGGGGGATGTTGACGACGTTGTCGGCCACCCCGGTTTCGGACCGCATCCCCGTGCCGGGGTAAAGCGGCGACTGGTGGGACGAGATGAAGAGGATGCGCGGGTCGTCTTCGACCAGATCCTGCGTGCCGTTGCCGTGGTGGACGTCGAAATCGACAATGGCCACCCGGGCAAGGCCGTGGTGGTCCAGCGCGTATTTGGCCCCTGCCGCGACATTGCCAAGAAAACAGAACCCCATCGCCGTTTCCCGTTCGGCATGATGGCCGGGCGGGCGCACGGCGGCAAAGGCATTCGCGGCCTGCCCCGTCATGACCATGTCGACAGCCTTGGTCACAGCCCCCGCCGCCCGCCAGATAGCCGACAGGGACCCCGCCGACATATGTGTATCAGGGTCGAGCGAGCGCCAGCCCTGTGCGGGCGCGGCGCGGCGCAGGCCGTCAAGGTAGGACTTGGGATGGACGCGCAGCAGGTCATCTTCGGCGGCCATCGGGGCCGTGACGCGCAGCAGGTCCATCCCTTCGAGCGCGCCAAGGACGGCATCGAGACGGGCCACCTGTTCGGGGTGGCCGGGGGGCGTCACATGGTCGAAGAAATCAGGATGTGTTATGAGGGCAGTGGTCATGCCGCCAAGGAACAGAAATCCTTGGGCCGATACAAGTGAAAGGTGGTCCCATGCGCGCCCTTGCCATCCTGTGCCTGATTGTCCTTGCCGCCCCGGTTGCCGCGCAGTCGGTGCCGGGGGTGGTGTCGTCCGATCTGGACAAATCGGGCGGGGCAGAGACGTTTACCCTGCTCGACAACGGGCAGGGGTCGGCGGATTTCCAGATCGACAACACCGCGCTGGGCACGCAGTTCGGGGCCGATGTCGCCTGGGTCGGCGGGCCGGGGCAGATCCCATCTCTGCAGCTCGCGCCGAACGGGTCGGTGCAGATCGTGTCGGGGAATGACGCGATCGGGCGGGACCGGTGGAACCTGACGCTGACGATCGCCTTTCGGGAGGGGGAGTACCGGGTTGCGGGCTATACCTATGCCTATTGGGATACGCTTGATCTGGCGAACAACCTTGTCTGTGATGTGAACCTGTTGTCCGGCAAGGGCGAGGTTTCGTTCGACGGCGGGCCGAAGCAGACGTTCCGGACGGATGAGTTCGCCACGCCGATCACGGTATGGTCGCAGTCAAGCTTTGGCCCGAACGAGAACTGTTTTCCGAAGTGAGTGGCACTCAATCCGGCGCGAGCATGTAGCCTGAACCGCGCACGGTCTGAAGGTAACGCGGCTGGCGGGGGTCGGCCTCGATCTTGCGGCGCAGGCGGGTGATCTGCACGTCGACGGCGCGTTCCTGCGCCTGCCCGCCGCCGCGCCCCAGTTCCTCGACCAAAAAGGTGCGCGTTACGGCCTCTCCCGGGCGGGCGGAAAAGATGCGCATGAGCTGGCTTTCGGTGGCCGTCAGCCGCAACTGCTTGTCACCCTGCCACATCTCGCCCCGTTCGATGTCATAGCGCACGGGGCCAAGCATCAGCACCTTGGGCACCACGACCGCCGGTTCGGCCAGAGGCACGCGGCGCAGGATTGCGTTGATCCGGAGGAGAAGCTCCTTCGGCTCGAACGGTTTGGCCAGATAGTCGTCCGCCCCCGCCTCGAGCCCTGCGATACGGTCGCCCGTTTCGGCCTTGGCGGTCAAGAGAAGCACCGGCGTGGAGGATTTGCGCCGGAGTTCGCGGCAGAGGGACACGCCGTCTTCGCCGGGCATCATCACGTCCAGCACGATCATGTCAAAGTCCAGCCCGGCAAGGATGCGACGGGCATGGGCGGCGTCGCGGGCGGTGGTGACAAGGAAGCCGCCGCGGATCAGGAATTTCTGCAGAAGCCCCCGGATGCGTTCGTCGTCATCGACGATCAGAAGATGCGCTGCTTCCATCACTTATCGCCCCCGGTCCTTGAGCGTTTCGTAATGCCGCCGCATGTCTTCGTCCATCATCGCCTCAAGCACCTTGCGGAACCCGGCCACCGCCTCGCTTCCTGCCGCGCGGTAGGCGGCCCGCATCCGGTCGCGCTGGGCGTCCGAGAGTTCGCGTTCCAGCGCCGCTCCGGCCTCGGTCAGGAAGAGGTGGCGTTCGCGTTTGTCCACCCGGCCCACTTCGCTGCGGACAAGGCCATCGTCGACCAAAGTGCGCAACACACGGTTCAGCGATTGCTTGGTCACGCCCAGGATTGACAGCAGATTGTTCACTGTCGTGCCCGGCGAACGGTGGATGAAATGGATCGCCCGGTGATGCGCCCGGCCATAGTCCTTTTCCGCCAGAATCCGATCCGGGTCGGCGGTAAAGCCGCGATAGGCAAAGAACATCGCCTCGATACCCTTGCGCAGCTGTTCGTCGGTAAGGAACAGCAACCCCTGCCCGCCCTGCGGCGATGTCCCCTCGGCCATTGTATTCCTCCTTGGGTTCGTTGCCTCAGAATACGTCAGCCTTGTTGACATTCCAAGACTCAACTGTTACCGAATCCCCGATTTCACGCAATAATATGTCCGAAGCGGACCAAAGTGTGAAACAAATGCAAATCTGATGGAGGAACGGCGATGGCCGGTTCATATGACGATCGGGACGGCAAGATCTGGATGGACGGGCAACTCGTCGACTGGCGGTCGGCCAAGGTGCATATCCTGACCCATGCGCTGCACTATGCCTCGTCCGTGTTCGAAGGCGAGCGGTGCTATAACGGCAAGATCTTCAAGGGCCACGAACATTCCGAACGGCTGCGGTTTTCGGCCAACTGCCTTGATTTCGAAATCCCCTATTCGGCGGATGAAATCGACGCGGCCAAGGATGCGGTCCTCAAGGCCAACGGGTTCACCGACGCCTATGTCCGCGCCATTGCATGGCGCGGCGCGGGCGAGGATATGGGCGTTGCCGCCCGCCGCAACCCGGTCCGCCTGGCCATCGCCGCCTGGGAATGGGGCAGCTATTATGGCGAGGCCAAGATGAAGGGCGCCAAGCTTGACATCGCGAAATGGCGCCGCCCCGACCCCGCCACGATCCCGCATCAGGCCAAGGCTGCCGGCCTTTACATGATCTGCACCATGTCCAAGCATGCGGCCGAGGCGAAGGGCTGTTCCGACGCGATGATGTTCGATTATCGCGGCTATATCGCCGAGGCGACGGGGGCCAACATCTTCTTCGTCAAGGATGGCGAAGTGCATACGCCGATGCCCGACTGCTTCCTCAACGGGATCACGCGGCAGACGGTTGTCGGGATGCTGCGCGACATGCAGATCAAGGTGCATGAACGCCATATCATGCCCGAGGAACTGGAAAGCTTTGAACAGTGCTGGCTGACCGGCACCGCTGCCGAAGTGACGCCGGTGGGCCAGATTGGCGACTATAATTTCGAGGTCGGCACGCTGACGCGGGATATTGCGATGGCTTATGAGAAGCTGGTGCGGGCCTAGTGGCAGCAACGCCGCAGGGATCGTCGCAGCCAGAGGCCAGCCCCTTCCCTGCGCCCGGGAAGGTGGATGATGATCTGAAACTCGTCTGGACCTCTGCTGGCCATGGTCCCGCAGATTCCGTGCCGATTGGCAACGGGGTTCTCGGGATCAATCTTTGGGTCGAAGAGGACGGCGATCTGCTGTTTTATCTGTCCCGTAACGACGCGTACAGCGAGGTTTCGCAGCTTTGCAAGGTTGGCAAGCTGCGGATCTCGATCTCTCCGAACCCGTTTGCCGGGCCGGGTGACTTTGCCCAGGAACTGAACCTGCGCGACGGCATCTGTAAGATCACCGCAGGCCCGCCCGACAGGCGCGTGGTCCTGCGGGTGTTTATCGATGGCGACGCGCCCGTTGTCCATGTCATTGGCCAAAGCGCAGAGCCCGTGACCGTGACGGCCAGGGTGGAAAGCTGGCGCACTGACCCTCAGCCGGTTGCCGAGGAATCGGCATGGACGCTGGCCCGTGGGCCCCACGTCATCGTGCAGGCCGCAGACCATTTCCCAGATGTCGGGCGGGGGGCGGTCTGCTGGTTTCATCGCAACGAGACGGCCTTTGCATTCGAGGAAACGATCCGCGTTCAGTCGCTGGGGCCGATCCGGGATACGCTTTGGGACCCGCTCTTGCACCGCACCTTTGGCGGCTGGGTCAGCGGGGCAGAGTTCGTCAGCACGGACGCCCGGACGCTGACGAATGTGACACCGGTGCAGTCCTTCAGCCTTTGCGTGGCCAGCCCCTGCGAACAGACGCAGACGGCGGATGACTGGGTTGAACTGGCGCGGCAGACCGCAGCGGCCCATTCCGACCCCGATGCCGCGACCCGGCGAACCACTGCGTGGTGGCGGGCATTTCAGGACCGGTCCTGGGTCAGATGCGATATCCCCCCGGGCCGCGACGTTGTCCTCGGCACTGCCCCTCTGTCCGTCGGCCCGGATTTCGGCGGGGACATCGGTGCGCTTGCGCTTTATGGTCGCCCTCTTGGTCCCGACGAGATTGCAGCGCTTGCCACAGCTGGCGTGCAGTCGCAGCCGTCTGGCCCCCTGAGCCTTCCAGATGTTGCCCGGGGCCTGACCTTCGCGGGCTGGATCCGTCCGGACGGCACTGGCGGGGCCATCCTGTCCAAGACGACGCCAGGACTGGGCGATGGATTTGTCTGCGATGTCCCGCATGGCACGACACTGCGCCTGATCGTGGGCAGTGCGACGCTGCAATCCTCCGACGCCGTTCTGTCCCCGGGGCGCTGGCACCATGTCGCAGCAACCTATGACAGCCGGGGCGGCGCGATGGCGCTTCATGTCGACGGGCACCGCGTGGCCTTTGCCGCATCGACGCTGTCGCCCACAGGACGGTCACAGCACGATCTGTTCATCGGTCAGACCACAGCCGCGCCTGATGTCGGCGACATGACCATCGGCAAGGCGCATACGCTGCAGCGTTACATGCAGGCCTGCGCGGGCCGCTCGATCCTGCCGATCAAGTTCAACGGCAGCATCTTTACGGTCGAACCATCGCCCCTGCCCGCGCCCGTCACCCATAACAAAAGCGACCGGGCATCATTCCGTGACAATCCCGACTGGCGGCGCTGGGGTGATTGCCATTGGTGGCAGAATGTCCGGATGCCCTATCACGCGATGCAGGCGGCGGGCGATTTCGATCTGATGCTGCCCCTGTTTGACATGTTCGAACGCATCCGCCCCTTTGCCGAGGCGCGCGCACGGTTCTATCACGGGGCAGAGGGGTGCTATTTCTCGGAAACGCTGACCATCTGGGGCGCTTATGCGAATGGCGATTACGGATGGGATCGCAGCGGCAAACATCCCAACGAAGTTGACGCCCCCTATTGGCGCTATGCGTGGAATCAGGGGCTCGAACTGGTCGCGCTCATGCTCGATTACCACGACCACACGGGCGATGACGCCTTTGCGACCGACCGGCTTGTCCCGATGGCGGTGTCGGTGCTGCGCTACTTTGACAGCCGATTCCGCAAGGATGCTGCCGGACGCATCATCCTGGACCCGACCCAGTCCAAGGAAACCTATTGGCACGGTGTGATTGATGACACGCCCTGCATCAGCGGCCTGACCGATGTCACCACCCGCCTTGGCCGTCTGCCCGATGGCGTTGCGACGCCGCAAGAGGCGCAATTCTTTGCCCGCATGGCCGCCGCGACCCCGGACCTGCCCTTGGAAGAGGCCGTTCTTGATGGCAGGACCGTCCGCAAGATCGCCGTCGCCCGCGTCTATGAACCGATCCGCACGAACGTGGAAAACCCGGAACTTTTCCCCGTCTGGCCCTTTCGGCTTTGCGGGCTTGATCGTCCGATGCTGGAAGAGGCGCGCAACGCCTATCGCCTGCGGGGGAGTCACAATGATGTCGGCTGGGGTTATGACAGCAACGCGGCCGCCCTGCTGGGCCTGACCGACGAAGCGGCCGAGATCGTCAAATCGCGGATGGCCAATTCCGCGGCGCCCTATCGCTGGCCCGCGACCTGGGGGCCGAATTTCGACTGGCTTCCCGATCAGTGCCACGGCGGCAATCTGATGGCGACGATCAACTACATGCTGCTGCAGTCCGTAGAGTACAGGGTCCTGCTGTTCCCGGCCTGGCCGCGCCACTGGGACGTCAGTTTCCGGCTTCATGCCCCGCGCCAGACCGTCATCGACGCCACGTTGCAGTCTGGCCGGATCACGTCCCTGACGGTGACGCCCCCGACCCGGCGTCAGGATGTCGTCCTGCCCGATTGGGGCTGAACCTTCCGCCCGCCCAAGCGGACATCACCCGCCCGGCGTTCCCGCCTCGCGCTGGCGTTTGCGTTCCAGACCCAGTTTCCGTTCGCGCCAGATGATCAGGACGCCTGCAGAGATGATCAGGACCGCGCCTGCGAGGGTGACGAGTTCCGGCACTTCGTCAAAGATGAAGTAGCCCACCAGCAAGGCGAGCAGCATGGAGGTGTATTCGAAGGGGGCGATCAGGCTGGCGTCGGCGTAGCGGTAGCTGGAGGTGAGGAAGATCTGGCCGAAGCCGCCGAGGATACCGGCGAAGATCAGCATCCCGGCTTCGCGCGGGGCGGGCCAGACCCAGCCCCAGGGGATGGTCAGAAGCGAGAGGAGTGTGGCGGTGACCGAGAACCAGAAGACGATGGCCGCGGTATCTTCGGTTGCGACAAGTTTACGGACAAAGATCTGGGCCAGTGCGGTAAAGACGGCGCCCATCAGCACAACCGTCGCGCCCAGCGTTTCGCGGGTGCCGATGGCATCGGCGCCGACTGACAGGCGCGGTGACAGAACGATCATCACCCCGACCATCCCCATCGCCACAGCCGTCAGGCGAAAGGCGCGGACCTGTTCGTTCAGGAACATGGCGGCAAAGATGACCACCAGAAGCGGCGCGGCATATCCCAGCGCCGTCACCTCGGGCAGAGGCAGGAGGCCGAGGCCGGCAAAGCCCATGCCCATGGCCGTTGTCCCGACAAGGCCGCGCCAGAAATGGCCCATCGGGTTCGCCGTTTCGAGCCCGTGGCGCAGTTCGCCGCGCAGGGCCAGCCAGATGATGATGACGGGAATGGCAAAGAAGGAGCGGAAGAACACCGCCTGCCCCGGTGGCACATGCGCCGACGTCGCCTTGATCAGCGAGGCCATGCACATGAAGATGCAGACCGAGATGACCTTGAGCGCGATGCCACGCAACGGCTGCATGAGGCGGGCCTCCTTCTGATCCCGCCTCGACCCTAGACCGTTGTCAGGTCAGGGAAAACCGCAATTCAGACCGTGCGGCCGCGCGCGATGCGCAGAAATTCCCGTGTCCGGGGGTCATGGGCGGGGGTCTCTTGCACCCTCACATGCAGGGCGCGGATGGCGGGGTGCAGCCCTGCGGCGCGGTCAATCCGCAGGAATTCGCGCAGGCGCCGCCCTGCGTCTGCGACACGGGGATGGTCAAGGGGTGAGCGTTTCATGCGATCCTCCTTCAAGGTGATGCATGACCTACATAACACTTGCAGGGGCGGATTTCACCTCTGCATCCTCTCTCGGCCAGGGTTCGCCGAGAAGGGCGAGGTAATCATCGACCACATCGACCCGCACGCCATGCGATTCCAGCGCGGCGACCGAGACGGTATCAACCTCTTTCACTGCATGGCGGAGGATGACGCGGGCGATGCGGCCGGGGTGGCGGGCGGCGGCGGCGGCATAGATCCAGGCGTCGTGCTGGCCGGTATCGCCAAGCAGGACAAAGCGCAGGCCGGGGTTGGCATCAAGGATGCAGTCGATCGCCTTGCCCTTGTGGCGGCCGTGGCTTCCGGCGACGACCTGTTTTTCGCCAAGGCCAAGGTCGCGCAGAAAAAACGGGCCCCGGACAAGGCCCGCCCGTTCAAAGACGGCGGTCAGGAAACCGTGCATGTTCCAGGGGGTCGAGCTGACATAGAACACGGGATTGAGCCCGGCTTCGGACAGGCGGGCGATCAGGGCGACGGCATCGGGAAAGACTATGCGGGTTTCTATGTTGCCGGTCAGCGTGGTCTTGAGGTTCAGGAAAAGCGACCAGGCGCCGGTGTGGATCAGCGTATCGTCGATGTCGGAGATCACGCCAAAGCGGGCGTCGGCACGCGGGACAAGGACCTGTGCCGTCGTGCGGGCGCGGTCGGCGGCGATGGACACGTCCTGCCAGCCGGTGCCGGGGGCAGCGGGGATGGTGAGGTTGAAGTAGCCTTCCCTGTCGGACTTGGTTGCCACGCCGCAGGCGGTGACGGTGACGCCGGGCAATTCGCGGGTCAGGAACAGGCGGGTCATCTGGCGGAGGTTGCCTGTCCATTTCTGGCCCTGACGCGGATCGCTTGACTTGATCGCGCGCAGGACGCGGCCGCGCAGGAGCCGTCCGTCGGGCGTGGCATAGCCGAAATAGGGTTCGATCACGACCTTGCCGGGGCGGGGTTTGCGGACCTTGGCCACCAGCCGTTCGGCCTTGCGTTCAGCCTTGAGCAGGAAGCGCAGGGGAGATGCCGACGGGCGCGAACTACGCATGGGCGCTTTCCCCAGTGAGACGGGCCAGAGCCCAGCGGGCGGCATCCGACACCGTGGGGTCGGGGTCGTCAAGATGGCGCGTGGCAGAAGGGGCAAGGGCGGGATCGGCGGAATTGCCGATGGCGTAGAGGACGTTGCGCAGGAAGCGGTCGCGCCCGATGCGTTTGATGGGGGAACCGGAGAAGCGGGCGCGGAAGGCGGCGTCGTCAAGTTGGGCGAGATCGGCAAGGGCGGGCGCGTCGGCGGGGCCCTGATAGCGCATCTCGCGCGCGGCGACGGCGAATTTGTTCCACGGGCACACGGCAAGGCAATCGTCGCAGCCGTAGATCCGGTTGCCCATGAGGGGGCGCAGATCATCGGGCACGGGGCCTTTGTGTTCGATGGTGAGGTAGGAAATGCAGCGGCGCGCGTCGAGTTGGTATGGCGCGGGAAAGGCAGCCGTCGGGCAGATATCAAGGCAGGCGGTGCAGGTGCCGCAATGGCCGGTTTCAGGTGGGTCGGGTTCAAGATCGACAGTGGTAAAGATCGCGCCGAGGAACACCCAGTTCCCGAGATCGCGGCCCAGAAGGTTGGTATGTTTGCCCTGCCAGCCCAGCCCGGCCGCCTGGGCCAGCGGTTTTTCCATCACCGGGGCGGTATCGACAAAGACCTTGATTTCGGCCCCCGGCACCGCGTCGATCAGCCATCGGCCCACGGTCTTGAGCCGTTTCTTGACCAGATCATGGTAGTCGCGCCCCTGCGCATAGACCGAGATGGCCCCCCTGTCGCGCTGATCCAGCACGGCCAGCGGATCGTGATTGGGGCTGTATGATTCCGCCAGCATGATGACGGATCTTGCGGCAGGCCAAAGGGCCGCCGGGTTGCCGCGCCATTCCATGCGGTCGGCCATCCAGCCCATCTGGCCGTGGCGGCCTTTGGCCACGAACGCGGCGAGACGCGGGGCGGCGTCGGGAATGGCATCGGGGCGGCAGATGCCCATGCGGACAAAGCCTGCATCCTGCGCAAAGGCGGCAAGGCGGGATTTGAGGTCTTGGGGGTGGTCCGTCATGCGGCACCGTCGCGCGGGGTGATGAAGTCGCGGATCGCGGCATCGAGCCGGGCCAGATCATCGGGGCCGGGGCTAAGCCGGAAGCCGTTCATGAGATGGCGCAGCCAGCCCGGTTTGCGGAGGAGGACGTCGGTCACCTGCCCGTTCACGGGGGCCAGGATGTTCCGGTCAATCCCGGTGACGAAATCATCGGGGCAGATGCGCAGCATCCGGATATCCTGCCTGTCGCTGAAGGCGGCGAGGTGGAGTTGCGATCCGGTGAAGCCTGCCAGATGTGTGGCGCCCCGGACGGCTGCGATCTGGTCGGCCAAGTCGATCTCTTGCGGGTGGAGGATGGCAAAGCCGTGGCTGCGGAAGAGGTCGTCGATCTGTTCGGCTGATCTGCGGTTAACGGGCCTGCGGTCGGTGGCAAGCCGGGACCGGCTGAGAAAGACATGCGGCTCGGGTCCTGCACTGCCTTCTGCAATGGCGGTTCCGGCCTGCTGCATAAGGCGGTTATAGCGTGGGCCGGAGGGCCCGCGATAGGGTGCGATCCGGCCCGGGACAATCAGTTCGGCCACGCGGAGCGGTTGATCGGCAAGGGTGACGGCGCTGGCGGGGATGCCCAATGCTCCGAGGATGCAGGCGGCGGCCGGGGGGATGCCGTCGCGCGCGGTCAGGCCGTGGGTAGGAAAGGCGAGGCAGGGGAGATCGGTATGGGGGGCGAACCACTTTTCCCGGCGGGGCCAGAGCCGGGCGGGAAGATCGACGATCAGGTGGCCGAAATGCTTCGGCATCATTTCAAGATAAAGGAACCGGCCTTCGACCCGCTTTTCGGACCCGGTCCAGGTGACATTCCACGTTTGACCAAGGCCGGGGGACATGGCGGGATGGACGATGGTGCCGCCTGCGAAGGAATCCGCGACGATGTGGTTGTCGGAGGTCAGCAAGAGATCGGCCTTGCCATAGAAAAGGCCCGGTGGCAGGCCCGGGGTTTCAAGCCCCAGTTGCCAGCGCAGCGTGATCCAGGCCGATTTCAGGGTAGGCCGGATAGACCGGCGCGGGACAAGAAGCGGGTTGACCAGCCGGATCACATAGGGCGTGGGACCAAGGTCGTGCATGTAGTGGCCGCGCGGTTTGGGCTGCGGCGGGCGCATGAACCAGATGCCATCCTGCGGCGAGGCCATGAGTGAGGCGATCGTAGCGTGCCGGGGCAGTTCCGACTGGAGCCGCGAGGGCAGGCGCACCTAATGCTCCTGCGCCAGCGGGCGGCAGGCGCTGCTGCGGTTTTCAGAAATCCAGATCGGCATAATGTGCCGGCGGCAGGAAGCCCGGCACCTGATCGGCCAGAAGTGACCGGAAGGCGGGGCGCGATTTGATCTTGGCGTACCAGTCCTTGACGATCTCGGACCGGTTCCAGTCGACCTCGCTGCGGTAGTCCAGACAACTCAGGTGTGCGGCGGCGGCGAAATCGGCAAGGCTCATTTCATTGCCCGCCAGCCAACGGCGCTGTTCCAAAAGCCAGGTCATGTAGTCGAGGTGATACTTGATCGCCTTGATCCCGGCCTTGAGCGTCGTGCTGTCGGGGGCACCGCCGCCCATCATCTTTTTGAACACCCGTTCCGACATCAGCTTTTTCGTGACTTCGGTGTTGAACTTGTCGTCGAACCAGCTGACCAGACGGCGCACCTCGTACCGGGCCTCGGGGTCGCGGGGCATCAGGGGCGGAGTGGGATAAGCCTCTTCCAGATATTCGCAAATGGCGGCGCTTTCGGCCATCATCCGGTTGCCAAGCCGCAGGACAGGCACCTTGCCCGCCGGGTTGCGGCGCAGGAAGTCGGCGTCCTGTTCCCAGTAGCGTTCCTCGACCAGCTCAACCTCGATCCGCTTTTCGGCAAGCGACAGGCGGACCTTCCGGCAGAAGGGCGACAGGGGGAAGTGATAGAGGCGGTTCGTGACGGTGCGTTCGGGCTGCATGGCGTTTCAATGCCGCATGAGACGGGCGGATTCAATGGGGGGCCGTGGCCTGCCGGGCGGGGCTGGCAGACGGGTCACGGTTGGAAACAGGCGGCGCGGCCGTCGGCGTCGATGGTGGCCGCGCCATCGGCAATCTGAGATGCACGGCGGCGGACATAGTCGGAGGGGCTGGAGGCGGAGCGGTTCTTTGGATCAGGCAGGATCGCGGCAAGGCGAGCGGATTGGGTGGCCGACAGGTCGGACGCCGGGATGCCGAAATAGTATTGCGATGCGGCTTCGATGCCAAAGACGCCTTCGCCGAATTCGGCGATGTTGAGATAGACCTCAAGGATACGGCGCTTGGTCCAGACGGCTTCCATCACGGGAGTGATGGCGGCTTCGACGGCTTTGCGGACCCAGCTGCGGCCCTGCCAAAGGAACACGTTCTTGACGACCTGCTGGCTGATCGTGGAGGCGCCCCGGGCCGCGCCTGCATCCATCGCGGCGCGGATGGCGTTCACGTCAAGGCCCCAGTGGTTGCAGAAATTGGCATCCTCGGCGGCAACCGCAGACCGGGCCATGACAGGGGCCACGTCAGAGAGCGGCACCCATTCCTGCTGGACCCCGTCCAGACGGCGGCCTTCGGCGAACATGTAGGGCGTGGTGGGCGGGTTGACGAAGGTAAAGAGGCCAATGGCCAGCAACAAGGCACCGATCACAGCAAGCATCCCCCAGAGCAGCCAGCGCAAGACCGCCCGGACCGGGCGTCTTGCCCGAGGAGGAGGGGATTTACTGCTGCGTTTTGCCATCGCGTCATAAGCCATCGAAGCTGCGGAAGGGTCAAGACGGGGGCAGATCGGCACCGTTTGGGCGTGGCGCGGCGGGCGCAACGGCAAAGGCCCGCAGCGGATGCCACGGGCCTTTGTGCGTGATGATCGCCCTGCGATCAGGCGGCAGGCGTTTCCAGCAGGGTGCGCAGCTGTGCTTCCTGTTCGTTGGTGAGCGAGGTCTGCATGACGCGGCCCTTTGCCTTGAACTCGCCCAGTCCGGCCAGAACCTTGTCGCCGGTCATCTTGCGGACCAGAACGCAGACGGCGGCGCCACCTTCCTTGAGGGTCGAGCCGATTTCCTTCATGAAGGCGTCTTCGATGCCCACATCCGACAGCTTGCCCGACAGGGCACCGGACGCAGCACCGACAGCCATGCCCAGAAGCGGGTTCAGGAACAGAAGGCCGACAAGGCCGCCCCAGAAGGTGCCGCCCACGGCGCCGACGGCGGTCAGGTTCACGGCCTGATGCAGGGCCACCTTGCCATCTGCCGACTTGGTGACGACGACGGCGTCTTCCATCTCGAGAAGGTATTCCTTCTGCAGTTTGACAAGCGCCGCGCGCAGTTCAAAAGCGGTTGCTTCGTCATCGAAGCCTACGACGATCAGATCGGACATTCAAAATCTCCACTACTTGACCAGCCCGCAGTCTGCGGGTGCGGTATCTACATGGCCCGATTGCGTGACGGGAACAAGACGCCAAAGGCCCGGTCCGGCCAAAGTGAGGTTGTGCCGCAGACCTGTGAATGCTTGAGGCAGATCAAGGCGGGACAGATCCGGATCGGTCATTCTGCGCGGACCGATCAAGGAGCGTCGCCATGCAGACCAACCGCCTTCCCGAATACGACGACAGCGTGAACCTGACCGGCTGCTGCGCCCGGTTCGATCCCGAAGGCTGGGACGATCAGGTGCTGCATTTCAAGGACAGGCTTTTTGTGCGGGCGACGTCGGTCAGTCTGGCGCATGTGCCGCTGAACATGGGCAAGGTGTTTACCCGCGTTCTGGGCCATATCGCCAAGGCAGGTGCCCAAGACCCGCATCAGATGCTGGTGATGAGCCGCGAGCTTTCGGCTTTTCAGGATGAACACCTGTTTGCCGTCACCGGGCCCGTTCCGGGTGAAGAGATGACAAGGATCAGCGGGGACTTTGTGACAAAGGTTTTCGAGGGCCCCTACAGCGCCGTGGGCCGGTGGCACAAGGACATGCTGGCGCAGGCCAAGGCGCTGGGCAAGACGGCCAGATCGGTGGCCTTTTACTACACCACCTGCCCGAGTTGCGCCAAAGTCTATGGCCGCAATCCCGTGGTGGGGCTGGTTGAAGTCTGAATCCGTACATACCTGCTTTGCGCACGTCCCGTCGAAACATCAGCATTGGAGCAACGCCATGAGTGACGAAACCGGCAAGACGACAGACGAAGACAAGACCGCCAAACATGGCAAATCGATCTTTGAAGAGATCGAGGTCGCGGGCAGTCAGGTGATTGACCAAGTCAAGGCCATCATCAAGGAAGGCAACGTACGGCGGATCAAGCTGTCAGATCAGGATGGCGACTTTGCCATCGAACTGCCCATGACCGTTGGCGTGATCGCAGGCGGAGCGCTTGTGCTGGCGGCCCCATGGCTCGCCATTTTGGGGGTGGTTGCGGGGATGATCACGAAGGTCAGGATCGAGGTCGAACGCGACGCGGACAAGGCCCCCGCCGAAGAAGCCGCCAAGCCTGTCGAGCCGCCTCTGGATTAAGGCAAAAGCCCCGAAGGTTGCGCGCCTTCGGGGCTTTTCCATTCACTCTGCCGGAACGGCCTTGGCCTCGATGGCGAGCGGGTGCTTGAGGTGGACCAGCATTTCCTTGGGGCAGACCTGCACGAAATGCGGCAGCGCTTCGTCCCATTCGGCAAGGATATCCGCGCCCTTGCGGCTTCCGGTTTCCTTGACATGGCGTTCGATCAGCGTTTTCAGCTGATCTTCCCAATGGACGACGGTGACCGGGCAGGTCACGATGCTTTCATGGTTCATCAGCCCCTGTGCGCGGCCGTGGGGATCGTAAAGATAAGCCATCCCCCCGGTCATGCCCGCGCCAAAGTTCGCGCCGATGGACCCCAAGATCACCGCGACGCCGCCCGTCATGTATTCGCAGCCGTTCGACCCGCAGCCTTCGATCACCACCTTTGCGCCCGAGTTGCGGACCGCGAACCGTTCCCCGGCGCGGCCTGCGGCAAAGAGATAGCCGTCGGTTGCGCCATAAAGGACGGTGTTGCCGATGATCGTGTTTTCGGATGCCACCAAGGGCGAGGCCATATGCGGCCGCACCACGATAGTGCCGCCTGAGAGGCCCTTGCCGACATAGTCGTTGGCATCGCCTGAGACTTCGATCTTCAGCCCCGGTGCCGCGAAGGCACCCAAAGACTGCCCGGCAGAACCTGTCAGCTTGACCGTCAGATGGTCGGGCTGGAGGCTGTTGCGCATCCCGAACTTCTGCACGATGTGGCTGCTGGTCCGCGTTCCGATGGTGCGGAGCGTGTTCTGCACGGCGTATTGCAGTTGCATCTTTTCGCCGTCGTTCAGGAAGCGGGCGGCATCCTTCACGATTTCCGCGTCGAGCGTATCGGGGACCACGTTGCGGGGCTTGGTGCGGTCGTACTTGATCGCCCCGGCGCTATCGACGCTGATCAACAGCGGGTTGAGGTCGAGGTCGTCAAGCTCTGCCGCCCCACGCGACACCTGCGTCAGCAGGTCCGCACGCCCGATGATGTCGTCCATCGACCGGGCACCGATAGAGGCGAGGATTTCGCGGACTTCTGTGGCGTAGAAGGTGATGAGGTTTACCACCTTGTCTGCCGTGCCGGTGAACTTGGCGCGCAGCGCCTCGTTCTGGGTGCAGACGCCGACCGGGCAGGTGTTGCTTTGGCACTGGCGCACCATGATGCAGCCCATCGCGATCAGCGCGGCGGTGCCGATGCCGTATTCCTCGGCCCCCATCATCGCGGCCATGATGATGTCGCGCCCGGTCCGCAGGCCACCATCCGTGCGCAGCGTCACCCGTTCGCGCAGGTTGTTCATGGCAAGGACCTGATGCGCCTCGGTCAGGCCCATTTCCCACGGCAGGCCCGCATATTTGATCGACGTCGCCGGAGACGCCCCGGTGCCGCCGTTGTGGCCCGAGATCAGGATCACGTCGGCCTTGGCCTTGGCCACGCCAGCAGCAATCGTGCCCACGCCGGAGGACGACACGAGTTTGACCGTGACCTTGGCGCGCGGGTTGATCTGCTTGAGGTCGTAGATCAGCTGGGCAAGGTCTTCGATTGAGTAGATGTCGTGGTGCGGCGGCGGAGAGATGAGCGTCACCCCCGGCGTCGAATGGCGCAGACGCGCGATGAGCGCCGTCACCTTCATGCCGGGGAGTTGCCCGCCTTCGCCGGGCTTGGCCCCTTGGGCGACCTTGATCTCCAATTCCTCACAGGCGTTCAGGTATTCGGCGGTCACGCCGAACCGGCCCGAGGCCACCTGCTTGATCTTGGCCGACGGGTTGTCGCCGTTCGGTTCGGG
>JBGSWJ010000396.1:0-11049 GCA_041752495.1 Rhodobacterales bacterium
GCGCGCCGCCGCGCGCGCCCCGGAACAGGGGGCCGTCAGGGTCAAGCGGGTGGGGGCAAAGCCGCAGATAGGCGTCGACGGCATCCCTTGCCGCAGGGATCACGGGGACCAGGCGTTCCTTGCCGCCCTTGCCCACGATCCGGATGACCTGAGCGAGCGGCACATCTGCGCCGGTCAGACCCAGGGCTTCGGAAATCCGCAGGCCGCAGCCATACAGAAGGGTGACGACCGCCGCATCGCGCGCGGCGATCCAGGGCTCGGTCACTTGGGTTTCGACACGGTCGATCATGGCGACGGCGGCGTCTTCGGCGAGGGGCCGGGGCAGTTTCTTGTGGAACCGTGGCGCGCGGGTGGACAGGACGGCTGTGGGTTCGAACCCTTCGCGATCTGACAGCCAACGGTAGAAGGATTTGACAGCCGACAGGGCCCGCGCCAGTGACCGCGCGCCCAGGCCGGTGCCCCGCGCATGGGCCATCCAGGACCGCATGTCGCTGATCGTTACGCTGGACAGTGGGCCGAGACCTTCGGCCCCGCCGTGATGCTGGCCCATGAAGGCCAGAAACCCCAGCACATCGGACTGATAGGCCTTGATCGTATTGGCAGACGCGCCGTTCAGGGCACGTTCGTGGTCAAGCCAGTCCGACAGCGCCGCTGTCAACGCGGGCGAGATCATGTGTCAGGCGAGCCAGCGCTTCATCGCGCGTTCAAACACCCCGGCAAAGAAGGCGAGAAGATCGGTTCCCTGCTGCGGCGTGAACTGATGCGGATCTTCGGATCCCATCACGAGCATCCCGGGCAGCCGCCCGGTGCCGAAATCAAGCTTGAGACAGGCCTCGGAATGGATGAAGTCCGATTTGGCGCCGAAAAGCCGGTCATCCTCGGGCCGGACCTGGCGGAGGGTGACCTGCCGCGCCTGGCCGCCGCGGTTCTTGGTCAGGTATTCGTCGATGAAGCCCGGTTCAGCGACCGACAACACGGTATCAAGCCGCTTGATCGCAGGATCATCGCCGGATTCGGTTGTTTCAAGGACAAGGCGCATCGCATCCACGCGCAGGATGCTGGCCACGTCTGACCCCAGATCGCGCAAGAACACCTCGAACCGGGTTGCATCCATGAGGCGCAGCACAGCGCGGTGGATCTGGTTGGTGCCGGCGAGGTTTTCATAGGCCGCTGCGATGACGGAACGGTGGGTATCTTCCAGCCGGTCAAGCCGGGCTTCAAGCCGTTCCATCGCGATGCCGCGCAGGTCAACGATATTGTGCCCCATGGCACGTTCGTTGGCCGCGACAAGCGCCCGCATGATATCCTTGTCGTCAAGAAGGACGTCCGGGTCCGATAGAATCTGTTCGCGGACCACCGCGTCCATCTGTGCCTTGCTGCTCATGCGATCACTCTTATTGGTGTTCATCCGGCAGCATAGCAGGGTCGTTTCCCTGATTCTTCTCTTTTTTTGCACAGAAGGTCAAAGTGATGGCTTTGTGTCACGCTTGGCCAGTTTCTCGAGGTCTGCAACCATTGCGGGAATCGCCCAATCCAAGGCGGCATTGACCTTGTCCATGTTGGCCGTCGTGCGGGTGGCGATGTCGAACGTGAGGCGGAAATTGCGCGGCTGGCCCATCACGGCATAGATACTGCGGCCGTCGCCACCCAGTTTCGTCCGGCCTGTTTCGGAAAGGTTCAGGGCATCGTTCCAGGCCTGCCGGTCGGTGCCGAGTTGCGCCGAAGTTCCGGCGGCATCGGGCATGGTGTGGACGGTGCCGATGGCGTGGATCTGCGGAATGTTGGGGTGGTAGCTGGGCCGGATGACCTTGAGGACGTCATCGGCCGGGCCCGTCCAGAAGACGGTTTCAAAGCCGTCACCCGATCCGGCCCAGGCCGGGTGTAGGACAAAGCCCAGAGGGTCCAGAAGCGTGGCGATGCGGCCTGACAGTTCCTGCCAGACCGCCGCGTGCCACCCGGGGGGAAGCGTGGGCAAGGCAGACTCAGAGGATCTTCTGGCCGGTCTTGGCCCAGTCGGCGTTGAACTGTGCCAGGCCTTTGTCGGTCAGGACGTGGTTGGCCATCGCCTTGATCACGGCGGCGGGCGCGGTGGCCACGTCGGCGCCGATCTTGGCGCATTCGCTCATGTGGTTGGCCGTGCGGATTGACGCGGCGAGGATCTGCGTCTCGAAGCCGTAATTGTCATAGATCGTGCGGATATCGGCGATCAGCTGCAGGCCGTCGATGTTGATATCGTCCAGACGCCCGATGAAGGGAGAGATGAAGGTTGCCCCCGCCTTGGCCGCAAGAAGCGCCTGATTGGCGCTGAAGCAGAGGGTGACGTTGACCATACGGCCTTCGCCCGAGAGCACCTTGCAGGCCTTGAGCCCGTCCCAGGTCAGCGGCACCTTGACGGCAATGTTGTCGGCGATCTCGGCCAGCTTGCGGCCTTCGGCGATCATGTCGTCGGCCTTGCTGGCCACGACTTCGGCGCTGACGGGGCCGTCGACCAGATCACAGATTTCCTTGGTCACTTCCAGAATATTGCGGCCTGACTTGAGGATCAGGGAGGGGTTTGTCGTGACCCCGTCGACCATCCCAAGCTCGTTCAGCTCCGCAATTTCGGAAATCACGGCGGTATCCACGAAGAACTTCATCTCTCTCTCCCGGCTGGCTCTTGGGGTTGGCACTTCTCGGGGTTGCGTTTACCTCAAGGGCGGGGGCACGGGAACCCGAAAATGCCGGAGCGGTGATGGACGACTTTTTCCATGAAGGCGATCTGGTGGGGGTGCTGACCACCCAGCCGCTTGACCGCGTTCTGGATTACCGCGCGCCCGAGGGTGGCTGCTGGACCGGGGCCTTTGTCGAGGTGCCGCTGGGGCCGCGCAAGGTGCTGGGCGTGGTCTGGGGGCCGGGCAAGGGGGATTACGACAGATCGAAGATCCGCGCGGTCAGCCGCGTGCTTGATGCCGTTCCGATGCGCGAGGAGATGCGGACGTTCCTGATGCGGGCGGCCGATTACACGCTGACGCCCATGTCGGCGATGCTGCGGCTGGGCACGCGGGCACCGGGCCTTGGTGATCCGCAGTCGATGCGGACCGTCTATCGTCTGGGGACCAGCGTTCCCGACCGGCTGACCGACGCCCGCGCCCGTGTGATCGAGGTCATGCGCGACTATGGCGGTCTGGCCTTTACACTGGCCGAACTGGCCGAGCTTGCTGGAACCGGGCCGTCGGTCATCAAGGGGCTGGTCAAGCAGGGTGTCATCACCGAAGAGGACGCCCCGCGCGACACGCCCTATCCCCGGCTTGACCCTGACCATGGCGGCCATGACCTGACCGAGGATCAGGAAGCAGGGGCCGCGATCCTGCGCGCGGCTGTCCGCAAGGGCAGCTATGGCACGACGCTTCTGAAAGGGGTGACGGGGTCGGGCAAGACCGAGGTCTATCTGGAAGCCGTGGCCGAGTGTCTGCGGGTGGGGCGACAGGCGCTTGTCCTGTTGCCCGAGATCGCGCTGACCGGAGAGTTCCTGACCCGGGTCGAGGCGCGCTTTGGCGCGCGGCCCGCCGAATGGCATTCCGGCGTCACCATGACCGAACGCCGCCGCGCCTGGAGGATGGTGGGGCAGGGCGAGGCGCAACTGGTTGTCGGCGCACGTTCGGCCCTGTTCCTGCCCTACCGCGATCTGGGGCTGGTCGTGGTCGATGAGGAACATGACACATCCTACAAGCAGGAGGATGGCGTCCTTTACAACGCCCGTGACATGGCTGTGCTGCGGGCATCCCTGAACGAGGCGCAGGTTGTCCTGGCGTCGGCTACGCCCAGCCTTGAAACCTGGGCCAATGTCGAGGCCGGGAAATATGCGCAGATCGAACTGACCTCGCGCTTTGGCGCGGCGGTCATGCCGCAGATGCGGGCCATCGACATGCGGGCAGAAGACCTGCCAGGCGGGCGCTGGGTTTCGCCCACCTTGCAAAAGGCCGTGGCGGCCCGGATCGAAAGGGGCGAACAGGCGCTGTTGTTCCTGAACCGGCGCGGTTATGCGCCGGTCACGCTGTGCCGCGCCTGCGGGCATCAGATCGGTTGCCATCAATGCGATGCGCGGATGGTGGAACACCGGTTCCTGAAACGCCTGATGTGCCACCAGTGCGGCGCGACCACGCCGATCCCCAAGGCTTGTCCGTCCTGCGGGGCTGAAGACCGGCTCGCCCCGGTGGGACCGGGTGTGGAACGGCTGGCAGAAGAGGCGCAGGCGCTTTTCCCCGGCGCAAGGGTCGCGGTGCTGTCGTCCGATCTTTACGGCTCGGCCCGGGCGCTCAAGGCCCATATCGAAGACATCGCGGGGGGCGGGGCCGATATCATCATCGGAACCCAGCTTGTCGCCAAGGGGCATAACTTTCCCCTGCTGACGCTTGTGGGGGTCATTGATGCCGACCTTGGGTTGCAGGGGTCTGACCTGCGGGCGGCTGAACGCACGTTTCAGCTGATGCGGCAGGTTTCGGGGCGGGCCGGGCGGGTGGAAACCCCGGGCGAGGCGTTGTTGCAGACCTATCAGCCCGAGCATCCGGTCATCCGGGCGATCCTTTCCGGCGATCAGGAAGGTTTCTGGCGCGCCGAGGCGGCCGAGCGCAAGGCGGCGGGGGTTCCACCCTATGGGCGGATGGCGGGGATCGTCCTGTCGTCGCCCAATGTGCAGGAGGTGTTTGACCTTGGCGCCGAGATGGCCCGGTTGGACGGGCCCCTGCGCCGCGTTGGCGCTCAGGTTTATGGCCCCGCGCCTGCGCCGATTGCCCGGGTGCGGGGGCGGCACCGTGTCCGGCTTCTTGTGAAGGCGGAAAAGGGGGTTCCGTTGCAGGCGGCCCTGTCGCAATGGGTGGCCCAGTTCCGGATTCCGGCCACATTGCGCCTATCCATCGACATTGATCCGCAAAGCTTTCTCTGAACCGCCTTTGGGGGCGGGCGGCGGGTCTGTCTTTGGCGGCTGTCACAATCGCTAAGGCGAATGTGACCGGGCCAAGGCCCTCGGGCGTTGCAGGAATTTCGGCAGCGCCTATCTTAGGGAGGCCATGAATGGAGGGTACAGAATGTTCAGCCTGCTCCGCAAGAAGACCGAAATGGTCACCGCCGATACCGCCCTGCCGGGCCGCGCCACGCCGATCCCGACCGCCCGCAGCCACTTTACCCTTGGTCGTCCGCTGACGGCGGATGTGCCCGATGGGATGGAGGTCGCGATCTTTGGCATGGGCTGTTTCTGGGGCGTCGAGCGGATGTTCTGGAAGCTGCCGGGGGTCTGGCTGACGATGGTGGGTTATGCGGCCGGATATACGCCGAACCCGACCTATGAGGAGGTCTGCACCGGCATGACCGGCCATAACGAGGTTGTCCGGGTGGTGTATGACCCGAAGGTGACGAGCTATGAGGATCTTCTCAAGGTATTCTGGGAAAACCACGATCCCACGCAGGGCATGCGGCAGGGGAATGACCGGGGGACGCAATACCGGTCGGGCATCTATGTCTTTTCCGACGCGCAAAAGGCTGCGGCCGAGGCATCGCGGGACGCCTTTGCGCCGCGTCTGCGCGCGTCGGGTTATGGGGCCATCACCAGTGAGATCCTGCCTGCGCCGGCGTTCTATTTTGCCGAAGATTATCATCAGCAGTACCTTGCCAAGAACCCGGCCGGGTATTGCGGCGTGGGCGGCACCGGGGTGACCTGCCCCATCGGCGTCGCGGTCTGAACGCACAGGTCCGGCGGCTGACTGCCCCCGGACCGATTTCATCCTTTTCGGCTGAGTTTCTATCGAAGCCACGGAAATAGATGAATCATTTTCGCCCGCCACTTCGGGTGCGGGCTGCTGGCTCTCTGCCGGGTGCCAATCGGATGACGTTCCATCGAAGATTGGGCAAACTGCGCTTGTCACACCATCGGAAGAATCCCCGGTCGATGATGACCCAATCAAAGAGTTGTGTCTCAACACGATGCGCAACAAAGCACGCGATATTCAACACGGCCGGGTTGTCGGGATGGCGAAAACAGTGATGCCGGCTATTGGACGGGCTTTCCGCTTCGATGGTGTCCGGCGCTTTGCGATGGGTCGCGATGGACCTGCTCCGGTTCCGTTCCGGTCTCTTGAGAGCAATACCCGCCATTAGGGAGACCGGATCTGGCGCGAAGTCGCCGCTTGACGCCCGGTGGATGCGGCGCGGTCCTCGAAGGAGCGCCCACCTTCGCGGCAATCTCGACCAAGATCCTTGTACGTCCCCTGGGCCCCGACAACACCGAAGTCGCCGTGCCCGTTGATCAGGGGTCCACCGCCGTATTGCAGCGGACGCAGTGCGACCTGTCGCTGCGCTATCGCGATATCTTAGAGATGCCCCCCGAGGGCTGCGGCTGGCTGAAAATCCGGGGCGTGGGATACGACGGGCTTTCGAACGACTGTGCGTGGTCGGCGGATTGGGAGGCGAACTGGGATGGCTTGGCCACGAATGCGGGCCCGATGCGCTGGGTCGTAACGGCGCCCGTGGCTTTCGTGGACTAGCTGTCCGGACTTAGCCCCCGCCCAAGCGCGGATAGAAGGTTTCGCAGGCGCAATCGGATGGGACTGTATAGCCATTGATCGACAGGCGGGTGCCTACCCGGACCTGAAGTGTGTCCGAATACCCATTGGACCTTGCCAGGCCGGCCAGAGCGTCGAGGCTCATGGGGCGGCCCGCACGCGCGTTGGATTCGATGCGTTCAAGGATGTCATACATCGGAGCCGCTACATCTTCTGACCCGTAATCGGCGCGGGTGGGTCCGACAACAACAAGACTGCCCACATTGCAATCGTGCACGACGATGTTCCATTCCCTGTAGCATGCGTTGCCGTCGGTGGCATGCTGGAGTACGAAGCCTCCGCCCAAATCCACAGCTGCAGACAAGCCGACGGCCCGGATCGTGGTTGGGATGTGGTGATAGCTGCAATCCGCACCACGTTGAGGCTGGTCCGAAGGGGTCATCTCGCCGATGCTGCATGCTGTCGCGGGTACCGACAGGATGCCAAAGGATATAGCCGCAACAGCGACCTGCAACATCCGAACCAAGGGCCCGATTTTCCTGACCTTAACCGTTTTGAATGTCGTGGGTGCCGGGATATGCATGGGGGTGCCTCATGGCTGATTGACACTGGAGAAGGTAATCCCTCCTCAAAACATCAATCAAACGAAATATTTTGATTAACGTTAGAAGGCCACGGCTAGCCCAACAGCATTCATCTTCTCGGTCGGGCCGAATCTCTGAATCGCCTTGTGTAGCGCTTTGACGCAGATGTCCCCCTCCCGCGTGTTGGAGATGCAACAGACCAGAACCTTCCGGCTGTGCCAGTCCATGACAGCGACCAGTTAGGAGAAGCCTTGGCGTATCGGGTCGCTCCCTCTGACATCGTCCTTGACGGCGACGAAAAGCAGGAGTCGTGTCATGAGCCATGTTTCTGTTCAAGGAAAAGCGACTTGATGAGGGACTTGATGCGGATCCGGACGATGGTGAAGCTGCCGCATCCCCCTCGCAAATCAGGAGCGCAGCTTGAGCTTTGCTTTCGACCTTCTTGAACACGCCGCATTGAACGGTGAACTCCCGCGCGCCAAGGGTCTCTGACTCGCTGGCCCCGAGTTCCTCTATCCTCTTGGCGGCGGAATCACGACAGGGGACGCGCCGTTCGGGGTCCGCTGATCCTGCGGGCTTTGCGGTCGGGTCGGCCCGCCGCAATATGGCAAGGCCCGGCATCTGTCACACTTGGCGATGGTGGCCGAGGGAAAGCGGCGCGATCACCAGCCTGAGACTTGGCCGCAAAGCGATACATCGGAGAGAACCACTTTTCGGGGGGCTGACCATTCAGACGCGGAGCGCTCCCTCAAGAGTTGTCTCAGTTTCAAGCTGAGCCACACCGGCTCCCTGACAGATTGGCGTCAGCTTATTGCCGCTTGAACATTGCAGAGTCGTGGAAACGGAGACTGGTTCGAATTTCTCTGACATTACCTCAAAGGGAATCAGCTCTGTCCGCCATGCTGTTGTAGCGGTAGGGCCGGGCGGTGTCCGGGCCACTTTGGTGTTGCAGATCCATCAGGACGGGGACGATCTGGTCTATCATCGCGGCCGCCTTCGCCTCGGCCGGGGTCAGGGCGCGCTGCATTTCAGCCGCGATCTCAGACATGACAGCGGCCCGGTCAATCCCGGTGACGCGGCCATCGGCGACAACCTTGCGACCCCCGACAAACACCTCGCGCACCGCCCCGCTCTTGGCCCGCATCAGGACCGTGTCGGTGAGGGGCGTTCGGGGATCGACGGCGGGGCGTTCGACCTCGGCCCGGTCCAGCAGGACGATGTCTGCGGCGCGGCCGGGTTCTAGACGGCCGATCCTTTCGCCAAATCCCGCCGTCCTTGCGCCGTGTTCGGTTGCCATCTGCAGGATTTGTGTGGCCGAGGCACGCGCGTTCCAGAGCCCGGTTTCACGGTGGAGCGCCCAGACCAGCTTCATTTCGGCCAGCATGTCGCGGTCGTCGTTGATGCCCGACTGGTCAATGCCCAGCGCGACCCGGATCCCGCGTTCCAGCATCCGGTTGACCGGGGCGATCCCGCTGCCAAGCCGCAGGCCGGAACTTGCGTTGTGGCAGATGCTGCACTGGTGTTCGCCCAAAAGGTCCATATCGGCGCGGGACAGCCAGTTTCCATGCCCGAAGGTCACATGCGGGCCAAGGCAGCCCAGATGATGCAGGTGGCCCACCGCTGTCCGGCCGGTATGTGCCAGTGCGAACTTCGCTTGCCGTTCGGTTTCGACCAGGTGCATGTGGATTTGCGCACCGGCAGTGCGGGCGGTGTCGAAGATCAGGCCAAGCGCATCGTCGCTACACCAGTGCAGGTTCGCCGGGGCGAGGTTGACGCGGACCGTGTCGTTGCCCGCCCAGCGCCGGGTGAGATCGGCAAAGAAACCCATGAGGTCGGCCACGGGCACGGCTTCGGCCTTCAATTGCGCCCCGATCCAGGCGGCCGCATCAGACGGCAAGTCGGCAAGGACAGTGGCGTCATCCGTATAGCTGAGCCGGTTGCGGTCGCGGATCATGAAAGAGAAACCGGCCCGCATCCCGATTTCGGCATAGGCATCAAGGACCCCGCCCGCCGTTGATTGCCAGTCATCCGGCCCGCCGGACACGCCGCCGTGGATGTGGTGGACGGTAGTTGTGCCGCTTTCCAGCATTTCGATGGCCGAATAGAGCGTGTCGAGCCGCAGGGGGATGCGGCGCTGGGCGCGGAAACGGGGCAGCCAGAATTCGAGGGGCGCAAAGGGCACGCCATGCATCAGGGGCGTCACGCCGGAATGGTGGTGGCCATTCACAAGGCCCGGCATCGCAATCATCCCTGGCCCGCCGTGGCGGGGCAGATCGGGATGGGCGCGGCGCAGGTCGGCCACAGGGCCGATGGCGGTAATGTTGCCCCCGGTCACAAGGATCGCCGCGTCCGTTTCAACCCGGAACGCGCCGTCGGAATCGACGGCGCACAGGATCGCCCCGGCCTCGATCAGGCAATCGGTCATGCGCCTAGTCCCCGATGGCCGGGGCACCGCTTGCGGCGGTCAGGTAACGGCTTTCCCACCACGAAAACAGCACGTCGCGCAGGGCCTGCGCGTCGTCGTCGCCATACTGGGGCAACTTGATCGCATCGAAAAGCGCGGCCTCCTCCTCGGTCAGGGTGACGGCGACAGGCTGCGGGACAAGCGGGACATTGGTAAATTGCGGGACATAACCTGCGTCGCGGCGCAGTTCGCGGTCGGCCTTGATGTTGGGCTGGCGGAAATCGGCGGGGGTGCGCTGGCTTTTCAGGATGGGGGTTTTCGGGACAGCGGCCATGTCGGCTTCGGTCGCCTCGAACACGGTCAGCCGGATTGGTTTGAGGCCAAAGTTCGACGTGCGCATGATGTCGGCACCGCAGACATTCGGCACCGCCAGAACATCGACCAGCGCCAGAAGGTCGATATGGTCGCCCGCCTTGCTTGTCTGCCGGGTGATCGACGCACGGCCTTCCAGCGTGACTTCGGTGTTCATGAAGAAGTTGAAGCTGTCATGCACGTCGTCCGGAGTCAGTCCGTATTCGCGCTGCGCCTCGGACTGGATGTCGTGGCAGTTCGTGTGGGCGTCAAAACCATAAGCGCTTTCATACAGATACGCCGAACAGCGCGGGAACAGCACGTCGTTGCGGCCATAGGTGTCTTCCAGAATATAGAGCATGGCGCGTTCGCGGGGGGGCTGCGACCACAGGAACGTGCCCTTGCTGGGGTTGAAGCCATGCACGGTGCGGGTGCGGCCGCAATGCATGAATTCCTTGTAGTCATGCAGGTTGAAAGCGTTGAAATCGACGCATTGCCCGCCTTCCACCTGCTCGATCCGCAGGATCTGCCCGGCCAGAAGCTCGATCGCTTTGCCAGTGCCGGGTTCGAGGATCAGTTCCGCGAGGACAGTTCTCATTTGTTGGTCCCCGCTGCATCGGCGGCCAGTTCGCGGATTGCGCGTTTGATCAGGGTTTGCAGATCGGGGGCCGCGCCCTGCGCGATGGTCCGGTTCAGCAGGTCCAGTTGCTGCTGATTGAGCATGAGGGTGATCGTTCGCGCGGGCATGGGACACTCCGGGGTTGATTCGAGCTGTCGTATACGTGGATGGAATACGAAATCGGGGCGTAAGTTCACGAATAACCCAGTTTCTGCGCCTTTGCTTGCCACAACTGGCGCAGTTTTGGGCAGGTAACCCCGGCAGGGACTGCAAAATCCAGCCAGGATCGAAAACGGATCGCCACAGATTGGATACCTGATACTTCAATTCCCGTATGCAATTCTGTCTGGATACCAAGGCCGCCGCATGACCGAACCCACGTCCCGCGTTGAAGTTGCCCACGAGGCGCTGCGGCGCGCCATCATCGAACAGGCGCTCAAGCCCGGCACCAAACTGCCCGAGGATGAGATCGGCGCGTTGTTCGGGATGAGCCGGACCTTGGTCCGCGCTGTGCTCGCGCGGCTGGCGGGGGCCGGGCTGGTTGATGCGCGGCCCAAG
>JBGSWJ010000397.1:0-2806 GCA_041752495.1 Rhodobacterales bacterium
CGCCCCTGTCTGCCCCTTGGCCCGCCCTTCCAGCCAGCGGCCCGCAAGGATCAGCGTCACGATCACCGCCGCCGCCTCGAAATAGACGGCGCGGGTGCCTTCGGGCAGCGCGCCGGGCGCGAACAGGGCCACGACGGAAAAGCCCCAGGCGGCAGAGGCGCCAAGGACGACCAGAGAATTCATGTCCGGCGCACGGCGCCACAACGCAGGCAGGCCCTTTTCAAAGAATCCCCGCCCCGGCCCGATCAGGACCAGCGTCGTCAGGACGAACTGGATCATCCAGCTTGTCTGCGTCCCGATCGTCATCATGACCCAATGGTGGAAGGCGGGGATCAGGTGACCGCCCATTTCCAGCACAAAGACCGGCAGGGTCAGCCCTGCCGCGATCAGGAACCGGGTCTTCAGCGCCGCCGTTTCCGCAGTCTGGCGATCCGCAGGACGGGTGCCTTGCGCGATGGGGGCCGCGCCATAGCCCGTCCGCGTGACGGCGGCGATCAGGGCTGAGGGATCATGCGACAGGCTTTGCACTACCGCCGTCGCGTCAGCCAAGTTCACCTGCGCCGACAATACCCCCGGCACGCCATTCAGTGCCTTTTCGACCCGGGCCGAACAAGCAGCGCAGGTCATGCCGTCGATGGAAAGCCGGATCTTTTCCGGCACCGCCGGATAGCCCGCTGCCGCAAGCGCGCCCGACACTGCCCGCGTCACGTCTGGCCCGGCACCGGGTTCGAGCGTCACGCGCCCGCCATGGGTGGCAAGATTGACCTCGGCCTTTTCGACGCCCTTGACGGCGGAAATGGCCCGTTCGGCACGGCCCACGCAGCCCGCGCAGGTCATCCCGTCGATATCGACGGTAAAGGTCTCGTGCCGTGCCATGATGCTGGTCCTTTTCTCTCTGGACCAGCACATAGTCCCTCCAGTCACGGGAAGGTCAAGAGGGCAGAGCCCTATTTCTTTTTCCCGCCCAGAACGGCATCGGCGCGGCTGGCCACGGTCGATCCGGCTGCTGGGGCCTTGGCCTTTTCGGCCTTGGGTTTCTTCTTTTCCTTGCGGGGTTTGTCCTGGCTTTTCGCCATGATGATCCTCTGTCGGTTCGCGGCCCGGCGGCACATGCCGCAGGCCCATGGGCAAGGCTAGAGCAGGAACGGGGGCAAGGGAAGCGGAACAGTGCGGCCCCCCGCACACCGACATGATCTACGGGGACTGGGGTGTTCTCATTCGTCCTGATCCTCGGCGGACTTGCGGATCGTCAGGGCCAGTTCTGCAAGGAACCTGCCCGTCTCCCGCCTTGACCGAACGCGGATGACATTCAGGGGTCGCATCTGCGCCAGCACCGACTCGATATGCGGCCGCTCCTTCCTGAGAAGCATGTCCCGGAGGAAACCAAGGTCAAACCCTTCGGTGCAACCTTCTGGCATTTCGGGCCGCTTCTTGCCCTTGTAGGCCCACCATCTTTGCACGCCGCCCAAGGCGGCGAGCCAACCGGGATAGTCCAGATAAAGGACGATGTCAGACTGCTGAATGATGTCCGTCGAATAGGTGTCGACCCAGCCCTCTACGATCCACTTTTCCGAACTGGATATCCCGGACAGGGCGCTCCGAATGCGATCTTCTGGTGTTTCGATCCAATGGGAGCCCCAGATAATGGCGTCCATGTGGTGGAGTGGGAGAAGGGCGCTTTCGGCAAGGTACTTGCCACAGGCGGATTTGCCCGTTCCGCTGATGCCGACAATGACAATTCTCGCCGTCACCTTCGTCCTTTCTGTCCGACGGGTACTTTCGGGGTCTGCAGGCCTCTACAATGGTCTGACGCGTGCCTGACCATCCGGGAAATGCCTTGAAAGAGGTAGAGCCCGTCAGCGTGCAAGGGAAGCGGAACCGTGGTGCGGGCCTAGGGGTCGCCGATCTCTTCACAAAACGTCAGGTGGTTGCCGAACGGGTCGCCCACCGTCAGTTCCCAGAAACCCCAGTCCTGCCGGACAGGCGCGCCCGGTTTGGCGTAGCGGTAGTCCCGGGCGCGGAGCGCCGTGGCGTAGTCGGCAAGCCCTGTCATCCCGATCCGCACCCGCGCGCCCGGCGTGGCGTCGCCGTGATGTTCGCTGAGATGCAGGACCACATCATCGCGGACAATGCCCAGATAGATCGGAAAGTTGTCGCCGAAACGGTGTTCGAAGTCGACAGTGAAGCCAAGGAAATCCAAATAGAACTCCCGCGCCTTGGCCTCGTCAAAGATGCGCAGGATGGGGGTGACGGATTGCATGCGGGTCATGGGACACTCGCTTATCGGACAGGGACCGCCCGATCATACCCCAAGATCGAAGGTTTCGCCGGGAAAGAATTTGGCAAGCCGGATATCCGCCGTGCGGGCATGGCCCTCCATCCCTTCCAGCCGGGAAATGCGGGCGGTGGCGAGGGCCACGTCGCGCGTGGCCGCGCGGGTGGAGCGTTGCCAAGTCACCGTCTTCATGAACTTGTGGACGGACAGGCCCCCGGTATAGCGGGCCGCGCCATTGGTGGGCAGCACGTGGTTCGGCCCGGCGGCCTTGTCGCCAAAGGCAACCGTCGTCTCCTCGCCCAGAAACAGCGAGCCGTAGGACCGCAGACGCCCCAGCCACCAGTCAAGGTCAGCACATTGCACATGCAGGTGCTCGGGCGCGTAGGCGTCGGACAGATCCGCCATCTCGTCCCGGTCACGGGCCAGGACGACTTCGGCGAAATCGGCCCATGCGGCGCGGGCGGCGGCGGCGTTGACAGGGGGCAGCGCGTCGATCAGGGCGGGGACGCGGGCGATGACGTCATGCGCCAG
>JBGSWJ010000398.1:0-2495 GCA_041752495.1 Rhodobacterales bacterium
TGGGGGCGGAGGTGTTGCCGCCGATGACGGTGGGCATGACCGAGGCGTCGGCGATGCGAAGGCCACGGACGCGGAGTTCAGGGTCGACCACGGAGGCCGGATCGCTGCCCATACGGGCGGTTCCGACGGGGTGGAAGATGGTGTTGGCCCCCTGGCGGACCCAGGCGTCGATGGCGGTGTCGGAGGCGAGGTCGGCGGGTTGGGGGCTGAGGTGGGATTTCTTGTAGCGGGCGAGCGCCGGGTTTTCGCCGATGCGGGCGGCGAGGCGAACGCCGTCGCGCATGCAGCGTTTGTCGGTTTCGGTCGTCAGGTAGTTGGGGTCGATCCGGGGCGGGGTGGCGGGATCGGGTGAAGTGGGGGTGATGGTACCCCGGCTGTCGGGGCGGAGTTGGTAGAAGTTGATGATATAGCCGTGGCGGCCCTGCCCCTTTTGCGTCGTGTCGAGGGAGAGGCCGGGGACGAAGGTGATGTGGATATCGGGGATGTCGAGGTCTGGCCTTGTTTTCAGGAAACCGCCTGCTTCGAGCGGGACGGCGGTGGCGGGGCCTTGGCCGAAGAGGAAGGCGCGGGCCATGGCAGCCACGGCGCGGTCGGGGCGCATGAGGCCGTAGAGCGTGACGGGATCGGTGCATTCGTATGTGAGGTATACGCCGAGGTGGTCCTGGAGGTTCGCGCCGACTCCCGGCAGGTCGATCAGCGGGGTGATGCCTGCGGCGGCGAGGGTGGCGGCGGGGCCTATCCCTGAGTGGTGGAGGAGGTGGGGCGTGTTGATTGCGCCGCCGGAGAGGATGATCTCGCGCCTTGCATGGACGATTCCGCGCTGGCCCCAGCGGGCGAGTTCGAGGCCTGTGGCGCGGCCTTCGTTGATGATGATGCGGGAGACGGGGGTTTCGGACCAGACGGTCAGGTTAGGGCGGCCCAGCGCGGGGGTGAGGAAGGCGGTGGCGCTGGATTCCCTCCGGCCATTCCGGATGTTGAAGTCGTAGAGGCCAAGGCCCTCTTGCTCTGCCCCGTTGAAATCGGCATTGGGGCGGGCGCCTTCGCCCGTGCCTGCGGCAAGGAAGGCGTCGTAGAGGGGGTTCTGACCTTTGGCCTTTTCGACCCTTAACGGGCCGTTCTGGCCGTGGAAGGGGTCGCCCGGGCGTTCGGGGTTATCCTCGGACCGGCGGAAATAGGGGAGGACATCAGCATAGGACCAGCCGGTGCAGCCCGCCTGCGCCCATTGGTCATAATCGGCGGCATTGCCGCGCATATACATCATGCCGTTGATCGTGGAAGAGCCGCCCAGCACCTTGCCGCGGGGCCATTTGATCTGCCGCCCGTCAAGGCCGGGCTGGGGCGTGGTGACGTAGTTCCAGTTGGACGCCTTATGCCAGTAGGCGACGCCAGCCAGCAGCGGGATGGAGAAGACCGGGTTGCGGTTGCTGCCCCCGGCTTCGACCAGAAGGACGGAGTGGCGAGCGTCCTCGGACAGGCGGTTGGCGAGGACGCAGCCGGCGGAGCCGGCACCCACGATGATGAAGTCGAACATGTCCATCAGTGGGCTCCTTCTGTGACGGTGGAGGGGGGCTCTGCCCCCCGGCTGCGCCTCCCCCCGGGATATTTGGGACCAGAAGAAGCGGCGGGGAAGAGGCTAATAGGGGAATTCGGCGCCGTTCATGGCGAGGGCCTGGCCGCTCATGTATTCGGCGTCGTCAGTGGCGAGCCAGGAGACGGTGGCCGCGACGTCATCGGGCGTACCGAAGCGGCCCCAGGGGACGGAGGCGCGGAAGGCGGCGATGACCTCTTCCGGTTCCTTGCCCCAGCGTTTGGCAAAGCCGTCGGCGATGCCGCCCCAGAAGGGGGTTTCGATATGGCCGGGGACATAGGTGTTGGCGCGGATGCGGTGGGGGGCGAGTTCGATGGCGAGCGTCTGGGTGAAGTTGATGATCGCGGCCTTGGAGGCGCAGTAATGGGAGAGGTTGGGGACGCCGCGACGGCCTGCGCCGGATGCGGCGTTGATGATGACGCCACCGCGCCCTGCCGCGATCATCGCACGGGCGGCGGCGCGGGAGCCGAGGAAGACAGAGTCGATGTTGATGTCCATCACCCGTTTCCATTCAGCGAAGGACATTTCGATGACGGGGGTGACGGCGATGACGCCTGCGTTGCAGACCATCACGTCAAGGCCGCCGTGGCGGGCGACGGTTTCGGCGACGGCCTGATCCATGTCGAGCTCAAAGGCCGCATTGCCGGTGATCGACAGGACTGCGTCACGCGGGGTGGGGTTGAGGTCGAAGCCTGCGACACGGGCGCCTTCGGCGAGGAAGCGGTCGACGATGCCGAGGCCGATGCCCGAGGCGGAGCCGGTGACGAGGACGGATTTGCCGGCGTGGCGGTTGGGATCGGGTGTCATGGGTTGACCTTTGGTGTGGGGCGGTAGAGCGGGGGCCGGGCGGCGGGGATAGCGACCATGGCAGGGTCGAAGGGCGGCAGGGTGTGACCCTGCGGCTGGG
>JBGSWJ010000399.1:0-10747 GCA_041752495.1 Rhodobacterales bacterium
TCGATCTCGCGCCGCTCCGTATTCAGCTGATCCAGAATCGCGGCCAGCGACCCCGCCTCCTGCATGTCTCCCGTGGCGAGCAGCCGGGCCCCCAGATCCGCCTTTCCGATCCGCCCCCCCGCATTCACCCGCGGCCCCAGCAGAAACCCCAGATGATAGGTCGTGGGCGCCTGATCCATGCCGGCCACATCGGCCAGCGCAACCAGCCCCGGCCGCTTGCGCCGCGCCAGAACGGCCAGACCCGACCGCACAAATGCCCGGTTCACCCCAACCAGCGGCGCGACATCCGCCACCGTGGCCAATGCTACCAGATCAAGCAGATCCATCAGGTCCAGCACGGCCCAGCCCTGTGTCCGCAGCCGCCGGTTCACCTCGACCAGCAACAGAAACACGACACCGGCTGCACAAAGATGCCCCAGGTCGCCGCTCTCATCCTGCCGGTTAGGGTTCACCACGGCCAGGGCCGGCGGCAGGGTCTCTCCGCCCAGGTGATGGTCAAGGACGATCACATCGGCCCCCCGGGCCGCCGCAATCGGGCCATGCGACAGCGTCCCGCAATCGACGCAAACGATCAGATCGTGCCGCCCGGCAAGCTCTGCCATCGCCGGTTCATTGGGCCCATACCCTTCGTCAATCCGGTCGGGGATATACAGCGTCGCCCGCCGCCCCACCTGCCGCAGCCAGGTCAGCAACAGCGCCGCCGAAGCCCCGCCATCGACGTCATAATCGGCAAAGACCGCGATACGTTCGGCCTTGTCGACCGCCCGCACAAACCGCTCTGCCGCCGCATCCATGTCGCGCAGCGTCAAAGGATCAGGCAGCAGATCGCGCAACTTCGGATCAAGGAACCGGCCAACATCCGGCGCCGCCACCCCGCGCGCCGCAAGGATCCGGGCAAGCGGCAGCGGCAGCTCGGCATCCCGTGCCAGGGCCTCCGCGCGCCGGTCCTCCTCGATCGAAGGTCCCTGCCACCGCCGCCCTGTCAGCGACGCCTCAACATTCAGAAAAGCTGCCATGGGCCCTTGTGCGTCAGGTCGCCCGACAATGGCAAGCCACCGGACCTAGTTGACAGGATTGCGATAACTCATGCGGCGCACCGATCCGGTCTTGGACCGCATCAGGATCGTCTCGGCCGTGATGAACCCGATCTCGCGCTTGATTCCCGGCAAAAGCGATCCGTCCGTCACACCCGTCGCCGCAAAGATCACGTCCCCGGTGACTAGATCGTCCCGCGTATAGACCCGGTCAAAGTTTGTGATGCCCGCCTTGCGCGCCCGCGCCCGTTCATCATCGTTGCGGAACAGAAGCTTGCCAAAGATCTGCCCGCCCATGCATTTCAGCGCCGCCGCCGCCAGCACGCCCTCGGGCGCACCGCCTGACCCCATATACATATCGATCCCCGTGCGGGCCGGATCGGCACAATGCATAACGCCCGCCACATCCCCGTCCGTGATCAGCCGGATCGCGGCCCCCGTGGACCGGATTTCGGCAATCATCTCCTCATGCCGCGGCCGTTCCAGCACACAGACCGTAACATCCCGCGTCGAACACCCCTTGGCCGAGGCCAGCGCCGACACCCGTTCCGACGGCGACATGGCCAGCGTTACGGCCCCGCGCTTGAACCCCGGCCCGATGGCCAGCTTGTCCATATACACATCCGGCGCATGCAGCATCGACCCGCGCGGCCCCATCGCGATCACGGCCAACGCATTTGGCATGTCCTTGGCCGTCAGCGTCGTCCCTTCCAGCGGGTCAAGCGCGATATCGACTGCAGGCCCATTCCCCGTCCCGACCTCCTCGCCGATATACAGCATCGGCGCCTCGTCCCTTTCGCCCTCGCCGATCACGACGACGCCCTGAATATCAAGCTTGTTGAGCTCCTTGCGCATCGCGTCCACAGCAGCCTGATCCGCCGATTTTTCGTCGCCGCGCCCGATCAGCGACGCGCAGGCAATGGCCGCCGCCTCGCTTACCCGGGCAAGGCCAAGAGACAGCATGCGGTCGGAAAATTCGGCATTGGCAGACATAGGCGCGCTCCTGGGCAGGGTCAGTTGCCCCGGCCTAGCGTGCCGCAGGGGCAAGTGACAAGCGTGGGAACGCTAACAGCGGGACCAAAAATCCTGGAACAGGATTTTTGGCAGGATTTTCTTCAAAAATCCTGGCGCGTCACACTGCCTCGATCCGGATCGCCACCGGCGGAGCCGCCACAACACCCGTCGCCCCGAACCCTTCAAGCGCCTCGTCGAGAGCGCTGCGAGTCGTCTTGTGCGTCACGATCAGGACGGGCGCTGTCGTATCCTCGTGGCCATATTGCCGCATCCGGTCGATCGAAATCCCGCTGTCGCCCAGAACCCGCGCCACCTTGGCCAGCGCACCGGGTTTGTCGATCAATTGCAGGCGCAGGTAATAGGGGGCAGGCACCGCCGCCTTGGCCGCCCGCGCAGCGCGCAGAGTCCTGGCCGGCTGGCCAAAGGTCGACAGCCGGTTCCCGCGCGCAATGTCGATCACATCCGACATTACGGCACTGGCCGTCGGCCCCGATCCGGCCCCGGCGCCCCGCAGCACAATCTGCCCCACCGAATCGCCTTCCAGAACGACCATGTTCGTCCCGCCCTGCAACTGGCCCAGTGGCGATGTCGCAGGCACAAGGCAAGGCGACATGCGCTGCTCAAGCCCCCGGCCCGTCATCTGCGCCACACCCAGAAGCTTGATCTTGAAGCCCATATCGGCCGCTTGCCGGATATCCTCGATGGAAATCGCCCCGATCCCCTCAAGCTCCACATTGGCGAAATCGACCCGTGTCCCAAAGGCGATGGCTGACAGCAGCGACAGCTTGTGCCCCGCATCAATCCCGCCCACGTCGAGATTGGGATCGGCCTCAAGATACCCCAGAGCCCGGGCTTCCTCGAACACCGTCTCATAGGGCAGGCCCGCGCTCTCCATCCGGGTCAGGATATAGTTGCAGGTGCCGTTCATCACCCCCATGACCCGGGTAATCTCATTCCCGGCAAGGCCCTCGGTCAGGGCCTTGATCGCCGGGATCCCCCCCGCCACAGCCGCCTCGAACCGGATCAGCAACCCTTTCGCCTCGGCCGCTTCGGCCAGGTCCTGCCCGTGCAACGCCAGCAACGCCTTGTTGGCTGTAACGATGTCCTTGCCCGCCGCAATCGCAGCCTCGGTCGACAGTTTGGCCGGCCCGTCCGACCCGCCCATCACCTCGACAAACACATCCACATCATCCCGCCGCGCCAGCGCCACGGGATCTTCCTCCCAGGCATAGGCGTCCAGCTTCACCCCCCGGTCCTTGCCCTTGCTCCGCGCCGATACGGCACTGATTGTGATCGGCCGTCCGGTGCGCGCCGCCAACAGATCGGCATGGTTCTGAATGATCCGGACAACCCCGGTTCCCACGGTGCCCAGACCCGCGATTCCAAGGCGAAGGGGAGTGGTCATGACACGACTTTCCGGAAAAGTTGACGACGCAAGGCTGTTAGCCCGTCCGCGCGCCTACTGCAACGCCGGGACCGTCGGCACGCTGTCCATCGGGCCGCGCAGGGCACCGGCGCGGGCATTCAGCGCAGCGGCACGCGCATCAAGGTCTGCGGCCGGATCATCCACCGGCACGGCACCCGCCGCCGCCAGAATCGGGTCAAGCGGCACAAGGGCAGGGTAGGGGGCATCCGAATCCGTTGTCAGCCGGACAGGAACCTCGGGCGGCGTGGCGCAGGCGGCAACCAGAAACAGGGCAAGGAGTGGTCTGAGGTCCATAACCGCCCTTCTATCAGGGGCCGGACCCCGCGTCACGGGGACCGCAGTCCCGTTACAAAGCCCGACCGGCTTGCCAAAGGCTGCCCCATGTCGGATTTGCCGCAAATCCACCCGCCCGCAGGCCAAACCTGTCGCAATAGGACTAGCCATCGCCGCGGCACCCCGCGCAGGGTCCGCGCAACTCTGGAGGAGAATATCATGAAAGTCGGATTTATCGGTCTGGGCAATGTCGGCGCCAAACTCGCAGGAAGCCTGCTGCGTAACGGGATCGACCTGTCGATTCACGACCTTGACGCGCAAGCCGTCGCAGGTTTCGTCGCGCGCGGCGCCCGCGATGGCCAAAGCCCCGCCGCCATGATGCGCCACTGTGACGTGGTCATCACCTGTCTGCCGTCCCCCGCCGCCTGCCGCGCCGTGGTCGAAGAGATGCTGCCCGAAGTCGGCCTCGGCAAGATCTGGATGGAAATGTCCACGACCGACGCCGGCGACGTGGCCGAACTCGGCTCCCGCGTCATCGCCAAGGGTGGCGAAGCGGCAGAATGCCCCGTCTCGGGTGGCTGCCACCGTGCCGCCACAGGCAATATCTCGATCTTCATGGGCGGCACACGGGAAACCTTCGACCGTGTTTTCCCGCTCCTCACCATCCTCGGCCGCCGCATCCTGCATACCGGCCCGCTCGGCAGCGCCTCCACGCTCAAGGTGATGACCAACTACCTCGCCTCCGCCAACCTGCTCACTTGCTGCGAGGCGATGGTCACGATGAAGGCCGCGGGCCTCGACCTCGCCACCACCTATGAGGCGATCAAGATTTCCTCGGGCACATCCTTTGTCCACGAAACCGAAAGCCAGATGATCCTGAACGGGTGCCGCGACATCAATTTCACGATGGACCTTGTGAAAAAGGACATCGGCCTCTTTCAGTCCATCGCCGAAGAGGCGGGTGTGCCGCTCGAAATCAGCCCGCTCATGGTCTCGATCTTCAACGACGGCATCGCTCGCTACGGCGAACGCGCCCAGTCCGACCGCATCATCGAACGTCTGGAAGAGGCGACGGGTCTCTCGATCCTCGCCCCCGGTTTCCCGGCCGAAATGACCGATGACGAACCCGAAGAGCGCGGCTACGAAGTCGTCCCGCCGCGCTAAGGCTCAGTAGCCCGCCTGGCACACCGCCGTCGTCTGGTTCCCGTCATTAAGCGGGTTCCAGCAACTTTGGCTGGCAAATCGTGGGCGGGTCACCACCACTTCGTAGGAAGTGAATGGCTCAAGTCCGATGAAGTCGTCCGCCACGAAATCGACCCATGTTTCGGTCAGGATGGCGATTTCCTCGTCGGGCATGACGGGCAGGTGGCTGCGCACGTCAAGGATACGGGAATCGGTCACGCGGTTTGCCTGACCGCCCCGCGCCTGCGACCAGATCACGCGATAGGTATCGTCGTCCTGTTCATATTCGAACGCCGTAATCCGGATCGCTGAAGGGGACCGCGTGTTCGTCAGGAACTCGTGCAGGTTGTCGAGGCTGTCCATGTATTCCGGGGTGATGTAGTTCGTCTCCCGGCTCACCTGGTCGCCCAGCGTATAGGCCGCCTTCACGTTGATCGTCTGCGTACGGTAGGCCGCAAAGAACACGTGCATCCCGGCAAAACACCAGATCAGCAGCGGCAGCACGATCATGAACTCGACCGTGATCGTGCCCGCCTCATCCCTGCAAAACCGCTTGAGTAGCTTGCGCATCTTTCCCGGGCCTCAGTTCGGTTCAACAACGTAGGACGATGTCGAAATCAACGCATAGGCATCCCCGCTCTGCCGGGGAATGAACTCGCCCAGGCCAAAGGTCGGGAAATACGGGTCAAACAGGTGGCAGGCCCGCAGGATCATCATCTGGTTCGGCAACCCCGTCTGGAAGTTCAGCACCGGAAGGCTCCGGTCGGCCCGGTCGATGCAGTCCGCCGTATTGGGCATGTTGACCCAGGCGCGCGGATCAATCACCCGCATCTCCAGCTTAAGCTCCGTGTTGCAGTTGGGCAGGATCGCCGCCCGGTCACAGATCATGTCTTTGAGCACGTCATGCTCCACGTCCGGCACCGCCCCGATCCGCACCTGCCGCACCGTCATGTCGATCCCGCGGTCCAGCATCGTCTGCCGCAGCATCACCGTGCCCAGTTCAAAACAGGACACGAACAGGAACATGAAGATCGGGAAGATGATGACGAATTCGACCGTCGCCGAACCATCTTCCGATTTCCTGAACCGGCGCAAAAGGCGCTGGATGCGGGTCATTGGATCAGCCTCAGCGAATTGATCTGGCTGGCGATGGAGCGGAAGGCCGTCGCAATCTCAAGACCTTGCGCGTTGTAGTAGTGCGATGGTGTGGAAGAGCAGTTGTAGATCTGCGTCTGCCCGTTGGTCGGCGCTTCGAAAGCGATGCCAAACACGACAACGCCCCGGTCACGCGCCTGGTTGCAGGATGTCTGCAACTGCGTGTTCATCGTGCTGACCACGGTCGTCGTGCGGAAGTTGCTGACCCATGTGTTATACGTGCTGGTCCGTGTAGCGCTCGATGTGCCAAGGGCACGGGCATAAAGCTGCCACGCCACCCAGTTCAGACGCACCGTGCTCCACACCTGCGGCCAGGTCTGCTGCACCACACCGCCGCCACTGTTATAGGGCGTGGCCGACCAGCCTTCGGTGTTGGTCGCCGTGCCGTTCTGGCACGCGGTCGTCGTGCACAAATGTGGCACCCAGTATTCCCTGGTCCCCGCACGCGCCGGACGCCCCGAGGTGAAGCGGATGGAATAGCGCCCGTCACCCGTGCTGCGATAGATCGGCGACAGGCCGGACCGGTAGCCGCTGTTCAGGACATAGGACGACACATGCTCCCCGTCCGTCATCAGCACGATGACCTTGAGCGTGTCATCCCGGTCATAGGCATAGGGACGCCCGGCCAGGTTGGCCGCCATCGACCCGCCCGAAATCAGGTTGGTAAAGATCGGCTGCGTTCCCGAATCGAGCAGCGCCAGACCCCATTTCATCCCCAGATAGATCGACGTGTTGCCATCCGCCGTCAGCCCGTTGATCTGGCTTTGCAGCTGCGAAATGTTGCGGTTGGGCAGGCGGACGATGTTGTTGGCAAACACCTTGCAGACCGGAACCGCGTCATTGATTCTCGATGTCGTCGAAAACACCGGCGCCTGCGGAGCCACATAGGACGTGCCCGTCGTCGTCGAAGATGCAGCATCGAAATAGCCCGACTGTGGCATCGCAAGGGTCGGCGAAATCCCCGGACCCGTAAAGACCGAGGTTGGCAGATCGATACAGTTCGAATTCGCGATCCCGTTCAGGTCGGTCACATTGTACTGCGCCCGCAGCGTCGGCCCAAGGTTCACCTGCGCGTTAAACGGCACGATGGCGATCGACATGCGGTTCTGGTCATCGTTCTGCATGACGGTGGAAACGAACTGAGAAGCAGCTGACCTGAGGTTCTGAATCTTGGAGTTGCTTCGCATCGACCCCGAAACGTCGAGGACCAGAACAATCTCTACATCGCTGATCGTTTCCGTCGCAGCACCCGAAGCCGGCGCCACAAGCGTATCAACCCCGCGCATGAACATGGTCTGCACGTCCAGCGCCGCCGTCGCCTCCACCGTCCGCCCGTTCAGCGACTGGGTCACCCGGATGTTGGTGATCTGGTCCAGCAGTCCCGCCTTGTCGAAATAGTCCCGCACGACCTCCGTCGGGTCCAAGGTCTGGTCAAGGTCGGTCGCCGCCAGCACCGCCCGGTCCAGCGTCGCCTGCAACCGGGCCCGCTTGTTTTCAAACCGCATGGTGTCGATCGCATAGCCTGCAATCAACAGCATCATGACGATCAGAAACAGCGTGAAGATGATTGCGCCACCCCGTTCGTCGCGCCGGAAAACCTCCAGACGCCGCAAGGCACGTGTGGCAAGTCCGCTTTTCCTGTCAGGCATCAAGCCGGTCATCACGAACATTCCCCTGGCTGTTCACCACGATTACCACCGCGAATGCACCGCATCCGCAGAAGACACTTTTCCAAGAACCAGTAAGGACACGGGCCTATGACCAAAATGAGGCAGAGTCAGGGAGCATTTGGGCAGATTGTCCAAAGCTTGGGAAACAGTGCCGCAGGCCCGCCGTCTTTGCAGGGCAAGGCAGAAACGCCGCCCGTGCCAACAGCGACACGTCACATGCCATTATCACAATGCGCGGGCCGGTCAGGGCCGTGTTTCAACGGCTTTGACAGTCCGGTTACCGAATCAGCCTAAAGAGTGGGCAGAATTTGGATCGCGTCGCCGTTCTGTGCTAGCAACGCAGGACAGGCCATCAGGAAAAGGTAAGATCATGACCGCCGGACCCAATGCAGCACAAGAACCAAGCTTCCGCGAATCCGTCGATCACATGTTCAACCGGGCTGTCCGCCTGATGGATCTCTCCCCGGGGCTCGAGGAAAAGATCCGTGTCTGTAACGCCACCTACACCGTCCGCTTCGGCGTCCGCCTGCGCGGCGCGATCCACACCTTCACCGGCTACCGCGCCGTCCATTCCGAACATATGGAACCCGTCAAGGGCGGCATCCGCTACGCCCTCAACGTCCATCAGGACGAGGTCGAGGCGCTTGCCGCCCTGATGACCTACAAATGCGCCCTTGTCGAAGTGCCCTATGGCGGCTCCAAAGGCGGTCTCTGCATTGATCCCCGCGCCTGGGACGAACACGAACTCGAACAGATCACCCGCCGCTTTGCCTATGAACTGATCAAGCGCGACCTGATCAACCCCGCCCAGAACGTCCCCGCGCCTGACATGGGCACCGGCGAACGCGAAATGGCCTGGATCGCCGACCAGTATTCGCGGATGCACACCACCGACATCAACGCCCGGGCCTGCGTCACCGGCAAACCGCTCGAATCAGGCGGTATCGCCGGCCGGGTCGAGGCGACGGGACGCGGCGTGCAATACGCCCTCCGCGAATTCTTCCGCCACCCTGAAGATGTGGCCAAGGCCCGGCTCTCCGGTTCCCTTGAAGGTAAGCGGATCATCGTCCAGGGCCTTGGCAACGTGGGCTATCACGCCGCCAAATTCCTGTCAGAAGAGGACGGGGCCCTGATCACCGGCATCATCGAACGCGATGGCGCGCTCGTGTCGGACAGGGGCCTGAACGTCGAGGCAGTCAAACAGTGGATCGCCCGGCACGGCGGGATCGCAGGCTACCCCGACGCAAGCCACCACGCCGATGGCGCCGCAGTCCTTGAATCCGACTGCGATATCCTGATCCCCGCCGCGCTCGAAGGCGTCATCAACCTTTCCAACGCCGCACGCATCCCTGCCCCCCTGATCGTCGAGGCGGCCAATGGTCCCGTCACCGCCGGGGCCGACGACATCCTGCGCCAGAAGGGCACCGTCATCATCCCCGACATGTATGCCAATGCGGGCGGCGTCACGGTCAGCTATTTCGAATGGGTCAAGAACCTGTCCCACATCCGTTTCGGCCGGATGCAGCGCCGCGCGGAAGAAGCGCAGCACCAGTTGCTTGTCACCGAAATCGAGCGACTGACCGGCGCGCGCGGGACAGGTCAATCTCTTTCCGATGGGTTCAAATCTCAGTACCTGCGCGGTTCGGGCGAACTCGAACTTGTGCGTTCCGGATTGGATGACACGATGCGCACCGCCTACCAGTCGATGCGCGAGGTCTGGCATTCCCGCCCCGACGTTCAGGATCTGCGTACAGCAGCCTACCTCGTCTCGATCCGGCGCATCGCGGCCAGCTACAAGGCCAAGGGTCTGTGACGCGCGTCCCCTGCTGACATTTTTTGTCAGCAGGCCCCTGCTAGTGTGACCTTCGCACCAGAAAGGGGATTTACATGGCAAACTGGATCACGGTCGCATCTGCCGATCACGTCGCGCGCGGCGTTCAGGATGGTTTCATTCAGGTCAACCACGGCAAGTCCGGCCCCCTGGGCCGCATGGCGACGGGCGACAGGATCGCCGTCTATTCGCCCGTCCGGACCTATGGCCAGCGCGATCCCCTTCAGGCCTTTACCGCCCTTGGCCGCATCAAGCCCGGCGACCCCTACCGGGGTGATATGGGCGGTGGTTTCACCCCCTTCCGACGGGACGTGAACTGGGCCAAAGCCCGGCCCGCGCCGATCCGGCCGCTCCTTTCCGTACTCGCCCTGACAGCAGGCAAGGCTCACTGGGGCGCCCCGTTCCGGTTCGGCGTCATCCGGATCACCGACGCCGACATGGACCTCATCGCCGGGGCGATGGGCTGCGCCGATCTTCAAACCGTCCCTGCAACGACATGATGTGTCGCACCCGGGCATGATGGAGACCGGGGCGTAGGGCATTGCAACTCCGCACGGACCGCGCTTCACTCCCGCGCGGCAATTGAGGCGTTGAGATGAACTATTCGGGCCTGAAGGTGATCTGGGAAGGGCTGACCGGCAACAAGGGCTGGAAGCCGATGTGGCGCGATCCCGCGCCGAAACCCGAATATGACGTCATCATCATCGGCGGCGGCGGCCACGGGCTGTCCACCGCGCATTACCTTGCCAGAAACCACGGCATCACCAATGTCGCCGTTCTGGAAAAGGGCTACCTCGGTTCGGGCAACATCGGCCGCAACACGACTATCGTGCGCGCCAACTATGTGCTGCCGGGCAACTCCGAATTCTATTCCCACTCGCTCAAGCTCTGGGAAGGGCTCGAAGCCGATCTGAACTACAACGTCATGCATTCGCAGCGCGGCCTCATCAACCTCTTCCACTCGGATGGCCAGCGCGACGCCTTTGTCCGGCGCGGCAATTCGATGATAAACCAAGGGGATGACGCGATCCTTCTTGACCGTGAAGGCGTCCGCAAGCACCTTCCCTACCTCGATTTCGACAACACCCGTTTCCCCATCTACGGCGGCCTCCTCCATCCGCGCGGCGGCACCGCGCGCCACGATGCTGTGGCCTGGGGCTAT
>JBGSWJ010000400.1:0-2222 GCA_041752495.1 Rhodobacterales bacterium
GGCGGCCGTCGATCAGCGCCTCGGCCCGGACGGCGAGCATGAGGGCCTGCGCAGCGCGGGGGCCGGGGCCCCAGGAGACGGCGTTGCGGATGATGTCGGGAGAGGTTTCATCGTCGGGGCGGCAGGCGCGGACAAGGTCGAGGATCATTTCGACGATGCTTTCGCCGACGGGCATACGGCGGAGAAGGGTTTGTGCAGCGAGAAGCTCGGCGGCGGTGAAAACGGCGGTTGCCTGCCCGTCTTCGACCCCGGTGGTGGCGAGGAGGATGTCGCGTTCGGTCTGACGGGTCGGATAGGGCACGTCGATCTGGACAAGGAAGCGGTCAAGCTGGGCTTCGGGCAGGGGATAGGTGCCTTCCTGTTCGATGGGGTTCTGGGTGGCCAGCACATGGAAGGGCATGCCAAGCTTGCGGTGTTCGCCTGCGATGGTGACCTCTTTTTCCTGCATGGCCTGCAGAAGAGCTGACTGGGTCCGGGGCGAGGCGCGGTTGATTTCGTCGGCCATCAGCAGCTGGCAGAAAACTGGACCCTGGATAAAGCGGAACGACCGGGTGCCATCGGCGGCGGTTTCGAGCACTTCGGAACCGAGGATATCGGCGGGCATGAGATCGGGCGTGAACTGGATGCGCGATCCGTCAAGGCCCATGACGGTTGAGAGCGTATCGACAAGGCGGGTCTTGCCCAGGCCGGGCAGGCCGATCAGCAAGGCATGGCCGCCGCAGAGGAGCGCGGTCAGGGTCAGGTCGACGACCCGGTCCTGTCCGATGAAGCGGGCGGCGATGCTGGCGCGGGCGCGGGCCAGCTTTTCTTCCAGCGCTTCGATCTCGGCCACCAGATCTGCGGCTCCTGCCATGACTTTTCCCTTCAGAGACTCTACATCCATCTTTGAACAGATATTCCGGCGGACCCCAATGGCAAAGACAAAGAACGGTGAGACCGGCGCGAGCCCATCGGCGGAGGGTCTGGCTGTTGCCGCAAAGGCAGCCGCGCGGAAAGGACCGCCGCCGGTGCACCTGTGGAACCCGCCGTTTTGCGGCGACATCGACATGCGGATCGCGCGGGACGGGACGTGGTTCTATCTGGGAACGCCCATCGGGCGGGCAGAACTGGTGCGGCTGTTTGCCGGGATCATCCGAAGGGACGGGGATGCCTATTTTCTGGTCACGCCTGTCGAAAAGGTGGGAATCCGGGTCGAGGATGCGCCCTTTGTCGCGGTGGATTTCAACCCGGTCGAAGGCGGGCTGGAGTTTGTGACCAATGTCGGCGACCGAGTGGTGGCGGGACCTGCGCATCCGGTCAGGGTGGTGCGCGATCCGGTGACGGGCGAGCCGTCGCCCTATGTCCTGATCCGGCGCAATCTCGAGGCGCTTATTGACCGGAAGTCGTTCTACCGGCTTGTGGATCTGGGTGAAGTCGAGGTCGTCGACGGTGTGGAATGGTTCGGGGTGCGGTCCGGCGGGATATTTTTTCCGGTAATCCCGGCTGCGGAACTGGACGACGCCTGACCGGGAGGACATGCGGGTGCGTTGTCGGCGATGACGATGCTGTGCCGGTGCATGCAGGACTTCGACGGCTGACGACAGTCACCGCTGGGCAAGGATGACGCCCAGCCCGACGATTGCCGCGCCGATGGCCTGGGGCCATGACCAGGCGCCGCCGAGTGCCAGCAGGATCAGCATGACATAGAAGGGCGCCGCGTTGATGTGGAACGCGGCGATGGCCACGCCAAGCCGTTCGACTGAGGCGATCCAGAGGAATTGGGAGAGGGCAAGGCCGCCGATGCCGTAGACGGCAAGGAGAGTGAGCGTCATGGGATCGAACACCTGATCGGGGCCGGTTGAGAGGCCTAGGCTGCGGGCGACGAGCAAGGCGCCGCCGACAAAGACGAGGCCGCCTGCGATGGTGACGGTGGTGCGGCCCATGAGCGACAGGTCCGGCAGGTCGCGGACCGTGGTGTAGGAGCCCCAGGCGAACAGGATGCAGGAGCCTATGGCGGCGAGCGCGCCAAGGCCGAGGTTGCCAGGAGCGGCGCCGCCTGTGGTGATGATGCCGCCGATGACCGAGGCGACCATGCCGATGACGAAGGATTGCTTGAGCCTTTGGCGTTCATAGACCCACTGGACGAGTGTTGCCGCAATGGGGCTGGACGCTGCGATGATGGCGACGGTCACAGGGTCGGTCAGCCATTGCGATACGAGGATCAGCCAGGCCCCGCCGCCAAA
>JBGSWJ010000401.1:0-3534 GCA_041752495.1 Rhodobacterales bacterium
CGGCCGTGGATGTCGCCAAGTCACGCAGGACAGCGGCGACAAAGCCGGTTTCTTCGTTCATTTCTTACCTCCCTGATCCGCAAGAAAGTGACCGCAGCAGCAAATGTCGGGCGGTCTTTTGGCATCGGTCCCTGTCACGCAGGGACCAACGTGACGGCCACCCCGGTGGCATCGACCACGGGCGTGAAGCCCGCATGGGTGACGGTGAGCGCGCCGGAACACGTGCCGACGGTGCGCAGCACATGCTTGGTCGTGGCCTCCAGGTTGTCGATCCGGATGCTGCCGCTGATGCCGGTCACGCGGGTGGCGGAGATGCCGCGCTGGCCGCCCCGCTGGAAGCAGTTCGCAAAGGTGAGACCGGTGACGTCCTCGAAGTACCAGCCATAGTGGAAGGTCTGGGTCCGGATTGCCTCGAACCGCACCCGGCGAAGGGTCAGATCCTCGACCCAGAAGAGTCGGAAGTTCAGGATGCCCGCGACATTGGCCGTCCCTACACCCGAGGCACCTACGGTCCAGTCCTCCAGCGTCAGGCGCTTGACGTGGGTGGTGTCGGAGGTGTTGTCGACCTCCGAGAGCCGGTCGCGGACATCATCGGCGGTGACGTTGCGCACCACGATGTCGGCGGCGAAGAGAGCGGGATGCCGGGTATTCTTCGAGATCGCCAGCACCCGGTCCACATTGTCGCAATCAAGCCCATCGACGGTCACGTTCCGCGAGCCCGGCACGATGTTGATCGCGTTGCCGCGATAACCGGTGACCGTGTTGTTCAGGACCTGGATGTCCTCGTCGAACAGGAACTTGTTGTTGCCGATCCGGATCGCGTCAGGCATCCCACCAAGGTCGGGCGACAGCAGTGCGCCATCGTTCGAGATCGTGTTGTTGCGGATGATGACCCCCTTGTTCCAGCTGCCATGGGTGTCGAGGCTGCTCGAGGTGTCGTTTCGCACCGTGTTGTGCTCGACGATGCAGCCTGCCGTCGTGCTCCAGAGCTCGATGCTGTGGCGGCATTTCTCGATGTCGGCATACGACACGGTGGTCTTGCGCTCGCCCCGGCGCAGGGACACCCCATAGCCTTCGCCCGCCTCGATGCTGCCGCCTTGACCGATGGTCAGACGGGTGATCAGGTTTGCGACCCCGATGTCGGAGCGCACCGCCTGTCCGATCCTGCGATGTGTGAGCGCGCGGGCAGGATCCTTGTCGAAGGTCGCGTCGCTGATCGTGCAGCCGACACAGTAACGCGCCCAGATGTACTGATGTTCCCAGGCCTCGGCGGCACTGCCATCTTCCTGGCCGACGAATTGTCCACCTTTGATCGTGGCATTCGCAATGGGGTCGACCAAGACGCAGGCTGCGTTCCAGGCGGTCAGCTTGTTCTTGCCAAGCGGTTCAGCCAGCGTCAGCGTGTTGCCTGCGATCGCGGTGATGCGGTGGATTTCCTCGTTGATCAGGATGTCGCCGAACTCCTCGGCAGGGTTGAGGAGCACGCCCAGCGTTGCTGCAAACTGGTTGCCAGTGGGTGTGGGCAGTTCGGAGGTCGACAGATACACCCAGTCGCCGACCGCGAGGCCGGTCGTATCGACCAGCACGACCTGTGTGGCCCCCGCCGCAGCATCGGCGGCAAGCAGCGCGCCGACCAGCAGCGTGACGGTCGAGGGATCGTCGGCCTCTCCGGGATAGTCGAGCGGGTTGGATACCGGTACACTGATCGACAGCGGGCGGGACAGGTTCAGAGTGCGCCCGCTGACCGATGCAATGTAGACGACCTCGCGGCTTTCGCCCGGATGGTAGTCGGGCGCGGTGGCATTGGTGCGCACGACGGCGATAGACCCCGGACCGACCGTGGCTAGAAAGGCCGTGGTGTCCGCATCGTTCTTGAGGGTCAGCGCGGTGGCGCCGATGATCGCAGCGACCCCGACCGAGGGTGGCGAGATCGATGGGGCCTCGACCACATCGCCCCAGAGATGGATTTGCCCCCAATAGGTTCCGGTCTTGCCGCGCTCGACGATGGTATCGGAGAGGTCCAGCGTCCAGTTGGTCAGCACAGAGCGCGGCGGCGGTTGCATGCGGCCGCGCCGATGCATCCGGCCGGTGGGGCTTTCGAGAACGATGGTCGCGCCATCTGGCTGCAGGTCTGGCAGGACGGAACGCAGGAAGAACTCGAGCGGCACCTCGGCGGGCTGGCTCGTGCCGGTGCCCCAGCCGGTCCAGTTCGCACCACCCGCCCGTGCGCTGTGATCGGTGAAGACATCGTTCCAGGTGAAGACCGTGGGCTCGGGCTCCGGCTCGGGCGGTGGCACCGGTGCCGCCACTGGCAGGCGAATCTCCAGCAGCGGGATCGAGCTGATCGACCCCAGCCGCTCCACGTCAAGGGTGACATCGAGCATGTCGGTATCAAACCGGACGGGGACGTCGAACTCGAAGCCCGCTGTAACGGTGACACCCGCCGCCGGGGGCGTGGCAAAGGTCACGACGCCGGTCGTGGTCGAAACAGACCAGCCCGAGACGAGCGGTGTGCCGTTCAGGGCAATGGAGACTGTTCCCGCGACCGGTTTGGCGATGCTGCGCGTCCAGCTCTGCGCGCCGGAGGTGTAGCGTTTCGCCAGCTGAAACTGCGTTGCGGTGCCGTTCCCGGTCCCAATGACCTGGTCGGCCGGTCCCGGTGTCTGCGATGGCAGGCAGGACTTGTAGTCCGCCCAGTCCTTGTAACGGAAGCCGTGCAGGCGGCCATTGCGGGCCTCAAAAATTGCGACAACCGCCGCCAGATCGTCGGCGCGGCGGATGCCATAGGCAACATCATAGCGGCGGCGGCTGTTGGCCCAGCTGGCATTGCGCTCCTCGGCACCGGAGGTCAATTCGACCACTTGGGTACGCCGTTCGGGTCCGCCGCGCGCCCCGCGGCTGATGTTGTCCGGAAACCGGACTTCGTGAAATGCCGCCATCACATGCCCCTCCGTCCCAGCGACACGGCCCGGGCAATGTCGCTTGCCACCTGTGTGCGGGATTGCCGGAAGCTCTCTGCGTCCCGCGCCATGATGGTGATGTTGACGGATGGCGCACTGGTCTGGCCGTAACCCGCTGCCTCTCGGCGAGACAGAACCCTTTCACCGCGTTGCAATATCGCTGGAAACTCGTCGGGCTTGATCCCGGCCCAGCCGCCGGCATGCATCCGGGGTGCACCTGCAAAGGCCAGCGCGGGAACCATGCGACCCGAGCCAGGCGATCCGACGACGCCGCCCGCATGCAGGATGTTGGCGAACAGCCCGCCCGCGCCGCCAAGCGCGCCCGACAGCGCGTTGGCAATGGGGCCGAGGATGAAACGCCGGGCCGCCAGTTTGGCTAGGTCGGCGAACATCGAGGTGACCAGATCGCGGAAGTCGAGCTTGCCGGTCTTGACGAACTCGCCGACCGCATTCTCGGCCGAGGTGAAGGCCCCTACCAGTGTCTGGCCGATATCTCCGCCGATGTCGCGCGCCTTGGCGGCATAGTCGGCAAGCGCGGCGGTCACTGCGCCCCAGCCGGTCGCGGCCTGGTCAG
>JBGSWJ010000402.1:0-9342 GCA_041752495.1 Rhodobacterales bacterium
GCCGCAAGGCCCTGTTCCGCCAGTTCCGCCACCGCCGCCGGTCGCCCGTCAGGCAAAGGATACCGCCCCCGCGCCTCAAGATCCGGGACAGCAAGCAGCCAGGACGCAATCGCCCCGGCCAGACCAACCCGCCTGACCTGGACCTCCATTTCGCGATCCGCGCCGACGGCCAGCGCCGAAAGCCACATGAGCCCCGCACCCGTTGCATCCAGATGGCTGATCAGGGCAGGCACATCGTCAAAATGCCGCTTTTCGATATCCCAGCGCCGCGCCGTGATCAGCCGGTCAAAGACCGCCACAGGCAACCCCCGCGCCTGAATGACCTCGGCGAGCGGTGCCACAACCTCGTGCGCGCGCGGCCGTTTGCCTTCACCGATCTCTTCCACCGCATCCCGCCACCATTGCAGGCGCATCTCGGCGATCAGCGGCTCCTGAGTAACCCATGGCGCACGGGCCACTTCCAAGTTAAAGGCAAATAGCGGAAACAACATCGCCCGCGCAGCCGGCGGCGCGGCCATCGCGGCCATAAACCGGTCCGGATCGCCCCGCTCGACAAGCGCGGCGCAAGCGTCAAGACTCATGCCGCACCGGGCCCCGCATCCCGCACCAGTTTCCACGTCACGGCATCGATCAGCGCCTCGAAACTCGCATCTACGATGTTCGCGCTCACCCCGACCGTCGACCACTGCCGCCCCTGCCCGTCTTCGCTGTCTATGATGACGCGCGTCACAGCCTCGGTCCCCCCATTGGTTATCCGCACCTTGAAGTCGACAAGGCGCATGTCGTCAATCACCCCCTGATAGGGCCCCAGATCCTTCTTCAGTGCCTGTGCGAGCGCGTTCACCGGCCCAGCATCTGCCATGTCATGGGCATTTTCATTCTTGTAATAGCTCGTCGTCTTGGCCCCCCCGGCCAGTTGCACCGTTACGACGGCCTCGGACTCGACGACCAGATCGCCCTTAGCGTTCCGTCTGCGTTCCGAGATCACGCGATACCGCTCCACGTCAAAGAAATGCGGCAGAATCCCCATTTCCTCGCGCGCCAATAATTCAAACGACGCCTGGGCCGTGTCATAGGAATAACCTCGCGCCTCTTTCTCCTTGATCCGGTCAAGGATGCGTGGCAGCGACTTGTCATCATTCGGCACCGGAAGCCCCGCCTCCGCCAACCGCGCCCGCAGGTTCGATTGACCGGCCTGGTTTGACATGGGCACAATCCGCGTATTGCCTACCAGTGATGGATCGACATGCTCATATGTCGAGGGGTCCTTGGCAATCGCACTTGCATGCAGGCCCGCCTTGTGCGCAAAGGCAGACCCGCCCACATAAGGCGCCTGCTTCAAGGGCACCCGGTTCAGGATATCGTCCAAGAGCCGCGATGCCCGCCGCAACCCCTTCAGCGCCTCTGGGCTTATGCCCGTCTCAAAGGTGCTGGCATAGGGTTCCTTAAGCAGGAGCGTCGGAATGATCGTTGTAAGATTTGCATTCCCGCATCTTTCGCCCAAACCGTTCAGCGTCCCCTGAATCTGCCGTGCCCCCGCCGTCACCGCAGCGAGCGAATTGGCGACCGCGAGCCCCGCATCGTCATGCGTATGGATGCCGATATGATCCCCCGGTATCCCCGCCGCGATCACCGCCTTCACCGCCGCCTGCACCTCGGGAGGAAGCGTGCCGCCGTTAGTGTCACAGAGCACGATCCAACGCGCCCCCGCCTCGTAAGCCGTCTTGCAGGCCGCGATGGCGTAGCCGGGATTGGCCTTCCAGCCGTCAAATAAATGCTCGGCATCGAACAAAGCCTCGCGCCTCTGCCCCACCACATGTGCGAATGAGGCGCGGATGTTGGCCAGATTGTCTTCAAGCGATATGCCCAAAGCCGTCGTCACATGAAATTCATGCGCTTTGCCCACAAGGCATACTGCCGGCGTCCCCGCGTTAAGCACTGCTGCCAGCACATCGTCATTCCCCGCCGACCGCCCCTGCCGCTTGGTCATCCCAAAGGCCGTCATCGTGGCTTCTGTCACCGGCCGCACCGCAAAGAACTCGCTGTCCGTCGGATTGGCCCCAGGCCACCCCCCTTCGATGTAGTCCACCCCCAGCGCATCCAGCACCCCCGCGATGCGCACCTTCTCAGCGGTCGAGAATTGTACTCCCTGCGTCTGCTGCCCGTCGCGAAGCGTGGTGTCGAACAGGTAAAGGCGTTCCATCACGCTATCCTTCCAGCTTCTTTCGAGTGCAAATACCTCGGGGGGGCCGAGACGGGATCAGGAACGGTCCAGTGGACCGTTCCCCCGTCGAACGCGCGGCCAAAGGCCGCGCATGTGGGGGGCAGAGCCCCCCTCGACGTCTCACTATGAACAACGCACGTCATTCGAGAGCATCCAATCTTGACAGGTCGGACTCCATTGCGAACTCCCATGTCGAACCACCCGGCTTGTCTTCAACGATGACACCCGCCTCCGACAGAAGGCGACGTATCTTGTCCGCTCTTGCGAAATCTTTGCTGACCCGGGACCGATCACGCTCTGCGACCCAATAGTCGATCTTGTTGGCGACAGTATCAACCACGCCGATCCGCAGGTCGCCCGACCTGACATATCGAGCGTTCACCCACTCGCCCATCTCGTTCGTAAGCAAACCCACAAGTCGCGCCGTAGACAGGAATATCCCCTTCTCTACATGGCAGTCCCGCGTCGAGTTGCCCGCAATCTCGCGCGCCATTTCATGCAGGCGACCAATGGCCCCGGCGGTGTTAAGATCATCCGACAAGAGATCCACAAAGCCCTGGTCAATCATCCCGCGATCCTCCGCGTTCTCTGCCAAGGCCCGCCACTTTCGCAACGTCGCCTCCGCCTCGACCCGCTTCTTTTCGGTCCAGTCCATCGGCTTGCCGTAATGCGTGCCCAGCATCACAAACCGGATCACCTCGCCCGGTACGCCCTGCTCCAAGAGATCCCGCACGGTAAAGAAGTTGCCAAGCGATTTGGACATCTTCTTGCCCTCGACCTGGAGCATCTCGTTATGCAGCCAATAGCGCGCGAACGACCCCTCGGGATGGGCACAGGCCGACTGGGCAATCTCGTTCTCATGATGCGGGAACTGCAGGTCGATCCCGCCGCCATGGATGTCAAATGAAGCCCCCAGCAACTCCTGCGCCATGGCCGAGCATTCGATATGCCACCCGGGCCGCCCGCGACCCCAGGGGCTGTCCCAGCCGGGCGTTTCAGTATCCGACGGCTTCCACAAAACGAAATCCATCGGATTGCGCTTGTAGGGAGCCACCTCGACCCGCGCGCCTGCGATCATGTCATCAACCGACCGGCCCGACAGCGCGCCATAGGCTGCATAGCTATCCACCGAGAACAACACATGTCCCTCGGCCTCATAGGCGTGGCCCTTGGCGATCAGGTCCGCCGTCATCGCGACCATCGCCCCGATCCAGTCTGTGGCCCGCGGCTCCATCGTGGGCCGCAGCGCGCCGACCGCCTCCATGTCGGCATGATACCAGCCGATCGTCTCTTCCGTCCGCTCGTGAATCAGCGCCTCAAGCGGACGCGGATCACCGGCCTTCTGCCGCGCCAGTGCTGCGTCGTTGATCTTGTCATCAACGTCGGTGAAGTTGCGCACATAGGTCACCGCCCCCTCTCCGTAAACGTGGCGCAGTAGCCGGAACAGCACATCGAACACGATGACCGGCCGGGCATTGCCCAAATGCGCCCGGTCATAGACCGTAGGCCCGCAGACATACATCCGCACGTTGGACGGATCCAAAGGCTCAAAGACCTCTTTCTTGCGGGTCTTGGTGTTGTGCAGGCGGATCGTCGTCATGGGGGCCTCACGCGGGAAACGGTCTTCGCCCGCGGGCTTGTTCTCACTTCGGTAGGAGGTGTGAAAAGGCGGCCCGCGTGACGCTTGTCAGCAGGGAATAATGCAGCAGATGATGATGCTGTGGCTTTTCATGCGACGCTCCTTATCAGCCCCGTTTCGGCCCGTCCAGCATTTCCACCAGTGCCCGCAGCGTATTCAGATTCCGCCCCGTCATTGGCGCACCCCGGATCACGCGGTCGATCTTTGCCGCCAGTTTCGACGTGCCAAAGCCCTCGGGCGTATGCAGCCAGGCCCGCGTGCCGTCCATCACCAGAGTCTCGGACGGCAGACGCAGCGAGTCGCTGAGCGCCTCATCCACCGTCACCCGCCCGAACAGAAACATCACATGGACCTGCTTCCCCGCCGCAGGATCAAACGGACAGGCCGCCAGCGCATCCCGCAGCTCATCCCCCGGCAGCACAACCACCGGCACATCCACCCCGATCCCGTCCCGCATCGTATCCCGCAGGGCATCGGCCAGCGCCCCCGCCTGCCCTTCAGCCCGGAACACCAGATTGCCCGAGGCGACATAGGTCCGCACCCCAGTCCAGCCCAGCCCTTCGGCTAGCCGCCGCAGGTCGGCCATCGGCACCTTGTTGCCCCCGCCAACATTCACTCCGCGCAAAAGCGCGACCCAATCCTGCATGCTTGCCTCGCTGCCCTCCCTCTGGCATCTTCATCCCATGTCCCGCGACCGCGTCAACCGCATCTGTGCCTCCTTTCCCGGTGCCGAAGTCTCCGACCCATGGGGCGGGGGCCATGACGCGTGGAAAGTCGGCGGCAAGATGTTTGCCTCGGTCGGGGCGATCCAGACCGGCGTGGCGGTCAAGACCGACAGCATCGAAACTGCGCAGATGCTGATCGATGCTGGCGTCGGCGAACGCGCACGCTATTTCCACCGTTCCTGGATCTACCTGACCGAAGACACTGATGACGCAGAACTGCTTCACCGCTTGCGGACGTCCTACATTCTCATCCGTGCCGGGCTGCCAAAAAAGGTGCAGGCCACGCTAGGCCCTTTGTCCGACTGAACGCCCGGACCGTTGACTTCACCCGGCGGCTGAGGTTTGGCTGCCGCCCATGAAAATCTCTCATCGCATCTCAGAAATCATCGGAACCGGGTCAGATGGCTGGGACCACTTCCGCCGCGCCCGTGCCATGAAGTCCGCCGGTCTGCCTGTCGTCGAACTTACCATCGGTGAGCACGACACACGCACCGACCCCGTCATCCTTGCTGCAATGTACGAGGCTGCAAAAGCGGGCCATACGGGCTATGCCAGCATTCCCGGCATTCCCGCCCTGCGCTCAGCCATTGCCGAGCGGATCACCCGGGAAACCGGTATTCAGACCGGCCCCGAAAACGTGATGGTTACCGCAGGCGGCCAGTCGGCACTTTTTGCCGCCCACCATGCGGCCTGCGATGAAGGGGACCGCGCCCTGTTCATTGACCCCTATTACGCGACCTATCCCGGCACGATCCGGACGGTCGGCGCGGTGCCGGTCGCAATCCGTGCCCATGCCGAAGACGGGTTTCAACCCCGGGCCGCCGACATCGCCGTCGTGGCCCCTGGTGCAAAGTCACTCCTGATCAATACGCCGAACAACCCGACGGGGGTGATCTATGGCCGCGACACGCTTGGAGCCATCGCGAAGGTCTGCCAGGACAATGACCTCTGGCTCATCTCGGACGAGGTCTATGACACCCAGGTGTGGGCCGGGGCCCATCTGTCGCCCCGAGCGCTGCCCGGCATGGCAGAGCGGACCTTCGTGATCGGCTCTATGTCGAAAAGCCATGCCATGACAGGAAGCAGGATCGGCTGGATATGCGGCCCTGCTGACGCGATTGGCCCGATGACCGATCTGGCGACCCATACCAACTATGGCATCCCCGGTTTCATCCAGGACGCGGCACTTTTCGCGCTGGGCCTTGGTCCCGATTTCGAACACTCCATCAGTGCCCCGTTCAAGCGCCGCCGGGCCATCGCGCTCGACATCCTTTCGCGGCAGAACATCGTCCGTTACGCACCGCTCGACGGGGCGATGTACACTATGCTTGATATCCGCGCGACCGGTATGACGGGAGAAGATTTCGCCGCGGCCCTGCTGGACGAGGAAATGATTGCCGTGATGCCGGGTGAAAGCTTTGGCGCCGCCGCGGGCGGCCATGTCAGGGTCGCAATGACGATTGCGGATGATCATTTTGCCGATGCGCTGACCCGTGTAATCGCCTTTGCAGGCCGCAGGGCCGCGGCAAACCCCTGACAGCAAAACCGCCGCGTGTTCGATCGAACGCGCGGCGGTTTGTCGGTTTGTTTCGCGGGCCGATCAGAAGCGATAGGACGCCTTCACTTCGAGCGTCTCGGCCGTGATGTTCTCTCCCGTGTCGGCATAGTTGTCAAAAGTATGCTTGAGGTATTCGGCACCGATCATGATGCTGTCGTTCAGCATGTAGTTGGCACCAACGCCCCACAGGTAGCCCGTATCGCTGTCTTCCAGCGCACCGTTGGTGGTGAGTTGAGCCCAGCCGCCGGTGATGTAGGGCATAAACGCCCCGGCATTATAGCCGGCGATCAGCTTGGCGCGAAGTACACCGTCGATGCCGATATCATTGATCTCATCCTCAAGGCCGGTGCCGATCCACTGGAGTTCACCGCCCAGAACGGCAGTCCCGGTATCCCAAAGGTAGCCGGCCTGAAGGCCATAGTCCCAGCCAGATTCATCATTGTTGAACACGTTGTCGCCGCCGGCACCCGCAAAGCCGAGTGTGCCGCCCGCATAGAAACCGGTCCAGTCACCGGGCATCGACATGGTCGACACAGAATAGGTCAGGGGCGTGGCCGTCGCCAGCGTTGCCTCTTGAGCCGCAACAGGCGCAGCAAACGCCACTGAGGTCGTCAAAATTGCGGCTGCAAGGGCAATTTTGCCGCTGTTCATCATCGTCGTCATTTCTACTCCTGTCATAGGATCAGCGCACCGGTTAACTGAGAACCCGTCTTGGCGCAGAATAAGAATTTATGCCTCGGGGTAAGGTTTATCAATGGTCTCACGCTGGTGCGCACAAAGTTGATCGCGCGTTAGGACTCAAATGGCCGAAACTGTTTGCCCGCAGCAGCAAGTGTCTGCCAACGCAAGTGAACAAAAGAAGAATCCTCGTGATTTTCCTGTTTTGGACGATCCGGTCCTTGCAGGTCTGGGGGTGAAGCAATGTCGATCATGCCGGAGAGATGCACCCGCCCTCCGGGAGTTGTTGCCATCAGTATCGTGACGGCAATCCGCTTCACTGCTTGCCGTGGTAATGTAGTCGCGCCGCGCTTCCTAAAGGCAAAGAGTGTTCGTGGTTCGCGCCCAAGAAAACCCGACTTCGACAAAAGCGACTTCCAGTCGTTTTTGAACCAGACAGGACCCGGTCCTAGGTTCAAAGTGTCTTCAACGAATGGAGAGCCGATGGCTTCGGATCAGTGGCAGATCAGTCTGGTGTTGCGTACCATCGGTGCGCGGCGCGGTCGTGCGGCGCGGGGGGCGCCCCTTTGCGGCTGACGTTCTGCAAAAGACTGATCCTCTCCTTTCAAGGCTAAACATTCATGTCAGATGAACTTCTGCCGGTCGCCGACGCGTCCTCTTCTGTACGTTCTGCCAACCGCCATGTCCGTAGCGGCGGCCGCGCCGCTCGTCATGCCGCCCGCACCTCGCCCTTGACCGCCGAAATGCGCCCTGTTCGCCCCGGCATGTCGGGCGGCACCTATAATCCGCTGACGGATTCCGACGTGCTGCGCATCCATCGCGCCGCCCTACAGGCTCTCGAGGAAATCGGGCTCGCGGATGCACCTCCATCGGGCGTTGAAATCCTGACCCGGGCCGGCGCGATACTTGGCGACGATGGCCGCATCCGCTTTCCCCGCGCGCTGGTCGAGGACATGCTCGCCAAAGCCGCGCGCGGCATAACGCTCTATGGCCGCGAACCGATCCATGACATGCACCTCTCGGGCACCCGCGTTCACTATGGCACCGCCGGAGCCGCCGTGCATGTGGTGGATGTCGAGGGGCGAAAGTACCGCGAATCCACTGTGCAGGACCTGCATGACGCCGCCCGCATCTGCGACCGGCTCGACAACATCCATTTCGTGCAGCGGCCGATGGTCTGCCGCGATATCGTCGACAACCGCGAGATGGACCTGAACACGATCTATGCCTGCTGTGCAGGCACGACGAAACACGTCGGCACGTCCTTCACCGAACCCGCTTTCGTCGCCGACGCCTTCGACATGCTCCACATGATCGCTGGTGGCGAGGCCGAATGGCGCGCGCGGCCGTTCGTCTCGAACTCTAACTGCTTTGTCGTGCCGCCGATGAAGTTCGCCACCGACGCCTGCAAGGTGATGGAAGCCTGCATCGCGGGCGGCATGCCGATCCTTCTTCTCTCGGCAGGTCAGGCCGGCGCAACCGCCCCCGCACCAATCGCTGGCGCCATCGTGCAAGCCGTGGCCGAATGTCTCGCTGGCGTCGTCTATGTCAACGCGATCTCGCCCGGCTATCCGGCGATCTTCGGCACATGGCCGTTCGTCAGCGACCTGCGCACCGGTGCCATGTCCGGCGGGTCGGGCGAACAGGCCCTTTTGACCGCAGGCTGCGCCCAGATGCACCGCTTCTATGGCCTCCCCGGAGGCGCTGCCGCAGGGATCGCCGATGCCAAACTGCCTGACATGCAGGCAGGTTGGGAACAGATGTGCTCGAACGTCATGGCAGGCCTATCCGGCCTCAACCTCGTCTACGAGGCGACCGGAATGCACGCTTCGCTCCTTGGCTTCTGCCTTGAAAGCCTGATCCTCGGGGATGACCTTCTCGGCCAGGCCCTGCGCTGCGTGCGTGGGATTGAAGTGACCGACGACACGCTGGCTCTCGAAACCATGCGTGCCACCTGTCTTGGCGGGCCGGGCCATTATCTTGGATCGGACCAGACGCTCAGCCTTATGCAGACAGAATACATATACCCCGTTACGGCCAACCGTCAGTCGCCCAAGGAATGGGAAGAAAAGGGTCGTCCCGATCTCCTTATCGAAGCGACGAAAAAGAAGGACGCGATTCTCGCCACAACCTCGGCCGCCCGCTTCCCGGCCGATGTTGATCGTGCTATCCGCGAACGCTTCCGCATTCACTTGCCCGCATAATCTGCGTAGGGCGGGGATCGCCCCGCCCCACCACCAAACAGAAAGTGCGTCCACAAGGACGCACTCCGCTTCACCCTTCCGAAATCGTCCCGCCTCCGACTGCCGCGCGTACCCCGGTCGTCCCCGGGCAGGATGTAGGTAAACCCCGCACAACCCGCGCCGCCAGATAGGCAAAGGCCTGCGCCTCAAGCATGTCGCCGTCAAACCCTGCCGCCTCGACAGGCTCTACAGGGCAATCGACCGCGGCGGCGATCATCGCCATCAGCGTCGCATTGTTCCGCCCGCCCCCGGTCACAAGCAGACGGGTCGGCGGC
>JBGSWJ010000403.1:0-2342 GCA_041752495.1 Rhodobacterales bacterium
GGGCGAACCCGGCAAGATCGGCCCCATCCTCGTCAAGCGCCCGGGCAAGGCTGTCCAGCGCCTCTCCCAGACCACCGGCATCCGGGGCGGCACAGATCAGCACTTCGGACGGGCGGTTCACCTCGGGCGGCGGGGCCTGCACGACGGGGGGCAGCCTGTCGCTTTCCGGCCTGACCGCGGGCGGCACATATTCCTCAAGGATTGCATGGGCATTGATCCCGCCAAAGCCAAAGGCATTCACCCCGGCCCGGCGCGGTTCGTCCCCTCCATGCACCCAGGGCCGCGCCCGGGTGTTAAGATAGAACCGCGACTGTTCAAGCCCCAGCGCAGGGTTGGGACTGTCCACAAGCATCGGCGGCAGCACCCGGTGATGCAGGGCCAGGGCCGCCTTGATCAGCCCCGCCGATCCGGCCGCCGGAAGGCAATGGCCGATCATCGACTTGACCGATCCCAGCGCGATATCCGCAGCCTTGCCATGGCGCGGGCCGAACTGCCGGGCCAGCGATTCCACCTCGGTCCTGTCGCCAAGCGCCGTGGCCGTTCCATGCGCCTCGATCAGGCCGATGCTTTCGGGGCTGATGCCCGATTCCGCATAGGCCTTCTGCAAGGCAAGTTCCTGCCCTTCGGGCCGTGGCGCAAGGATGCCGAGCCCCTTGCCGTCACTCGCTACACCGACGCCCCGCAGAAGCGCGTAGATCTTGTCCCCCGCCGCCTCGGCGTCGGAAAGCCGCTTGAGACAGAGGATCCCCACACCTTCGGCCAGCAATGTGCCATCGGCCTCGGCCGAGAAGGGACGGATGCGCCCCTTGCGAGACAGCGCCTCGAGCTGACAGAAGATCTGATAGATCGACGGCGGCGTCGACGCGTGCACACCCCCCACCACCGCCATGTCGGCCCGCCCCGAACGCAGGTCGGCCATCCCGCGATCCACCGCGATCAGCGACGACGCACAGGCGGCATCGATGATGTAATTGGCCCCCCGGAAATCAAGCCTGTTCGCGATCCGCCCCGCAACAAGGTTGGGCACAAGGGCCGGGGCGGTCGAAGGGTCGAAGGGCGGGAGCGAGGCCTTGAGACGCTCCTTCAGCGCGGCAAGGCTTTCGGCCGGCGTGTCGGGATGCAGCTGGCGCAGGATGGCAAGGAAGGTATCGATCATCAGGCCATGCTGGACGACCGTCGTGAAACCCCGGTTTATATAGGTTCCCCGCCCGATGATCACCGAAACCCGGTCCCCCGGCACGGGTCTGACAGGAAAGCCGGAATCATCGACCGATTCAGCCGCGACCTGCAGGGCCAGGAACTGGTCCGGCTCTCCCCCGTCGATGGAATTGGGCATCACCCCGTGGCGCAGCGGGTCGAACACGGCCAGATCGCCCAGGAACCCCCCCTTGTCGGTATAGATCCGGTCATTGGCCCGGCTTGACGGATCAAGCAGCCCCTCTGCACCCCAGTCCGCAGGGGCATGATCGACAGCATCCACCCTGTCCAGGATGTTGCGCCAGAAGGCGCGGACTGAGGGGGCACGCGGAAAGATCCCGGCCATGCCGACGATGGCGATGGCTTCGTCCAAAGGGCCCTTGGTCATTCTGCGGCCTTGCTCAGACCGGTTTCCCGCAGTCGGCTGACATCCTTCGCCCAGGGCCCCTGACCCCAGACTACCTCGGGCTCATAGGCCTCACCCCAGCCGATCTCGGCCGCCAGCGCCGCCACGCCCAGTTCAGGCGGGATCGGCACGATGCCAAGCGCATCGAACTGCGCCTTGATCTCGGCCGAAACCATGCCGCCGGCCCCGGTATCCCAGGGGCCCCAGCTGATGGCACAGACACGGGTGGCCCCGGCCTCGGGCTGCGCCTGAAGCCAGCGCGCAAGCTTTGACACGCTCTCGTTGGCCGCGCCGTAATCGCCCTGTCCCCGGTTGCCGAACCGTCCGGCCACCGAGGTGAAGAAGACCACGAAACGCGGACGTCCCCCCTCCGGCACAGGGCTTGCGGGCATCAGGCCAAGCGCCCCGGCCAGTGTTTCCGCACTGTCGGTCTTGGTGCGCAGCACCGTTTCAAAGCTTTCAGGCGTCTTGTCTGCCAGAAGCTTGTCCTCGATGACGCCCGCACCATGCAGCACCCCGTCGATCCGGCCATGGCGCGCGCGCACATCCGCCACCAGCGCCGCAAAGGATGCACGATCCCGCACATCGCAGCGCAGATACTCCGCACCCGCCCCCAGGGCACGCAGGCTTTCCAGCGTCTCGCGGATCTCGCGGACCTTCTGGATCTGCCGCCACTGGCGCTCGATCTCGGCCGGGCGCGGCACGGCACCCTTTGCCCTCGCCTGCGCGATCAGGCCGG